>JBAWAB010000281.1:0-4398 GCA_049589035.1 Salegentibacter sp.
AGCTGAACAATGAGAAAACCGAA
This sequence comes from Salegentibacter sp., assembly GCA_049589035.1. GTDB lineage: Bacteria > Bacteroidota > Bacteroidia > Flavobacteriales > Flavobacteriaceae > Salegentibacter_A. The sequence continues at coordinate 24 of JBAWAB010000281.1, forward strand.
AGGATCCTGCGTGTAAAAGAGCTTTTTGATGAGGCTGGGATTAATAATACGATCCCAGAGGATATTAAGCTGGAGATCTGGAAGAAATTCCTCTATATTACCACGGTTAGCGGCATCGGCGGACTTACCCGCGTTCCTGTAGATAAGATCAGGGAGAGCGAATATCTTTATGACCTGATGCAAAAAACTGCTGAAGAGATCAAAGCTGTGGCGAACGTGAAAGGAATTCCGTTAGAAAAGGAGCATCTTAAAAAGGCCTTCCAAATTGTCGAAAATCAACCGGAAGGAACCACGGCCTCTACTCAGCGCGATATCATGGCTGGCAAACCTTCAGAATTGGAGAATTTCAATGGGTATATCGTAAAAGAAGGCCGAAAGCTGAATGTGGAAACGCCGGTAAACCATTTTATCTACGAATGTTTGCTGCCCATGGAAAGGGAAGCACGGAAAAGCCGGGATTAACTACAGATCCTTTTTCAACTTTTCAGGATCCTGTCGGGAATCAAAGACTGTGATTATAGTTATTTGTGTTGTGCTGAAGCGGTAATAAAGGCTGGTGTGTTTTGTAAACACGCATCGCCTCAGGCCAGGGTTCTTTTGAGATTCAGGAAAGATTTCAGGATTTTCACTGATGAGTTTTAGGTTGTGATCCAGAATCCTTACCAGGTTTTGCCTCACCTTTTCAGACCAATTATCATCCAGGTACCGGAAAAGGCTTTTTAGCTTCTTTTCAGCAGTTAAAGTGACATTAATTTGGCGCTTCATTTACGATATTTGCTTATGAAGCTTTCATATTCTTTTGTTTTTCCTGCCCTCATCTCTTCTTCCCCTTCTTTTATTTCCTTTTGTTGTTCCGGGGAAAGCTCGTCCCAGAAATCTCTGGTCTTTTTTCGGAAGATCTCCTTGATCGAATAGATGATCTCGGGATCCTCGGTGTCTAAAAGCAACTTGGCCAGCTCTATTTTTTCAGATTGAATATCCATAGAAATCTTCTTAAAAGCTTAATTATCAAAATTAGGCAATATGCCTTTTGATTTGATTAAAGATCAGGATTATTTTCCTTTCACTGGATTTTGGTCTTATATTCCTTTGAACTGCATTCCCCTAACCCGTTTAAAATTGTAAATTTGCAGGCTGTTGCAATAATTGATAATCAAGGTTCAGGAGGACCTTTTTGAGTCTGTTAGAAAATTAAAGAAATGAGATACGATTTCAACGAAATAGAAACCAGGTGGCAGAAATATTGGGCCGAGCACCAGACTTTCAGGGCTTCCAACGATTCAGATAAACCAAAATACTACGTGCTGGATATGTTTCCATATCCTTCGGGAGCAGGCTTGCACGTGGGGCATCCGCTGGGATACATCGCCAGTGATATCTATGCCCGCTTCAAGCGCCATACAGGTTATAATGTATTGCATCCGCAGGGTTATGACAGCTTCGGGCTTCCGGCAGAGCAGTATGCTATCCAGACAGGACAGCATCCGGCCCTCACTACCGAAAAGAATATTAACCGCTATCGCGAACAGCTGGATAAAATTGGCTTTTCTTTTGACTGGAGTCGCGAAGTGCGTACTAGCGAGCCTGACTATTACAAGTGGACGCAATGGATCTTTATTCAGCTTTTCGAATCCTGGTATGATCAGGAAGCCGATAAGTCCCGCCCGGTTTCTGATCTCGAAGAAATTTTTTCTGCTGAAGGGAATACAAGAGTGAAGGCCGCATGTGACGATGAGGTAGAACATTTTTCTGCAGAAGAGTGGAATGCTTTTTCTTCCGAAGAAAAACAGCGCATTTTACTGAAATACCGCCTTACTTACCTCGCTGAAACAGAAGTGAACTGGTGTCCGCAACTTGGAACAGTACTAGCAAATGATGAGATCGTGAACGGCGTTTCTGAACGAGGAGGCTATCCCGTGGTAAGAAAGAAAATGACGCAGTGGAGCATGAGAATCTCAGCTTTTGCTGAGCGTTTGCTGCAGGGGCTTGAGCAGCTCGACTGGACCGAAAGTCTGAAGGAAAGTCAGCGCAACTGGATCGGGAAATCGGTAGGGGCTATGGTAGAATTCCCCATCCTATCCTTCCCCAAAGGGGAAGAGAAAGGAAAACCGGGTTATATGACCGGAGGGAATAATTCTCATTTATTAATAGAGAAGGCCAGAGAAAACCGGAATAATCCAACAGAAGCAGAAGCTGTTCTTTGGTCGCAATTACGAAATAAGAGTCTCGGATTCAAATTCCGGCGACAACATTTGATAGAAGATTTCATTGTCGATTTTGTGTGTTTGTCAAGACGGCTGGTTGTTGAGGTTGACGGAGGGGTAGATCAGGCCACTCAAGAGGAGGATGAAAAACGTACTAAGATTCTCAATGAAAAGGGATTTGAGGTTCTCCTTTTTCAGAATGAAGAAGTAATTGGCGATACAGAAGGAGTACTTGAAAAAATAAATTCCGCGCTGAAAACTCAAAAGAATACTTCCGAAGTGGATAAGATTCCCCCTTCGGGGGTTAGGGGGATAAAGGTTTTTACGACCCGCCCAGACACTATTTTTGGAGTCACTTTTATGACTCTTGCTCCTGAGCACGAGTTGGTCAAAAAGATCACGACCGATAAACAAAGAGCTGAGGTAGAGGCCTATGTAGAGGCGAGCTCAAGGCGCAGTGAGCGCGAACGTATGGCTGATGTGAAAACCATTAGCGGAGTGTTCACAGGAGCTTATGCCGAACATCCGTTTACCAAAGAGCCGGTGCCAATCTGGATTGGGGATTATGTGCTTGCCGGGTATGGAACCGGAGCGGTGATGGCTGTACCCTGTGGCGATCAACGGGATTATGATTTCGCAAGACATTTCGATCTGCCTATCCGCAATATTTTTGAGAACGTTGATATTTCTGAAGAAGCTTTTGCGGGAAAAGAAGGTACTGTAATCGCCAATTCTGACTTTCTGAGCGGACTCGAATATAAAGAAGCTTTAAATAAAGTGATCCTGGAACTGGAGAAAACCGGGCAGGGTTACGGAAAAACGAATTACAGGTTACGCGACGCGGTTTTTAGCCGTCAGCGCTATTGGGGAGAGCCTTTCCCTGTTTATTATGTGAAAGGTTTACCGCAGATGATAGGCAGCGAACATTTGCCGCTTCGCCTTCCGGAAGTCGAAAAATATCTTCCTACCGAAACCGGCGAACCACCTTTGGGGAATGCTACCACCTGGGCCTGGGACACCAAAAAGAATGAGGTAGTTTCGAATTCTAAAATTGACGACGAGACTGTTTTTCCGTTAGAGCTGAATACCATGCCGGGTTGGGCGGGAAGTTCCTGGTATCTCTTCAGGTATATGGATGCAGGAAATCCGGATGAATTTGTTTCCGAAGAAGCGCAGAAATATTGGGAGAATGTAGATCTTTATATAGGCGGAAGCGAGCATGCTACCGGTCACCTTCTGTATTCCCGTTTCTGGACGAAATTTCTTCACGACCGCGGGTATCTGACGGTGGAAGAGCCTTTTAAGAAGCTTATCAACCAAGGGATGATCCTTGGGACCAGTGCTTTTGTGTACAGAGTTGAAGGGGAGAATGTCTTTGTCTCAAAGAATCTCGTTGGAGAGAATTCTGTGCAGCCAATCCATGCTGATGTTTCATTGGTGAATTCTTCTGACGAACTGGATATTGAAGGCTTCAAAAAATGGCGTCCCGAATTTGCAGATTCTAAATTCCTTACCGAAAAGGACGGCAGCTATATCGTGGGGCGTGAAGTGGAAAAAATGTCGAAGTCCAAATACAACGTGGTGAATCCCGATGATATTTGTGAGGATTTTGGTGCAGACACCCTTAGAATGTATGAAATGTTCCTCGGGCCGCTGGATCAGGCGAAGCCGTGGAATACCGCAGGGATCACAGGGGTGCATAGCTTTTTGAAGAAACTTTGGAAACTTTATCATTCCTCCCCCAACCCCTCCGAAGGAGGGGAGAGAGGCTTCTTTGTTTCTGAAGAGAAAGCTTCAGCCGATTCCTTAAAATCGCTGCATAAAACGATCAAAAAGGTGACTGAAGATATTGAGCAGTTCAGCTTTAATACTTCGGTTTCCACATTTATGATCTGTGTGAACGAACTTACGGCGCAAAAATGCAACAGCCGTGAAGTACTCGAGCCCTTGGCAATTCTCATAGCGCCCTATGCGCCACATATTGCTGAAGAGCTTTGGTCAAAATTGGGTCATACAGAATCGGTTTCTACCGCGGCCTATCCTGAATATGAGGAAAAATACCTGGTGGAAAGTACCAAGACCTACCCTATCTCTTTTAACGGTAAGATGAGGTTCACGCTGGAATTGCCGCTGGATATGCCCAAAGATGAAATAGAAAAGACCGTGATGGC
>JBAWAB010000282.1:0-7906 GCA_049589035.1 Salegentibacter sp.
CCCGATGGAACTAGGCATCCCCATTCCTGGAGTATAATGGATTCCCAGGGTTGTTTGAATTGGGCGTTAGAACAATTGAAATGAAAAATCACTACCGATGATAGTGTTTCATTTCTGTAGCCGATACGGCCGAGTATGAACATTATACCAGGTCAGGACCTGTTGAAAAACTATTTCATCTATGGCGGTCATTAAGCCGATTCCGATCATTAATCTTTAGTAAGTGCATTTATTTCTCTGATGACCCCCTGACCCGCGCCCTTTAATTCACCGTACTGATATACCATCGCATCAAGTTGAAATGCTGCTAAGCTTATAACATTTCGATAGGAAGCAGAAGCGGTGTATTCTGCAAAGTCTTCGTAATATTCAGATTGTGGCGTGGCTCTAATTTTCAGGGAATCCTGCGGCAAAAAGGCGGAAGCGAGAATTAACGATCTATCAAACTGAGTAGAAAGATAATCCTCCTGATTCACCACATACTCATTATAGCTTTTTTCGTTTTCTGCTATATCCGCTACTATACCATGGTATCTGGTCAAAAGTGAATCCAGGGGCGTATTGTTGATTTTACCAAAATAATTGGAATTTTTTAATGCATCGTACCCGCCAGTATTCGACTTAAAATAGTAATCTACAAAGGCGACTCCGCACTTCATAAAAAGAAAAAGATCCTCGTCTTCTGTCTTATCTAATATGCGGATTCGAGCCTTTTTACATTGACCAACCAATTGTGTTCTATACTTTATTAACGTATCCAGTTGACGCAGATCTTCTATGGTGTGAGATTTTATCTTTACTAAATACTCTTTCAACGCCCTGTCATCCTTTCTAGCCTGGTTCCAATTATTGATTTGTAAAGCAATCAAGATCCCGATGACCACAAGCACTATTTCTCCAATAGCATACATAAGATACTTGCTGAACTTATTTCCTGAAATTAGTCTTTCCCGAATTTTTCTGAAAATTTTCATTTTTAAAATAATTGGTTACTCTAAATTTAGGGTATTAATTATTTTAAAAAGGTAATTAACGAATTAATATTCAGGTAATTAATATGAAGCATCCACAGGGTGAACAGGACATCGAAATATGCCAAAAACCTTATGAGCTTTTTTTTCTTCTCAGAATTTTTACGATCCTACTATAAAAGACCTCTGAGAGATTCCAGTTGTGTCCATCACTTGTATTTACGAACTGAACAACGACCGTATCAATATTTAGTTATATTTAGCTATACTGGAGTATTGGTTGTTCATTTTCATTTAACAAAGATCATCGTTCAAAGCCCTCAGGAAAATTCCAACATCCTCTGCTATCGCTACCATTGAGCCGCCAGGGATTATAAAATCCTAACCTTTTAGGTCGCCATCATAATTCTACATCATACCCACTTATAAGATTGTTTAAATCCACTTCACTTAGCAAACTGCAGGTATTGTTCAGATTCAGCGGCTTCAAAATTTCGTTATTAATTTATTGGTGATGGCTAGTTCCGTTGTTTTATTCAGATTTCGCCTATCAATAAATAATTTGTGTTTAAATACCTGTATTTTTTATCAGGTTCAAAGTCGGAGGAAACGACCGAAAATGATCTTTATCAGCAATTTCAGGGCCTCCCGGACGGTCCTTAATTGTTGGTCACCGAATAGGTCCCGCTTTAACATATTCGTGAATTTTTGAGGAAAGTTTTCTTATTATTCTAGTCGTATAGTTTTTTTTAATGGGAAGATTCAATGGTACGCACTCATGGAAGAAGGAAATGATTGCAGGGCTGGTTGAAAAACTTTAACTATACAGTCATTTCTATTTGCCCCGAAGTAAGGAGAAATGTCCCTTGAAGTTTCTTCCATCACTAAGATTAACTGTAAACCAGTAATCATCTGCCGGCATTGGCCTTCCCTGATAAGTGCCATCCCATCCCGCACTACCTGATATCAACTCCTTTAATAGCTGACCGTATCTGTTATATATCAAGATCTGGGATTTGGAAAAAGTCCTTAACCCCTGAATTTGCCATAGATCATTATATCCGTCATTGTTAGGCGTAAATAGTTTCGGGTAATCTACCAACACAACTTCCTTTTTATCTACGCCACAACCATTTTTATCTCTTACCTGAGCGACATAAACACCACCTGATAAATTATTAAAAACATTATCATCCTGAAAATTTATCCCATCAATAGAATATTCAAAATCGCCTTCACCGGAGGCAATAATTTCAATAAAGTTATTGCTGGACCAATCGGTACTATTAATGCTTTCAATCTTGGGAAGGACAGAGCGAACTAATCTAAAGGTACGGGAAGAGGAACAGAGAATGCCATTAGCCTCACGGGTGACTTCCAAAGTATACGTACCTTCCTTTATGAGTTCAGCATTATGATTTTGAGATATGATACTTCCATCTTCAAATTCCCACTGGTAGGAGCTAAAACCAGTGGGAATCTCAATATCCAGAAAAGGTTCCAGGTTACATAGAAAATAAGATTCCTTAATATTAATAGACGGAAGAGGATTAACAATTAAATCAAATTGAGTTTCAGCAAAGCAGGATCTGTTTTTCTCATCTTCCACTATCACCATAATGGTCTCCAGATATGGAGTCTTATTCTGGTACGATCTTTCAGAAATTTCTCCTTCTGCATTATAGAAATGTACTTTCAATCCAGGCTGGTTTCCAAGGATTACATCCTGCTGAGTAGCTAGATCAAAGCTTCCATAACCCTTGCCCAAATCACATGCATATAAATCAGTGGGTTGATTTATAGGAGGTTTAGAAGAAGTCTTCAGTGTTAATACAGTTTCAGAAAAGCAATTGGTGAGAGTATCTGTAACGCGAATAGTAATGTTTTCTTCAAAAGGAATGGAATTCTTGTAGGGAGTAGAAAAATCTTCAATTAACTTATGATTTTCATCAAAATAACTTACCAAAACCCCACTTTGTTCACCTATTACTTTTTCTTCAATATTGGAAATATCAAAATCTTCTACAATTCCATCATTGTTCTCATCACAGGCGACCAAGATCGCTGGTTCATATGCTTCCGGTTTTTTTCGAACTTTTAGCCTGAATACCATTTCGGTATAGCACTGACTCTTTTTGTTGGTTCGACGAGCGATTACCTCTTGTTGCCAAAGAACAGTGTTGGTGAAAAATTCATTTGCAGGCACTTGGATTCTTGCACCCTGTTTATCAAAAAAATCAGCTGAAAATTTATCATCATCACCTTTAATATCTCTTATAATTCCGGAAAAGTCAAACTGACCGGTCCCTTCTGTGGCTCCTTCACAAGCATATATGTCATTTAAAATTATAGGTTCCGGTTTTTTCTGGACCTTTAGACTAAATGAAACTTCTACAAAACATGAATTATTCTCTTTACTCGCAATCCTGACAGTTATCTTTTCCTCATTAATGTTCCTGACATTTCCCAAAAGTTCTTCTGAAATCTGCTCTCCGGATTGGTGAAAGAAGCTAACGGTAGTTTCAGGTTGCTTTTCGAGAACGGCATTTTTTACGCTCGCTAAATCGAAGACAGAATAACCTGATCCCGCAGTCTCTTCACAAGCATATAGATCCTCGAGTTGCATTTTTATAGGTGTCTCGGAAATAACAATATTACGCGTTAATTGGACTTCAGCACCATTATGATCAGTAATCAGGGCAGTTACTTCAAAAGTGCCTATAGAAGAAAATTGATGTTTGGGAGACAATACTTCGGAAGTATTATTGTTAGCTGAGGCTATATCGTCAAAATCCCATTTTACAGAATTTACTTCAAGAGAATCTGATAAACTAAACTTTACAGTTTCTCCTTCACAAAAATGTTCAGCTAAAATGTTGAACCTGGATGCACTATCATATCCCTGCGGAAGTCCCCAATGTGATTTATAGTAATGGGGCAATTCCAGCCCCTGATGATCATAATCGCACGATAAACCTTTAAGATTGGGGTGATTAATTACCGCGATGTACTGATTGTAATTGTACTCGCCAGGAGACTTGTATATTTTACCATCAGGACCTAATTGCATAATCCCATGAGTCATTGTCGAAAAGAAAACCTGGACTTCAGTGTCGGCAATATCCTGTCTGTTAACTTCATATTGATAAATAGCGCCACCAGCTCCATAAGGAGTAATTGTTGAAACATACAAAAACTCATTGTTGGGAGAGAACTCCATGCCCATAGGATAACCACGGTCAAGAACCAGCCTCTCATTGGAAAGGCTAATATTGTTAATATCGAAATCGAATAATCTCACTAAACCATGCCTGTTAGCGTTATTCTCGGGATCTTCTCCCTTGGTATGGGTATGAGAGATAGCTAATTTCTTTCCATCGTGTGAAAATTTCATAGTTCCTGCTCCTGTAGAATAGTGACCGTAGACTGGCGGAATATTAATACCGGTTTTAATTACTTTCGGAGTAGGGTTTAAGCCATTCTGGTCAATTTTGAAAAAATAAAACTTATCCTCAAAATGGGTTGCGAAAATCCAGTTCCCATTTAGATCCTTGATGTAGGTTAATTTTTCGGAAGATCGAGGCAGCAAGTTTATATTCTTTTTGCCTGCCACAACGGCTCCAAGACCCGAATCAAGATTTAGATCCACAACGGAATAATCTAAACCAGATAAAGCTGAATAATCCACATCATAATTCCCGTCGCTATCGGTGGTTATGACGTAAAAAATATTTGAGGATCCGGGCTGGGGAATTATTACTACCCCTTGTGAGGTATAACTATTGGAAAGCAACCCTTCGCCATTTTTCATCACCTCGTGATTGCGATTCCAGATTTTCTTACCGTTAGAGTAGAGAAGCAGGTTCCCATTCTCATCCGATATTGCCGCAGTGGGGTAAAAGGTATCGATGGAACAATTTGTGGATACCACGGGGCTTCCGGTTACGAAATTTACTGAGACACCATTTCCCAATGGCCAATTAAGGTGCTGGCTTTGAGAGTGAAGAAATAGGCTTGTAAAGAAGAGAATCAAGAAACTGACTAAAAACCTTATCTGAAGCATGGAGGTGTAAACTTAATAAAATGTTAAAAGTACGGCTTTTCCAGATAAGAAAATACCTGAGTCCCTACCCAGGTTATAAATAGAAGATTTTTTTAGGTTTTGAAATCATTATTTCAGGATTAAGTAGACCTGGTTTCGGGAAGTATTCCTCCGGGGGTTTCTTCCTGCATCCAACGGAGTAATCTTGTTCAGAATATCAGCATTTTAAGACTTGAAATAACTTAGACAGAAGAATCCATGGGTTGCAGGAAATTCTATTCTTTTTCTTCTTCGGAAAAATAAGCTATTAAATGATGGTGGTTGTTCCAGTAAATTATTCCCAGGTATTGAAACTCAAAGCTCCAGTGTGTTAGTGCAGTTACCCGCTGTTTTCATTCCCTTCTTAATTTCCTGAGCCTTGACGGGTGTTACCTTTTTTATTCAGGCGAAGTTATGGGATTTAGAAGTTAGCCGGACTGGGTGAGAATAATTGTTCTCATTCAAAATTTCCAATACGTCCTATCCTAATTCTAAATCCCATTTTACCGGGCTCCAAAAAATGGTAACAGCGAAGGCTCTGAAGGAAGTAAGTAGAGACCGGAAAAATATATTCAACCCGCTCGTTTGAAAACCAAAAAATGGAAAACGCTCAGGATAAAGAAAGTAAATAGGTAAAAGTTCTATTTGGGGTAATAAGGCTCCGGATTATAGGCATCAGAAATTTCTGAAATTATGACAAAGGCTGAAACTTCAACTTTGTTACTGCACAATCATTTTTCGGCGTGTTATTATAAGAAGCGTCATGGTCGAATTTGCTTCAATGTAAGAAGACGCATTTTTTGGGAAATATTTTCTTATTCCAATTGTGTTAATAAAATATTAATTTTCCCCTGTTTTTAATATTTTTTTATACCTCATGTCAACTCATTATTAACTCAATGGATGAAACCGGCTGTATTCTGGTTAAGGTTTCTACAAGCCGCTTTCATGCTGGATACATGTTAATTAGATTCGTAAAATGATAAAAGAAAAAATCTTCAATAATGTTGGTACTGCTTTTAAGCTAAAATCTGATCTGGACCTCAAGCGGGCAGTGCTACTTTTTAATGTAATGGGGAGACCAAGCCTGATCAAACCAGGGATAGCCCTTACCAAATTTGCTCTGAAAGCTAAACTTCCGGTTCAACCACTTATAAAAAATACCATTTTCGATCAATTTTGTGGGGGAGTCAGTATTGAGGACTGCAAACCCATTATTAGGGAAATGAATGAGGTGCAGCTTTCAAGTATTTTAGATTATTCTGTTGAAGGAAAAGTCAGTGAAGAAGAATTTGATTCGGCCTTCCAGGTAAAAAAGGAACTCATCGCTTTTGCCAGGAAAGAGTCGGAAGTACCTTTTGCAATTTTTAAACCAACGGCTTTAGGTAGGTTTGAAATATGGAATAAAGTGAGCAGCCGAATAAATCTTTCAAAAGAAGAATCTGCGGAATGGGATCGTGTAAAAGACAGAGTTGAGGGTTTATGTAAAGAAGCTAAAAACCAGAATGTCAGACTTTATGCTGATGCCGAAGAGAGCTGGATGCAAGATGCTGCCGACAAATTGATGGAAGAAATGATGCGGAAGTACAACAAAGAGGAAGCCCTGATCTTCAATACCCTTCAGTGTTACAGATGGGATCGCCTCAATTATCTTAAGGAACTGCATCAAACGGCCAGGAAAGAGAATTTTAAAATTGGGGCAAAGATCGTCCGTGGTGCTTATATGGAAAAAGAAAACAAGAGGGCACGCAGGTACGGCGAAAAGTCTCCCATTTGCAGAAGTAAGGAAGCTACCGATGTCAACTTTAATAGCGTGATGGCCTATTGCCTGGATCATCTGGAGGATATCTCCCTATTTATTGGTACTCACAATGAAATGAGTAATTATCTGGCTATCCAGATTATGGAAGACAGGGATATTCCAAAGAATGATCCCCGGGTTTGGTTTAGTCAGTTATATGGAATGAGTGATCAAATAAGCTACAATCTTGCAGCAAAAGGCTACAATACCGCCAAGCTGGTACCTTTTGGACCTGTAACAGATGTTGTTCCCTATCTCCTGAGGAGAGCAGAAGAAAATTCCTCTGTGAAAGGGCAAACGAGCCGTGAATTAACCCTGTTGAATGGAGAAATTAACCGGCGTAAGGAAGTGGAGCTACAGGCCTGATTAGCTATTATTTCTTTGTGGCCAATGCTTAGGGTTTCCAAACAGCGATCCTTAATTCTTCTGAGGAATGAAAAGCAAGAGGGTAACCCGCTAAAGCGAGGTTACTTTTCTCAATCTCAGTGTAACGGGCCTTCAGGGAAACCTGTTTCTGAAATTGAGCCGATTTTTACTGTAAAAACTCTCGGAGGGCCCATTATCAGGCAAATTTTTCCTGTAAAAATCATTTCTGGAACTATTTTATGGGAAGATATGGAAGCGAATTTTACTGCTCAAAAAAGAACCTCCCAGAGTGAAAGCGCTTCATTCTAAAAAGTCCTTATTCTGATAAAAACCTCAAGAGTTTAGCAATTCTGGTTATAGGCGACACGAAATGTCGCTTTGATTTGGTAGTTTTAGCTGTCGGTGAGAGGGAAAGGGAGAAGTTGCTGCGGGATCTGCCGGAATTAACTAATCTAAACTTCAAGATATGTCCAGAAAAGAAGGGCTTCAGCGTTACCGTTTTATTATTCACAAGCTCACGATCAAGCCATCAACATTCGAAGAGATCCAGGATTACCTGAGGCTTCAGGAGGAGATGAACGAAGAAAAGCTTACCTGTTCCAAAAGGACCATGCAAAGGGATATCCGGGATATTGAGCGAATTTATGATATAGTGATAGAATTTGATCGGTCGCAAAAGGTTTACAG
>JBAWAB010000283.1:0-4270 GCA_049589035.1 Salegentibacter sp.
GGAAGAACGCGCGTCATTGAAAACGGAAATGTATTTGAAAAGGGAGGCGTCAATATTTCAGCCGTTCACGGGCCTTTGGCCAAAGAGATGCAAAAGTATTTCAAAGTAGGCGAAGTGGATTTCTTCGCCTGCGGTCTCAGTCTTGTCATCCACCCGAAAAATCCCATGGTTCCTACGGTTCATGCAAACTGGAGATATTTCGAGATGTATGAAAAAGATGGTACAACCATCGATCAATGGTTTGGCGGCGGCCAGGACCTTACGCCTTATTACCTTTTTGAAGAAGACGCTATTCATTTTCATCAAATTTCGAAACAGGCCTGCGACAAATACAACCCGGCTTTTTATCCTGAGTACAAGAAGAAATGTGATGAGTACTTCTGGAATTCACACCGTGATGAAGCCCGTGGAATTGGAGGCCTTTTCTTTGATTACCTGAAAGCTGATGACGAGATGAGCATCGACGACTGGTACAATTTTGTGACCGAAGTAGGCGACAGTTTCCTTGAAGCCTATGTTCCTATCGTCGAAAAGCGAAAAGATCTGCCTTATTCACAGAAACAGCGCAACTGGCAGGAGATCAGGAGAGGCCGTTATGTGGAATTTAACCTTGTGCATGACAAAGGCACTCTCTTCGGTCTTAAAACAAATGGCAGGATCGAAAGTATCCTGATGAGCCTTCCGCCGCACGTGCAATGGGTTTACGACCACCATCCTGCACCAGGTAGTGCGGAGGAAAAACTTTTAGAAGTTCTGAAGCAACCCAAAGAGTGGGTTTAAAAATTATTGTTAACTGATTATTGAAATTGAATATGTATCCGTTACGAAGAAACAGACGACTAAGAACCAATGAAGCGATACGCTCCATGGTTCGTGAAACCATATTAGCTCCTAATGACTTTATTGTCCCGCTTTTTGTTGTTGAAGGGAAAAATATAAAGGAAGAAATTCCCTCGATGCCAAATTATTTTCGGCTTAGCCTTGATCTTCTGAAAAAAGAAGTGAAAGAACTCTGGGATCTTGGCATCAAATCGGTTTTACTTTTTGTGAAGGTACCCGACAATCTTAAAGACAATGCAGGAACCGAAGCTCTTAATCCCGAAGGATTGATGCAGCGTTCCATTAAAGCCGTCAAAGAAGCCGTGCCGCAAATGATCGTGATGACAGATGTGGCCCTTGACCCCTATTCTTCTTTTGGCCACGACGGAATCATCGCTGATGGAAAGGTGCTGAATGATGATACTGTTGCTGTCCTGGCCGAAATGTCGCTTTCGCACGCCAAAGCTGGTGCCGATTTTGTTGCGCCGAGTGACATGATGGATGGAAGGATCTTTGAGATAAGAAGTCTCCTGGAAGACGAAGGCCTTCACGAAACAGGTATCATGAGCTATTCGGCGAAATATGCCTCGGCTTTTTATGGACCATTCCGAGACGCCCTGGAATCGGCGCCTGTTGATGCCGAAAATATTCCGAAGGACAAGAAAACTTACCAGATGGATCCTGCGAACCGCGAGGAAGCTGTAAGGGAAACCCTTATGGATATTGATGAAGGAGCCGATATTGTGATGGTGAAACCAGGCCTTTGTTACCTTGACATCGTAAGAGACATCAGGAATGTTGTAAATGTTCCCGTGGCAGTTTACCAGGTAAGCGGCGAGTATGCTATGATCAAAGCAGCGGCTGAAAAAGGCTGGCTGGATCACGATGCGGTGATGCTGGAACAACTTCTTGCCATAAAACGAGCCGGCGCGAGTATGATCGCCAGCTACTTTGCCAAAGACGCAGCAAAGCTCCTCTCCTGATCATCAAATAATAAAAATTACAGCCTGCCTTGAATTGACGAAAATCGGCTTTTAAGGCAGGCTTTTTTTTATTTCTGTCAAGGCTGAAAAATTTTCGGCCGGCGCATTGACTTTCTGCGTATTTTTGATTCGTGAAAGATTTCCGAAAATTACTGGTGCTCAGTTTGCTGCTTTCGGCTTTTGTTGCGATGTCAGGCAGCGAAGTTTTGGCATCCGCACATCCCAATTTTCGGGCAGACCTTGGCGAACTTCAACTTCTGAAGGCGAAATCACAGGCTCCACAACTTTTCTTTGAAGACATCGATTTTGGTACTTCTCCCGAGGTGCTGAACGATAAGAATTTTAATAGCAGCGGAATACTTCCGTGGGCATTTCAGCATTCATTTCGGCCTTATCTTCCTCTTAAAAAGGCTACTTCAGTTGGCGACATCTCCGACAAAAGAAGGGAACTGCAACACAAGATCTTCCCTTTCCATTTTTTCTGGTAAACACCCGCTCTTAAGGCAACTTCCGTAGCTCTTTTTTTCAGGAGCTGCACCACAATACACGTTTTTCAGCCATAAAAAGAAGAACGCCAAACATCCAGTTTATCACATTCCAAAAAAATCAGAAAATGGAAAAAGAATCAGTTATCATAGGTCTGGGCCTGTTCTTCCTCTTTATGGGACCAATTTTATACATCATCTTTAAGCAATCTGCCAAAGACCGCGGCCGGCTAAAGCATCTCAAGAAAATCTGCAGCGAGCACAATATGGATCCAACCCAATTTGAGATCAGCAATACTTTGCTGCTGGGCCTGGATGAAAAGGCGAAAAAAATGGTCGTACTTGAACCTCAAAATGAAATGAAATACGAGGTGATAGCTCTTGAAGAGCTGGACCGAAGCCAGGTTTCCAAGAAAACCTTTACCGAGCCACACAGCAAAAAAAGCAAAGATCGTGTGGTGCATGTGAGCCTGGACCTTATCTGGAATCACGGTGCCAATAAAACCAGAGACATCATTTTCTACGACGAAGAAGACAATGATAGCCTCGACCCGGAGGCACGTCTTTTCATAGCCCAAAAATGGGATCGTATGATCAGGGCCAATATCGCCTAAAAATTAAGGTTAGTTGTTGTTAAAGGTTGTTTCGGGTTTTAAGGCCCGGAGCAGCCTTTTATTATTCCCCGGATTTATAATTTCTTTGCGAAAGTATCTCTGCAAGAATGCCTAATTTAGATATTTAAACGCAGAGCCTATATGCTGTTACTACTAGTTTTCGCATTTATCGCCATCTTCCTTTCCTTCATGTGTTCTGTTCTGGAAGCGGCCCTGCTCAGTTTTACGCCTGCCTACATCAGGATCAAGAAAAAGGAAGGCAAAGCCTACGCCCACACCCTGGCGAGCTTTAAAAAGGACATCGACAAACCACTCATTGCCATTCTCACTATCAACACCGTGTCTCATACGGTGGGTGCCATCCTTGTGGGTGTGCAGGCCGAAAGGATCTATGGTAACGGCGGAAATGCTGTAGGCGTGGTTTCGGCGCTCATGACCCTGGCAATTCTTATTCTTTCTGAAATAATTCCCAAGACGATTGGCGCCACTTTTTGGCAAAGTTTGGGC
This sequence comes from Salegentibacter sp., assembly GCA_049589035.1. GTDB lineage: Bacteria > Bacteroidota > Bacteroidia > Flavobacteriales > Flavobacteriaceae > Salegentibacter_A. The sequence goes on from JBAWAB010000283.1 coordinate 3,409, forward strand.
AATTTTACTGCAAAATCGCTTTCGATCATGATCTTTCCGCTGAAGTATACAGGTATCTTATGGCTGATGATGCTCACCACTAGGCTTATTGGCAAATCGGCCCGGGTAAGCTCCATTAGTCCTGAAGAATTTGCCGCCATGACCGACGCTGCCAAGGAAGAAGGAATGATTGAGGAAAGCGAGACCAATGTTATCAAAAATCTGCTCGTTTTCAGGTCAATACACGCCAAAGATGTAATGACGCCGTTTTCGGTAGCCATGACCGAAGATGAAAACACTTCTATAGAACATTTTCACCGCCACCACAAGAACCTCAAATTCTCACGAATTCCGGTATACAGGGGGAGATCGACCAATATCACGGGCTTTATTCTCAAAGATGACGTGCTGGAAGAGATGATCGAGGAAAAGGGAAAGGAGCCCCTGAAAATGCTGAAAAGGGATATCTTTGTCACTCCTGTAAATACGCCCATTCCCGAGCTTTTTGAAATTTTCGTGCAGAAGCGGGCCCACATCTCTATGGTAGTGGACGAATTTGGAAATACGGTAGGCCTCGTCACCATGGAAGATATTATCGAGACTTTACTCGGGCTGGAGATCATGGATGAGAGCGACAGTATTGAGGATATGCAGAAGCTCGCCCGGGAGAACTGGGAACGTCGGGCTAATAAAATCGGACTTATAAAAAGCAATGATAACGACCATACCAATGAAGAAGACCTACCTTCAGACTCCCCTGGGAATCGCTGAGATTTGCGGAGATGAAAATGGTATTTCAGAAGTTAAAATCACCGATGCTGAAGCAGGATCTTTAGAAGAAGTCCCGGAATTACTGCAGCCTGCGGTACATCAGCTTTCAGCA
>JBAWAB010000284.1:0-6341 GCA_049589035.1 Salegentibacter sp.
CAATCACTTCATAGCCATTCCTGAAGTTGATCCCAAGATCGAATTCAGTTTTTTCAGCCATATTATCGAAGCTCGGCAACCAATGGGAAGTATATTTTCCCTGTCCCTGCGTCCACACCTGTTTTACCGCCGGTACTTCAGCCGGGGCATTCCAGTTGATAAAATACATGGCCTTCTTTGGATGTACCGTATAATGAAGAGAAAGCTGATTATCCTCAGAAGGAAGAAATTTTTTCTTCAGCCATAAACGCTTTCCGTTATTGCTGAATTTCACTTTCTTTCCATTCAGCAAAACGTCGGTAAATTGCATATTTACAGCATCTATATAAATAGAATCCGCGGGCTGCAGCACGTCGAAGAAGTAAAGAACATCGCCGTCAACTTCCTGCTTTTCCGGATAAATACTAACCTCGGCCTGTATCCTGCTAAAATCTGCTTTATCTGTTTGATTTATAGATTCTTTCGTTTGAGCAAAGGCTGAAAGACCGCTAAATATACACAGCACTAACTGGAAATATTTCATTTTCAAGTTTAAGATATCTTCAGCAAATTACGAAATCTGTCGCGTTTTCACCTGCTTCGGTAGCAGGTAAAATAACGGTTCTTCAGGAGGTATTTTTATTTTTCAGCAGCCCTTGACCGAATTATGAAGGGATTTAATATCTTCGTTTCCCATGAAGGGCGACATCCTGCAAACTCCCATAGATTACCTCAAAGGCGTTGGACCTAACCGGGCAGAAGTGCTGCGGAAGGAGCTGGGCATTCACACCTATCAGGACCTGGTAAATTTTTTCCCCAACCGCTACCTCGACAAGACCCGCTTTTACAAGATTCGGGAATTACAGCGTACTTCGGCTGAGGTGCAGGTGGTTGGAAAGATCACCCACATAAGGATGGTCGAGCAGAAAAGAGGGAAAAGACTGGTCGCCGATTTTGTGGACGAAAGCGGAAAAATGGAACTGGTGTGGTTTCGCGGACAAAAATGGATCAGGGAAAACCTGAAGCTGAATATGCCCTATGTCGTCTTCGGAAAGACCAACTGGTACAACGGCCTTTTCAGCATGGCCCATCCCGAAATGGAAACCGTTGAAGATTACAAAAAGCAACTGCGAACGGCTATGCAGCCGGTATATCCTTCAACAGAAATGCTCGCAAAAAAGGGAATTTCGAACCGCGTGATCAGCAAGATGATCCAACAGCTTTTCCTCGAAACCAAAGGCCGGTTTTTCGAAAGCCTTTCCGAGGAGATCCGAAAAGAACTAAAACTGATCTCTAAAGCGGAAGCTCTTTTCAATATTCATTTTCCGAAGAGCCAGGAGTTATTAGCCCTGGCACAATTCAGGTTGAAATTTGAAGAATTGTTCTACATCCAACTGCAACTTATCCGGAAAAATATTCTGCAAAAACAGAAGATCAAAGGATTTGTTTTTGATCAAATTGGGAAGAATTTCGGGGAGTTCTACAAGGAGCATTTACCCTTCGAACTCACCGGCGCACAGAAGAAGGTGATCAAGGAAATAAGGAGCGATTTGGGGAGCGGCGCACAGATGAACCGGCTTTTGCAGGGAGATGTGGGTTCGGGCAAGACCATTGTAGCCTTAATGTCAATGTTTATAGCACTTGACAACGGATTCCAGGCCTGTTTAATGGCTCCTACTGAAATTTTGTCAGTCCAGCACTACCAGGGATTAGTTGAGTTATGTAAAGAATTGAATACCAGTATTTACCTTCTTACAGGTTCAACAAAGACTTCAAAAAGAAGAGAAATTCACGAAAAGCTTGAAAAGGGCGAAATTGATATCCTTATTGGCACTCATGCCCTGCTTGAAGACAAGGTGAAATTCAACAATTTGGGACTTGCAATTATCGACGAGCAACATCGTTTTGGAGTGGCTCAGCGGGCAAAGCTATGGAGAAAAAATGACATCCCTCCACACGTGCTGGTGATGACCGCAACCCCTATTCCGCGCACCCTCGCCATGAGCCTTTATGGCGACCTCGATATTTCGGTAATTGACGAATTGCCGCCTGGAAGGAAACCCATCAAAACTGTGCATCGCTATGACAGTAACCGCTTAAAAGTTTTCGCTTTTCTGAAGGAGGAGATCAAAAAAGGACGACAGGTTTATATTGTATATCCTCTCATTCAGGAATCTGAAAAAATGGATTACAAAGACCTGATGGATGGGTATGAAAGTATTGCACGTGAATTTCCGCAGTACCAGATTTCTATCGTTCACGGCCAGATGAAACCCGCCGACAAGGATTACGAGATGGATCGTTTTGTTAAGAGAGAAACCCAGATCATGGTCGCTACCACGGTGATCGAAGTTGGGGTGAACGTGCCCAATGCAAGCGTCATGATCATTGAAAGCGCCGAAAGATTTGGGCTTTCACAACTACACCAGCTGCGCGGCCGTGTGGGACGTGGTGCTGAACAAAGCTATTGCATTCTCATGACCGGGCATAAACTTTCGAACGACAGTAAAACCCGTTTGCAGACCATGACCGGCACCAACGATGGCTTTGAGATCGCGGAAGTCGATCTAAAACTCCGCGGTCCCGGCGATCTAATGGGAACCCAGCAAAGCGGTGTTCTCAACATGAAGATCGCCGATATCGTCAAGGATAACCAGATCCTGAAAATTGCCCGTCATCACGCTTCGGGAGTACTAAAGGAAGATCCTAACCTGGAAATGGAAAAAAATCTGCCGCTGCGCTACACCTATTCCATGCTGGTTAGGCACAAAAACATCTGGAATTATATCAGTTAAGCTACTGTTGGTGAATTTCACTTGCACATCAAAACCTTCTTCGCCGGAATCAAAGAAAAATCCAAAAAGGATAATTTAATACAGAAACTGGCTTAACCTATTGTAAAATAATTCAAGGGGAAATCCCCCGTTTTTTAGGCCTTTTCATTTTTCTTCAGAAGGGATTTTCCTAAGAGAATATCCTCAAAGTATCTTCATCAAAGCCTTGTACAGCAAAGCCTCCACGCCTTTCTTTGCCAATAAAACTCCTTGACCGATACAAGCCCAAATTCTTATTTAACAACCGTTTACCGACATAAAGCACAAGCAGTCATGGCTTTAAATACGTAAATTAGAGAACAATCACTAAATAGCTGTTAGATATGAAGACTATTTCTCAACTCAAATTAATGATGAGCCTCGTGCTCATTTGCTTTACAACTGGCCTGATGGCTCAGGATCAAACCGACCAGGAACTTTCACAAAAGCTTTATCAGGAATACCAGGAAAACGGAATTGATAAAGCCCTGGATATGTACAACAAAAGTTCAGCGAAAGGCAATGAATACACCGGTATGAGTGAACCTTTGAACATATTGGCATATAGAATCATGATGGATTCTCACGACATGGAGGCAGCAAAAAAAGCTTTCAAGGCTCAAATTGAAGAATATCCAGACAAAGCCAACCCAATGGACTCCTACGCCGATTTACTGATCGAGGAGGGAGATAAAGAACAGGCCAAGGAATACCTGAAAAAATCTGTTGCCCTTGCAGAAAACAGCGACAACGAACAGGAGAACACCGAGGTATACCGCGCCTCAAAGGCAAAGCTCGCCCACCTGGAGAATAAAGATCGAAAATTGGATTTCCTCATTGGAACCTGGAAAACCGATCTTACCTCCTATCAAGACGGAAAAGAGACCAATAAAAGTACCGGCTATACTACTTCGACCGATTACGATGAAGACAACGGCATGATGAATGTGGTCATAAAAGATCCTTCAGGCAATCCCGTAGCAAAGAGAATCGTTGTTTACAACGCTCTGGAAGATGCTTATGATATGGCTTATATTGATCCAACCCAACCCTTAGGAATTCGTACCTCCACAATCAAAGTGAAAGATATGGGAGACAACAAATATGAATTCATGGAAAATTACACCACCCGTGACGGCAAGGAAAAAACCGCAAGACATGAATTGAAAAAAAATGAGGACGGCAACCTGGAATGGGTGATCTACGATAAATCTGAAGATGGTTCTGATTGGGAAAAAGTTGCGGTATACGACTATAAAAAGTCGATGTAAAAACCCGTTAGATTAAAGAAAAATAAAAAGAGGTGCCAAAAGCACCTCTTTTTTGTTGGAAAACTTCCTGATTTATGACTTAAAATCAGGCGGCAAATTATGCTAAAACTATTCGTAATACTATCTTTGCAGCTTGAAAAATAATTCCCATGAAGATTTCATATAACTGGCTAAAACAGTTTATTAAATTACCCGAAGATCCAGAAAAAACAGGAGAATTGCTTACCGATCTCGGTTTGGAAGTAGAAGGCATTCACAGCTTCCAAAGCATTAAGGGAGGCCTGGAAGGGATCGTGGTGGGCCACGTGATTACCTGCGAATCTCACCCCAATGCCGATAAGCTCCAGCTCACAAAGGTGGACCTTGGGAATGGCGAGGAAGTACAGATCGTTTGTGGAGCACCCAATATCGCTGCAGGGCAAAAAGTTCCTGTAGCTACCATTGGAACTACACTGTATGACGAGAAAGGGGAAGAATGGACCATTAAAAAAGGTAAGATAAGAGGAGAAAGCAGCTATGGAATGATCTGTTCTGAAAAAGAACTGGGACTTAGCTCGGACCACCATGGAATCATGGTGATGGATGCCGACCTGCTTCCCGGAACAGAGGTGGCCAAAATCTTTGAAATCGAGAATGATCATGTATTCGAGATCGGACTTACTCCCAATCGTGCCGATGCGATGTCGCATTGGGGTGTGGCACGCGACCTGAAGGCGGGATATCAGCAACAAGGCATGAGCCTTGAATTGATCACTCCCCCGGTTTCCGGTTTTCATGTAGACAACAGGAGCTTCAGAATCCCTATTGAAGTCGAAGATTCTAATCTGGCACCGCGCTATTGCGGCGTCACCTTTTCAGGATTAAAGGTGGAAGATTCGCCAAAATGGCTACAGAACCGTCTTAAGGCTATCGGAATAACTCCTAAGAACAATATTGTTGATGCCACCAATTATGTGATGCATGAATTGGGGCAGCCTCTGCACGCTTTTGATGCAGATAAGATCGCCGGAAATGAGATCAACGTAAAAACTTTACCTTCAGGGACTAAGTTTACGACGCTGGACGATGTTGAAAGAGAATTGCATGAAGAAGATCTGATGATCTGCGATGCTGAAAAACCTCTGTGTATTGCCGGAGTTTTCGGCGGAATTACCAGCGGAGTTACCCGCGATACCACAAAAGTATTCCTGGAAAGTGCTTATTTTAACCCGGTAAGCATCAGAAAAACAGCCAAAAGACACGGCCTGAATACCGATGCTTCTTTCAGATTTGAACGCGGAATCGACCCCGGAAGCACTGAGTACGCTTTAAAAAGAGCAGCCTTACTCATCAAAGAGATCGCCGGAGGCGAGATCACCAGTGATATCGATGACCTTTATTTCAAGAAAATCGAAGATTTCCAGGTGTTCCTAACCTTTGATAAGGTAAACAAGCTCATTGGAGAAAATCTTCAGGAAGAAACCATCAAATCTATCCTTGCCTCTCTGGAGATTCGGGTGAATAACGTTACCGAAACCGGGATGGGTCTTACCATTCCCTCTTATCGTGTAGATGTACAGCGCGAGGCCGATGTGATCGAAGAGATCCTTCGGGTTTACGGCTATAACAATATCAAATTCAGCGAAAAATTTAATGCCTCCGTTTCCTATTCTTCAAAATTTGAAGATTATAAACTGCAAAACCTTATCGCTAACCAGTTGGTGGGGCAAGGTTTTTATGAGAGTATGGCAAACTCGCTTACCTCACCGGCCTACTCCAACCTCAGCGATCAGGTAAAAGCAGAATATAATGTGGAAATGCTCAATCCACTTAGCCAGGACCTTTCGGTAATGAGACAATCTATGCTGTTTTCAGGACTTGAGGCAGTGAGCTATAACATCAATAGAAAAAGTGCCGATCTTAAACTGTTTGAATTCGGAAAAACCTATCATAATTATATGAGCGGAAGGACCGAAAACAAGCATCTCGCCATCTTTATTTCCGGAAACCGGAACCGTGAAAGCTGGACGACCGGATATAAGGCCAGCAGTTTCTTTTATCTGAAAGGCGTGATCGCATCGGTACTACAGAGACTCGGATTGAAAAAACTGAAATCTTCTGCGGCAAAGTCAGATATATTTTCCGAAGGCATCGCGCTGAGTTCTGCAAAGTCAAAATTGGTGGAATTTGGAGTGGTTCGAAAATCGGTGCTGAAACATTTCGACATCAGCCAGGAAGTTCTTTTCGCCGATTTCAACTGGGATGCAGTGATCGAGCTGGCCAAAACCCAGCAGAATCA
>JBAWAB010000285.1:0-5216 GCA_049589035.1 Salegentibacter sp.
TCCCTGGAATCTCAGACTTACTGAACAACAATACTCGTCGTCCATTTTGTTCCTTTACTTATTGTATTTTCCGCATGAGTTATACTCTTCCAGGCATAGTTACTCCCATTCTTCAGGAAAGCTTCAAGATATATTTTTTTAGGACTGACGATATAATCGTTTAAATCTGCATATAAAGCCGGCATATAAATTATCTGCATCATAGGTGAAATAAGCCTCCGTATTATAGTATCTACCATTCTCGTCATACACTTCCTTTGTGAACCTTGTTTTTTGCCATACAGGTTCGTTTAATATGCCGTCTATATTTATGGCATCATTTAATTTAGGCGGGGTTAGTTTTTCTTTTTCGTTTAGACTTTGGGAATGAGCGAGTATGGTAGTACTGAGTAAAAATATCAAGAAATATATCTTTATACCAAAGCAAGATGTCCGAAAATCTAATTTTTGTGCTGCCATTTTTGTGCTTTGTTATATATCAAGTTGGCAAATTATAGAAAAACTGGAGCGGGCTATAACCCCTTAAATCAGCTACGCAGTTTGAGCGGGACACAAACTTTGATATTTACTACGTCACCTGCCATTACTTATCCAAATGTCAGCCTCAGTTATCTTCTTTTAAGTTTCTCGATTCTTTTCTTGTAGAAATCGTTACCACTTAATTCAAAAGCCTGAGTTACATATTTAATTGCATTAGCAAAGTCGCCTTGTGCTTCATAGTAATCGGCCATAGAATCATAAGCATTGGCGCTTTCAGGATAAAACTCAATAGCAAGTTCAAAGTACATTTTCGCTTTTTCAGGTCGTTGCATTTCCATATTCATATAACCTGACATATTTAAAAGTTCTTCCGGATAAGGTGGTTCAGCATATCCAAAGTGTTCTTTGAGCTTCTTTTTCCTGTATTTTATAATACTCAAAAGCTCTTCTTTTGGAGTGTCAAATGAATTTATTTTATCAGTATTTTCCATTTGATACCATTCAAAAAGTGAAATTAAACCGTCCATGATAGATGGAAAAGCAATGGTGCCATGTATATCCCTGGGATAAAATTTCCATTCAAAAGACAATCCGTTTTGGGCATTTTGCTTCACCAGGTTTGAAAAAGCAATATTTGAACGGGAGAACAGGGTATAATCTGTTGTATCCTGCATCACGTTGTCTATGGTAATCTGCGAGTTCTGCATGTGCAATTGGCCGCTCAATGACATAAACAAGGCTTTGTTTTCATAGTCTCGGGTAGCGATGGTTTCTTTCGCCTCTTTTAATAATCTTTGGTCATCCCAGTCCAGGCTTGGGTCAATGGCTAAATAATTATTAAATAATTCGGGTTGATGAATTAAAGTGTAGATAGTGAATAATCCTCCATAAGAATGGCCGATGAGTGTTCTGTAACCCGTCACCGGATATTCGTTTTCAATAAAAGGAATAAGTTCTGTCTCGATAAATTTCAAAAAATTGTCTGCCTCCCCGTTTTTTTCATTGAAAGGCATCCCATATTTAGTAGTAATGGTTGAAGTTGTCAGGTCTCTAATCCTGTTTTTATCATTAGCAATCCCCACAAGTACCATTTCGGGCGTAAAACCGCCGCTATAATAGTTTTGTACCTCGTTTACCGTAGGGAGAAACACTTCTCCGTCTAAAATAAAGGCTACAGGATATTTTTGATTTTTGTCAGGGGAATAACCGGCAGGCAATTGCACATAGATCTTCCTTGACTCATTTAAAATGTTGGAATAGAGACTATCCAAAACGCCTACTTTCTGTAAGAAATGTTGATTCTGATCTGTCTGAGCTTTTACTAATTGCTGAAGAAAAATCATGAATCCTATTGTCAATGCTATCTTTAATCCTTTAGTCATTTTTTCATTTCTAATTATTTCATGAAGTGAACTTTTCTTCCTGTTCTTGCTAAAAGATTAAAGCGGAATCCCTCACCTTACTTACCAAAAAAAGGGGTGTCAAAAATGACATTTTTGGAAGGTATTCATTTTGAGGTTCAGAATGAGCTGAATTTTCATTTTTCAGCTGTTTATATTTTCAATGATCCACTCTGAGATTGCTTTAAGCGCAATAGGAGAGATGGTTTGTGATATATTTTCATACTCCGCCATGTCCCCAGTTTCACATTCCTGGAAAAGATGGTTCAGATTTTCAAGAGTGACAACTTTAAAGTTTTTGTTGTTCCCTTCTTGCAGGGCATTGCGTATTGCCGTCTGATTTACTTTGGCGTCAACCTGTATATCTTTGCTTCCATTCAGAGATAAGATCGGAATGTTTAACTTCCTGAATTCATTTGCAGGATCATACTTCAGGAAATATTGGCTCCAGGGGCTCAATGCATTTTCTGTTTCCCTTTGAATGAATTTCGAGATGTTCTCATCCGGCGCTCCTGAAGACTTTAAAATAGGCACCAAATATTGCTCATTATGTGCCTTCAATGCTCTTCTTTTTTCGGAAAGCTCCGCGTTAGAAGTAGCAATACTTATTGATTTCCTAACATTTTCCTCAAACAATTCTTCATCTGGCACTGGAAAACTCCTTAATGACTTTGACTGTAGAACTGTGACTTCACTGCCGGGTATACCTGTGGCTGCCAGGGTGACAATAAAAGAAATATCGGCGGACTGGTTCGCTGCCAGGGGAGCTATAATTCCTCCTTCACTATGTCCAATCAATCCTATATGATCCGGGGCGATGTCTTGTCGGGATTTTAAGTATTGGACCGCACTTAAAACATCTTGTGCAAAATCGGCTGTTGTAGCTTTGCTGAAATCACCACCGGACTTTCCGAAACCTCGATCGTCAAACCTGAGTACAGCGATCCCCTGGCGGGTAAGGTAATCTGAAAGTACTAAAAACGGTTTATGAGTAGGTATACTTCCATCTCTGTCATGCCGGCCGCTTCCGCTTATTAATACCACTACCGGAAATTTGCCTTCTCCATTTGGTTTTGTGAAGGTCCCTGCAAGATGTATGTTATCTTTTGCATTTTCAAAAACCACTTCTTCCTCAAAATACGGGTAGGGCTTCTTAGGTTCTTGTGGTCTGACTAAACCGGCAAATTTCGGGTTTCCCTTGATAAGTGACAAAGAAAGAGTAACACTCCCCTCTTGATACTTACCTGTTATTTCTTTTGTTTCTTCATTCCATGCACCTTCATATCTCACTTTTTTCGCTGGATCATCAATTACCAGCTGTTGATCGTTGAAGCTTGTTTCCTCAAGTTTGATATCAGAAACATCAAAAGTGGGTACTGCCATTGTTGTGGTAAATACTCCATTGTCTTTTTCAAAAAGAAATACAAAGAGTACTTCTTTGTTATCCGGGGTCTTTGCAGTACCGTGCCAAACTCCTGCTAAATCTTGCGAGTATGAATTGCTAACACTTAAAGCAATTAGAATTGTAATTAGGATTATTTTTTTCATAATATTTTAATTTAAGATGTAGTGGAGAGAGCCAATTGTTTTAGCTTTTTCACAGGCGGAATTTGAAGGATTAAGGATTTTACAAACGATCACAGAAACCTAAAGCATTCTACTTTCTTTGACTGCTTTTTCATCTAAAGATTTACCAATAGCATAACCAAGTGCGCCCCCAAGGGTAATCCCTAAGGCAATTCCTAAAGATCTTTCAAGGCTTGAGAACAATACAATCCCGATAAGAGCCCCAAAAGATAAACCTAAACCAAGACCACGATTGATAAAGTAGCCCTGTGTTACTAATGAGAATTGATCTCTTAGAAACTCCTTCATCTGTTTTAATGCTTTTCTAAAGTATTTCCCTTTATTTTCGGGATTAGCTGAAAGATCTAAGCGACTAAGTTCATCTTCAATCAGTTTTAGTTCAGAATCTGTAAAGTTTCTTTTTTCCAATCGGGAAAGAATATGTGTAAATTCCTGATAAACTTTGATTTCAGATTTGTTTTTGGTGTTGGCCAAAAAGTTTTTGAAAATGTTATTTGCTTCCTGAATCTTCATAATAATTACTGTTTATCTAATAAGTGGCTCAAAACAGAAATTATTACACTCTGGATTTTTTTTTGTTTTCTTTGAAAGATCTTCAGAAAACTCTGACAATAGTTATTTGTTCAAATCTTCTAATTCGGCTAACAACTTTTCTAACCTTTTAAGGATCTTTCCGTAGATCAAGTTTAGATCCCATTGGTAGATTCTACCTCCATAATAGGACAGGGCGGCCATAATGATTAGAACGATTAAAACCCCAACCACAGGCACACCATATATCAAATAGGTGTTTGGGAAATAGGATAGAAGCGCATTGACAAGGCGTTCGCCCAAATACACCTCATTAGTATCATTGAACCATAAACCTAAAACAAGGGATAAGAAGAAAACAGGATATAAAAAACGAGATACTTTTTTGTTAAGCTCGATTTGCATTTTTATCCATTGGTCGAATGCCGTCAAATATTGATAGCTATTTTGGCCCTGATCAATTTTTTCTAATTGATTCAACAATCGTTTGTTAATCCCCACAAGAATCATGAGCGTGAAAAACATAATAACGCCCATCACAAAAATGTGAAGTAGGTAGGACACGATCAAAAACACCAATGAAAACAGGACAATTGCTGTGAGATTGATTCGAAACATACGTTTGAATTTCTCAATAACATGAATCGATTTTTGATTGTAAAGGTTATTGATCTGTGGTGCTTTTAAGTCCCCGTCATTTTTAAAACCTTTTTTCCAGATATTTTCAATTGATCTTTCCATCCAATAATTTCTTTAATCTTTTCTTTATCCGATTGATGCGTACACCAATGTTGTTGGGCTTTGTTCCAATGATATCGGCAATCTCGTTTTGCGATTTTTCTTCTAAATACAATAAAATAACAGCTCTGTCTATTTCAGATAATCTTTTAATGGCGTCATAAAGCAGATTTAAAGATTCATCTGAAAAGATATCACTGTCGTTGCTTCTTTCTGCGGGAATATTGTCTGATACTAATTGCTGAGTATTGTTTTTCTTTTTCTTTAGTAAGGTCAAACACACGTTTAAAGAAACGCGATACACCCAGGTACTCCATTTTGATTCTTTCCGGAAATTATCTTTGCTCCTCCAAATTTGTAGGCAGACTTCCTGGTAATAATCTTCAAAATCTTCTTGTGAGTTAGTATATGCCCTACAAAGCTTGATAATTATTCCTGCAAAAGGTAGAATTGATGTTTTGTAAAAATCCTGACTCAATA
>JBAWAB010000286.1:0-2111 GCA_049589035.1 Salegentibacter sp.
TTCAAAAGGAAAGCGACATAAAACTCATCAATACCATCCAGGAACGTTCGCAGATCCTTGAGAAAACAGGAATAGATCACCTGGTTGTTCATCCTTTCACCCATCAGTTTTCCCGACTTTCGGCCCGTGAATTTGTACGCGATATCCTTGTTAAAAAACTAAGAGCCAAAAAGGTCATTATTGGCTATGACCACAGGTTTGGCCGCAATCGCACGGCCGATATTGAAGATCTTCGGAGTTTTGGACAGGAATTCGGTTTCGAGGTAGAAGAGATAAGTCAGCAGGAAGTAGAAGAGGTGGCGGTGAGTTCCACCAAGATCAGGAAAGCCCTGCAGGAAGGCCATGTAGAAAAGGCCAATCGCTATCTTCAGCATCCGTTTACCCTTACCGGCAACGTAATTCGGGGCCGCGGCCTGGGAAAAGAATTTGAATATCCTACTGCCAATATTGAAATTAAGGAAGAGTACAAGCTAATTCCCAAAAACGGCGTGTATGTGGTTCGGGCGATGATCAATGGTCATCAATATTTTGGAATGATGAATATTGGCACCAATCCTACCGTGGGTGGTGAAGAACAGTCTATCGAAACGCATTTCTTTCAGCTTGATAAAGACCTTTACGGGAAAGAACTTCAGGTGGAATTACTTGTACGCATCCGGGATGAAAAGAAATTCCCTTCAGTAGAAGTCCTTAAGATCGCGATGAAGCAGGACGAAGCTTTTTCGCGGCAGTATATCAAAGACAATTTCGTAGAATAAGAGTGCTTCTTTCCGAAGAATTCAGCCAGATTCTGAAAATTTACCGGAGAATTCACCAATTCTGGCCTGTGGCAGGATTTCGGCTTTCTTCCGCAGCAAAACTTTTCGCTGCTTTTGTTACATTTGCTGCTTGAATTCGAATAAACGGCAGACCTAAAATTTATAGCCTTATGTTACAAGTTAACAACATCAGAGAACACCGGGAAGCTTATATACAAGCCCTGAAAAAGAGGAATTTTGATGCTGAAGAGCTCTTCGACGAAGTTCTGCAGCTTGACGAGACACGTCGTTCCACTCAAACCAGACTTGACGATACTTTAGCTGAATCGAACAAGTTGTCGAAAGAGATCGGGCTGATGTTTAAGAATGGGGAACACCAAAAGGCTAACCTGCTGAAGGAAAAAACCGGTAAACTCAAGGAGAATTCCAAAAAATATTCCGAGTTACTGGCCAATACCATCGTGGAGATGGAAAAGCTGCTGTACACTATTCCCAATATTCCAAATGAAGCTGTTCCCGCTGGAAAAAGCGAGGAAGATAACGAAGAGGTTTATAAAGAAGGCGATATTCCTGTGTTGGCTGAAGACGCTTTACCGCACTGGGAACTCGCGAAGAAATACGATATTATAGATTTTGAGCTGGGGAACAAGATCACCGGCGCCGGATTTCCTGTTTATAAAGGAAAAGGGGCAAGATTGCAGCGCGCGCTCATCGCCTATTTCCTGGATAAGGCAACAGAGGCCGGATATACCGAATTTCAACTGCCTTTGATGGTGAACGAAGCTTCCGGTTATGGTACGGGACAGTTGCCAGATAAAGAAGGACAGATGTATCATATTGCCCAGGATGATCTTTACATGATCCCCACTGCAGAAGTGCCTATTACTAACATGTTTCGGGATAATTTGATGGCCGAAAAGGATTTTCCTGTGACCTGTACCGGCTATACTCCGTGTTTCAGAAGGGAAGCTGGTTCTTACGGAGCTCATGTGAGGGGCTTGAATCGTTTGCACCAGTTTGATAAAGTGGAGATTGTGCGCATCGAAAAACCTGAAGATTCCTACGCCGCTTTAGATAAGATGGTAGAGCACATAAAATCGTTGTTAAAAGATTTGAAGCTGCCATACCGCATCCTTAGATTATGCGGGGGCGACCTTGGTTTTACCGCCGCTCTCACTTATGATTTTGAAGTGTTTTCTACCGCTCAGGATCGTTGGCTGGAGATTAGTTCGGTTTCCAACTTTGAGACTTTCCAGGCCAACAGGCTTAAATTGCGATACAAGAATAAAGAAGGTAAAAAGGAACTCGTTCACACCCTTAACGGGAGTGCTCTTGCTTTGCCAAGGGTAGTGG
>JBAWAB010000287.1:0-1500 GCA_049589035.1 Salegentibacter sp.
CTATCCAACTGATCGGTTTGAAGCATATCAACCTGAAGAAGGCTTCCGAAGAGATCAGGAAAAGGCTTCAGAAACAACAACCTTCCGACGAAATAACCACTGCAGAGATCGAGGAGAACCTTGAGAAACTCGATGAGGTTCCTTTTGCTCATTTGCATAACCACTCCCAGTTCTCGGTACTGCAATCTACCATCAGCATCAAAGATTTGGTGGATGCCGCTGCCGAAGAAAATATGTCTGCCGTTGCGCTTACCGATCATGCGAACATGATGGGCGCTTTTCACTTTGTGAAGGAGGTTGGCGCCTACAATAAATCGGTTAAGGAAAAGAACGAGGCTGCCCTGGCCAATAATGAGCCGGCCGAAGCTAAGGAGCTAAAGGCTATTGTAGGTTGTGAATTCTTTGTTTGTGAGAATCACGCCGATAAATCAAGAAAAGACAACGGATACCAGGTCGTGATGCTGGCCAAGAACAAAAAAGGATATCACAACCTGGCCAAAATGTCGTCTCTGGCCTATACTGATGGGTTCTATTATGTGCCGAGGATCGATAAGGAGGTTGTTAAAAAATATAAGGAAGACGTGATGGTTCTCACAGGGAACCTTTATGGAGAAGTGCCAAGCAAGGTGCTGAATGTTGGGGAAAAGCAGGCCGAAGAAGCCTTGCTCTGGTGGAAAGAAGAATTTGGTGATGATCTCTATATGGAGATCATGCGCCACGATCAGGAAGATGAGAACAGGGTGAACCCCGTGCTGGTAGAATTTGCCAATAAACATGACATCAAACCGGTAGCTACCAATAATACCTACTACTGGAAACAGGAAGACGCCAACGCCCACGATATTCTGCTTTGCGTCAAAGACGGAGAAAAGCAAGCGACGCCAATTGGCCGTGGTCGCGGGTACCGTTATGGACTTCCGAACCAGGAATATTACTTTAAGAGTGCTGAAGAGATGAAGAATCTCTTCAAGGATCTGCCGGAAGCCATCTCCAATATTAAAGAGGTCATTGATAAGGTGGAGCCGTTTGAGCTGGCTCGCGATGTATTGCTTCCCGCCTTTACCATTCCGGAGGAATTTCTCGTGGAAGAGGATAAAGTAGACGGCGGAAAAAGAGGGGAGAACGCTTACCTGAAGCATATCACTTTTGAAGGTGCTAAAAAACGCTATCCCGAGATCACTCCCGATATAAAGGAGCGGCTGGACTTTGAGCTTTCGGTGATCGAGAAAACCGGATATCCGGGATATTTCCTTATTGTGGAAGATTTTATTCGCGAAGCACGGAATATGGACGTGTCGGTAGGGCCGGGAAGGGGATCGGCTGCGGGATCGGCGGTGGCCTACTGTCTTGGGATCACCAATATTGACCCCATCAAGTACGATCTGCTTTTTGAGCGTTTCCTGAATCCGGACCGGGTGAGCATGCCCGATATCGATATTGACTTTGATGATGAAGGTCGAAGCCGCGTGATGGATTACGTGATCGGGAAATACGGGGCGA
>JBAWAB010000288.1:0-3579 GCA_049589035.1 Salegentibacter sp.
AGTGCGCCAAAGAAGTCTTCTGAAAATTCGAATTCTTCATGATTTCCAAAAACCAGTTCAATTCCGAGGAAACCCGCACGGGTCTTCAGAAGAGAGATGGTTTGCGGAAGCACCTCTTCTGAAACGAAAAATTTATTGATATCTTTCTTCTTTTGCTCCCTGTCGCGCACGGCATAAAGCAGGGCCATAGCCTCGGCTGCCGCCGTAGATTCATCCAGCAGGGAGGCGTTGGCAATTTCCATTCCCGTAAGGTCGCTCACCATCGTCTGGAAATTGAGTAAAGCTTCCAGCCTTCCCTGGGCGATCTCGGCCTGGTAAGGCGTATAGGCCGTATACCATCCCGGATTTTCAAGAATATTGCGCTGAATCACCGCCGGCAGGATCGCCTGGTGATAACCAAGCCCAATGTAGGTCTTGAAGATCTTGTTCTTAAAAGCGAGTTTTCTGATATGCTCGGCATACTGATTTTCGCTGAGAGCAGCGGGCAAATTCAGTGGGGATTTTAGCCGGATATCATCGGGAATGGTTTCGTATATCAGTTGCTCCATAGAATCCACGCCTATAGTGCTTAGCATCTCTTTAAGATCGTTTTCTTTAGGACCAATATGACGGAGTGCAAAAGAATCTGTTCTCATTATGTGTAGTTGTGTTTTTGTGCTGCGAAATTACATATTTTCAGCGTAAAATTTGACTATTTACGGGGGCAGACTTGTTAAGTTTTTGCTTCGGAAGAAGCAGCAGAATTATATTCCCTAATTTTACGAAATGAAGTTTTGGAAAAAGGCTTTCGACCTTTATATAAACAGCAGTTTCCACGTGGGGCTGGCGTTAGTTGCTTTTACTCTGGTGACCATTATGGAATTCGGTCTTTCTCCCGATTTTGATCTACTAATGTTTGTTTTCTTCGGAACTATTACCAGCTATAATTTTGTGAAATACGCGGGAATTGCCAAGCTGCACCATCCCAGCCTGGTACGGAATCTCAGACTTATCCAGATATTTTCATTTTTCTGTTTTCTCGCGCTGGTTTATTACAGCCTTCAGCAGGAGCTCGAGATCTTGATGGCTGCCGGATTTTTCGGATTTTTAACCGCCCTTTACGCGGTGCCCGTTTTTAAAGGCCGAACTAATCTAAGAGGTGTAAAGGGAGTCAAGGTTTTTGTAATCGCGATAACGGCTACGGGCGTTTCGGTAGTTCTGCCTTTGCTAAATCATCCTGCAATTCCGGTGCACAACATTATTGTCGAATTCCTTCAGAGGATCCTGCTTATCATCGTATTAATGCTGCCTTTCGAAATTCGTGACCTCAAATTCGACAGTCCCGATCTCTATACTTTTCCGCAGGTATTGGGAGTGAAAAAGACAAAAATAATGGGCTATATTTTGTTGGTTCTGATGTTTCTCCTGGAGTTTTTGAAAATAGGGGTGAAAATACCCAATCTTGGAGGGCTGCTGGCTATCGGGCTCATAGCCGCTTTTTTTCTGATCAAATCTGAAGAAGACCAGGGCAAATATTATGCTTCGTTTTGGGTAGAAAGCGCCCCCTTCTTCTGGCTGGGGGCCTGGTTTCTTATCAGTGTTGCTGCTTCTTAGATACTTCGCTGTCGATCTTCTCCTGCCAGCGTCTCTTCTCTTCCTCGGTACAGGATTGTAGCTCTGCTTTCCTAAGTAATTTTGTGAGTCGGGTGTTTTTCATAGTATAATCACGGCAACGGCTGCAAAAGAGAAGATGGAGTAACATTTTCATTCTTTCCAGGTTTCCTGCTTCATCATACTGGGCTTTGTCGCAGCAGTCAGCAGCTTCTGAACAATCGATAAGGAAGGACGTTTTTTTATGCATAATTAAAACCAGGTTTTTTCGAGACAAGCTACCAAAGCTGTGCGGGCCCTATGAATGATCACCCAAAGGTTAGACGGGGTGATATTAAATTCATTACACACGGCTTCAGTATCGGCTTCTTCTATAGTTTTCATTTTAAAGATCGCGGCGTGCTTTTCATTTATTTGATCCAGGCAATCTAAAATAGCCATTCCCAGTTCGGCATTCTCCATTTCATCTTCGGCCGTTCGGTCAAAAGTATCCGGCACCTGTTCTTCCAGCCATTCCCCGTCATTGCTTTCGTCAGAGTAATTCACCCGTACTTCTGCCTGCCCTTTCTTTGAATTTATCTTCCGGTAATAATCTATAATTTTTCGCTTCAGGATAGAGATCAGCCACGTGCGTTCGCTGGCCTGCCCCTTAAAATTCTTCATAGACTTTAGCCCGGCAAGAAAAGTTTCCGAAATAAGGTCATTTGCAACTTCACGATCGTTCACTCGTACGATGGTGTAGTTGAAAAGGTAATCGGAATATTTATCTACCCATTTGGTGGGGTCCAACTTCGGCTTTGCCATAGGAAAAAATCAAGGTCTTTATCAAAAATAGCAAAACAAAAGCTGAAATTTAGTTATAGAAACAATAAGATTAAGGCTATACAATGGCTGAAATCACCCAAAATAGCCGTTTGCGATCCTGGGATCGCAAACAACTTTTCGTTACTTTTATTTTCTAAGCAGGCCGGCTCTTCTCAAGAGAGCATCTGGTTTAGGCTCTTTTCCGCGGAAGCGTTTATAAAGCTCCATCGGGTGTTCCGTGCCGCCCTGGGAAAGGATGACATTCCTGAACTTATCGGCGATTTCCCTGCTAAAGATCCCGTTTTCCTGGAAATATTCAAAGGCATCGGCATCTAATACTTCTGCCCATTTGTAAGAATAATATCCCGAAGAATACCCGCCCTGGAAAATATGGGAAAAAGCTGTACTCATACAGTTTTCGGGAACGTCGGGATACAGTTTGGTAGGTGCAAAGGCGGCATCTTCGTGCGCCTTCACATTAGTAACGCCAGAAGGATCTATGGCATGCCAGCTCAGGTCGAGCATTCCAAAACTCAACTGTCTTACAGTGGCCATGCCTTCATGGAAATTTGCCGATTCCTTGATCTTTTCTACCAATTCCATGGGAATTACCTCGCCCGTCTGGTAATGTTTGGCAAAAAGCTGAAGAGCTTCTTTTTCGTAGCACCAGTTCTCCAGCATCTGGCTTGGGAGCTCCACGAAATCCCAATATACATTTGCTCCCGAAAGACTTGGGTAAGTAGTATCGGCCAGCATTCCGTGAAGGGCATGCCCAAATTCGTGGAAAAGCGTGGTCACCTCGTTGAAGGTGAGTAATGACGGTTCTTTTTTTGAAGGTTTTGTGAA
The DNA here is from genome assembly GCA_049589035.1 of Salegentibacter sp. Taxonomy (GTDB): domain Bacteria; phylum Bacteroidota; class Bacteroidia; order Flavobacteriales; family Flavobacteriaceae; genus Salegentibacter_A. Next base: position 3,241 of record JBAWAB010000288.1, read on the forward strand.
ATTGCAGACGATGGAAATGTGCGGACGCTCATTTTTGTCGTTCCAGATGTACTGCGGTTTATAGCCGGTCATCCAGGCGCCGTCGCGCTTTCCGGGTCTCGGGTGAAAATCAGCATAAAAAAGGGCAATTTCATTCTGCTCCTCATCGGTCACCCTAAAAGTCTTCACATCGGGATGATACTTATCCACGTCAAAAACTTCATTGAATTTAAGGCCGTAAAGTTTATGAGCAACTGTGAATACCCCGTCGATCACGTTCTCCAGCTGGAAGTACGGCTTCAGTTTTTCGTCGTCGAGGTTGAAAAGTTTCTGTTTCAGTTTTTCGCCGTAATAGGCGGC
>JBAWAB010000289.1:0-8950 GCA_049589035.1 Salegentibacter sp.
TAATTTCCGGCGCCGTAGGAATTACCCAGAATAATCGTGAATTTCGGCACAACCGAATTGCTCACTGCATTCACCATTTTCGCGCCGTCCTTTATGATTCCGCCGTGTTCACTCTTGCTGCCCACCATAAATCCTGTTACATCCTGAAGAAACACCAGTGGAATTTTCTTCTGATTGCAATTGGCAATAAAGCGGGTGGCTTTATCGGCTGAGTCAGAATAGATCACTCCGCCAAACTGCATTTCTCCTTTTTTGGTCTTAACTATCTTTCGCTGGTTGGCAACAATACCCACAGCCCAACCGTCAATACGTGCATAACCTGTAAGTATGGTCTGGCCGTAACCTTCTTTATATTCTTCAAATTCCGAGCCATCAACCAATCTCTTGATGATCTCATGCATATCATACTGATCACTGCGTTTCTTTGGTAGAATTCCGAAGATCTCTTTTTCATCTTCTTTGGGCTTTTTAGCATCTTTTCTGCTGAAGCCGGCTTTATCAAACTCGCCCATCTTATCCATGATCTTTTTGATCCTTTGCAGGGCGTCTTTATCGTCTTTTGCCTTATAGTCGGTCACCCCACTGATCTCGCTGTGTGTAGTGGCACCACCTAAGGTTTCATTGTCAATGCTCTCTCCTATAGCGGCCTTCACCAAATAGCTTCCGGCAAGAAAGATACTTCCTGTTTTTTCGACGATCAGGGCCTCATCGCTCATAATAGGCAAATAGGCACCGCCGGCGACACAACTTCCCATCACCGCGGCAATCTGGGTAATTCCCATACTACTCATTACAGCGTTATTTCTAAAGATCCTTCCGAAGTGTTCCTTATCGGGGAAAATTTCATCCTGCATGGGCAGGAAAACCCCGGCACTGTCCACGAGGTAGATGATAGGCAGCCGGTTTTCAATAGCGATCTCCTGGGCACGTAGATTTTTCTTTCCGGTAATAGGGAACCACGCCCCGGCTTTTACCGTGGCATCATTGGCCACAACAATACACTGCTGACCCGAAACATGACCAATCTTGACCACGACGCCCCCGCTGGGGCAGCCGCCGTGTTCTTCATACATGCCATCGCCGGCAAAAGCTCCAATCTCGATAGTGTCCGTCGGATCGTCAAAAAGGAAATTTATCCGCTCCCGGGCGGTCATTTTTCCTTTCGCATGATGTTTCTCAATGCGCTTTTCGCCACCTCCCAGTTTTATCCTTTTTAATTTATGATTCAGGGAAGAAAGTAATAACTTGTTATGGTCTTCATTTTTATTGAAGTTCATATTCATATTCAGAATCGTTTTTGGTGCTTTTTTGATGAAGAAAATTTAGATTTTCTTTCTATTTACTACGGAAAAAGTAGATTATTCTTCTTTTTGCATGGTATCTTGGCTAAAATACAAAAAGCAGGCAAATCCTTGTATGGAAACAATTATTTAATATCCCGATATTAGCGTAAAAAGGGCAGAATTATGGGAATGAACAAAAATACTATTTTCGCCTGGGCTTCCTTTATAACTTTTTTGATAGGAGTTGCACTGGTATTATTAGGCGTGTTGAAGTATCTCGAGTACGCTATCGGATTTTCCGTGGTGGGAATCGGCTTTTTCGCAATTTCCTGGGCCTTCAATGCCCTGAAGGGAAGGGTGTAGAAAATGAAATTATGAGTGAAGAGAAAAAACTGAGAGAACAGCTGGTAAAACATCTCAACGGTGGAGAGGCTTTTACGCCGCTGGATGAATTTATTGATGAAATCCCTTTTGAAAAACTGGGAGAGCGGCCACAGGAGCTGCCTTATTCCTTTTACGAATTATTTTATCACATCGTTTTTGCTCAAAAAGATATTCTTGAATTTTCGATCTCCGGAAGTTATGAAACTTCCACCTGGCCCGATGATTACTGGCCAAAGGAACAGGCTCCGGCTGATGAGCAGGCCTGGGAAAATTTAAAATCTGAATATTTTGAAGATCGTAAGATCTTCGCAGATTTTCTGCTTGATGAAAATAACGACCTTCTGAAGCCGGTAAAAAACGGCGAAACTCAAAGCCTTTTCCGGGAAACCATGCTCATCATTGAACATACGGCTTATCATTCCGGGGAACTTCTGGTTATTCTACGGCTGTTGGGACTGCATAAATCATAGTTTAGCCCTGAAAATTCTTCTGGATTTACTGAAATTTCGGATATTTGCACGCGCTTCGGAAGCCGCAAATTACTTCTGAAGATCAACTAAAAACATAGAATTATGGCAGATGATAAAAAAGTGATTTTTTCAATGTCTGGGGTGACCAAAACCTATCAAAGGGCGAACACACCGGTACTGAAAAACATATACCTCAGCTTCTTTTATGGAGCAAAAATCGGGATTCTTGGTCTCAATGGCTCAGGTAAGTCTACTTTGTTGCGCATTATTGCGGGGCAGGATAAGAATTACCAGGGAGATGTGGTGTTCTCTCCGGGATATTCGGTTGGATATTTGGAGCAGGAGCCGCAGCTCGATGAGGATAAAACGGTATTGGAAGTTGTAAAGGAGGGAGTTGCAGAAACCGTGGGAATCCTTGATGAATACAACAAGATCAATGATATGTTTGGTCTTCCTGAAGTTTATGAAGATCCCGATAAGATGCAAAAGCTTATGGATAAGCAGGCGCAGCTTCAGGATAAAATAGATGCCAACAATGCCTGGGAACTGGATACGAAACTCGAAATCGCCATGGATGCCCTTCGCACTCCCGAGGCAGATAAGAAGATCTCGGTACTTTCGGGAGGGGAAAGAAGGCGTGTGGCATTATGCCGGCTTCTTCTTCAGGAACCTGATATTCTTCTTCTGGATGAGCCTACCAACCACCTCGATGCCGAGTCCGTACACTGGCTGGAGCATCACCTGGCGCAATATAAAGGTACGGTGATCGCCGTGACTCACGACCGTTATTTCCTTGATAATGTTGCCGGCTGGATTCTCGAATTAGACAGAGGGGAAGGTATTCCGTGGAAAGGAAATTATTCTTCCTGGCTGGAGCAAAAATCACAACGACTTGCCCAGGAGCAAAAGCAGGCCAGCAAACGTCAAAAATCTCTGGAACGAGAGCTGGAATGGGCCCGCATGAATCCAAAAGGGCGGCAAACGAAGCAAAAAGCCCGTTTGAACAATTACGACAAACTGCTGAGCCAGGATCAGAAGCAGATGGATGAAAAGCTGGAGATCTATATTCCAAATGGTCCTCGTTTGGGAACCAATGTAATAGAAGCGAAAGGCGTAAGCAAGGCTTTTGGAGATAAACTTCTCTATGAAGATCTTAATTTTAAGCTCCCGCAGGCGGGGATAGTTGGGATCATCGGTCCAAACGGGGCCGGAAAAACCACCATTTTCAAGATGATCATGGGGGAAGAAAAACCTGATAAAGGAAACTTTGAAGTAGGTGAGACCGCGAAAATCGCTTATGTGGATCAAAGCCACGCTAATATTGATCCTGAAAAAACCATCTGGCAAAACTTCAGCGATGAGCAGGAGTTGATCATGATGGGCGGCCACCAGGTGAATTCCAGAGCTTACCTGAGCCGGTTCAATTTCAGCGGAAGCGAACAGAATAAGAAAGTGTCTATGCTTTCCGGAGGAGAGCGAAACCGTTTACACCTCGCGATGACGCTGAAGGAGGAAGGCAACGTGCTGTTGCTGGATGAGCCTTCCAACGACTTGGATGTAAACACGCTGCGTGCGCTGGAAGAAGGTTTGGAGAACTTTGCCGGCTGTGCGGTGGTGATTTCTCACGACAGGTGGTTCCTGGACAGGATTTGTACTCACATTCTTGCTTTTGAAGGAGATTCCCAGGTGTACTTCTTTGAAGGTAGCTTCTCAGATTATGAGGAGAACAAGAAAAAACGCCTTGGCGGCGACCTAATGCCGAAAAGGATCAAATACAAAAAACTGGTGCGATAAGGCTACAGAAATATTGAACAAAAAAAGGAGCAGAATTTTCTGCTCCTTTTTTTATGCCTTGTACTAAGGCTTCTCACTTTTCGGTTTCTTTTTCGGTGGCATCGGGCCGCGAAGGTGAATGATGAGCCCGTTGAGGAAATTCCGCAGAAACTGATCGCCGCATTCCATGTATTTTGGATGGTTTTCATTTCTGAAAATGGCGCCCAGTTCGCTTTTGGTTACCTTGAAATCCACGAGAGCGCAGATCTTTACTATGTCTTCGTCTGTAAGCTTATGCGCTACCCGAAGTTTTTTGAAGATATCATTGTTTGTTAATCCCATCCCGCAAAATTAAAATTTTCTTTTTCAGAAGATCTATGAACTGAGATTTAATTTTTTCGAAAGTCTTTGAACAGTCTGCAGATCGTTCTTATTTTCGATATTCCTTTCGGCATCTTCTATGAGACTTCGTGCTTCCCTCTCAATACTATGATAATATTTTTCTTCTGCCGCCTCGCAGCTTTGAAGGTGTTCTATCATTACCGATAATTTCTGCACGATGATCACATCGTGTTTACAATAAGTTCTGATAGAAGCAAGAACATTATAGATGAGTTCAGCAAAAGAGACATGGGACATTTTGATGAAGGTCTTTTCGTCCCGGACAAAGACATTCATATCCCTTTTCTGCATTCTCAGGGCAAACAGTTCACTCAGGTAATCAATGCCGTTCAAAGCCGTTCCCGGGTCATTGATGCCGGGCGACATAGCTTTGACTATAATCTCCGTAATCTGTTTAAAAGCCAGGGCATAGTTCTCGCTCACCAGTTCTCCCCGGGAAAAAATAAGATTGCTGAAGATCTCCTGCACCACCTTTTCTTCCAACTTCTTTTTGGATTTCAGGATGGGAACGCCTTTAAGGATAAAAATTCCCTTGGGAGGAAGAATTTCAAGTCGAGTCTCGTACTTTTCGCAGATATCGATAAGATTCGTTGCTGAAATGTTTTGAAAGTAACCACTCTTTTCTGTCATGTACTCGTGCCAGCCACTGGTATCGGGAAACTTTGGAGCGCTTTCTTTTTCAGTCTTGATAAGCTCTTCCAGCTTATTCTTTGCTGTAGTGTATATTCTGTCCAGGATATTGTTGATCTGAATACTCTGCGAGATGTTGTGAATGAAATAAATAAAGGCCCAGATGCAGATCACCGTAAAGAGAATGCCTAGCAATACCGGGAATCCGGGAACCTGGTATTCGTCGCCCGTAGGTTGTACAGAAACAGCGATAAATATACAGTACAAGATGGTGAAAATATAGGTTCCGAGAATGATCTGGTGGTTCTTGTCGGATATGAGTCCAGGCAGAAGTCGTGGTGAATAGCTCGTGGAGGCTTGGTTGAGGAGCACCATTACCATGGAGAAACTGAAAACCATCATGGAGATAAGGCCGGTAATACAGGCACTAAGAATAGTGAGGGCGGTGTTTCCGTTCTTTACCACCAGGAAAGGAGCATGTTCCACAAGATAGGCCGAAACGCCTAATTTCTCCAGATACATCATGATAAAGGCCAGCAGAAATCCCATCAGGGCCAGAAGGGTAGGGTAAAAGGCGATCCTGCTTTGAAGGATTTTCAGAAAGGTGATAAGGCGGTTAAAGAGGTGCTTCATTCAGAAAGAGCTTTATATTCTAAAGGTAAGAAAGCCGCAGCAATAGGGGGATACAAAAAAGCTTTCTTTTCGAAACTGACGAAAAGACAGGTTAAATGAAGGTTTTTAAGACAAAATGACGTATGATATTAATTGGTATTTGAATTGCTAAGTACTTCATGAAAACAATGATTATAAACCTAAATAAATAAATGTTATGAGTAGTTTAATCAAAAGAAACGAGGCCAATTGGCTGCCATCGGTTTTCGACGACATGTTTAGAACTGACTGGTTAGGTGGAACCACCAACGTGAACAGTATTGGAACCAGTATTCCTGCTGTAAATATTCAGGAAAGCGAAGATAACTTTCTTGTTGCAGTCGCTGCTCCCGGAAAGACCAAAGAAGATTTCAATATTGAACTGGATAATGACGTGTTAACCATCTCTTCAGAAGAGAAAAAAGAGAAGGAGACTACAGAGAAAACCGGAAGATTTACACGCAAAGAATTTAGCTACAGCAATTTCAAACGTGCTTTCAGCCTTCCTGAAACTGTAGATAGCCAGAAGATTTCGGCCAGCTACAAAAACGGAGTTTTGGAAATTAGCCTTCCTAAGAAGGAAGAAGCCAAAGTTCAGGCTAAAAGGATGATCGAAATTGCCTAATACCAATCCAGGCTCCTATGATAAAATGCTCCTTTTTAAAGGAGCATTTTTTATTCGTCTAATAGCATCCATCTGGTTCGGGAGCGTTGAATAATGAAAACCTGTTCTGTTTCAATAGATCAGAGCATGACGAAGGTCATACTCTGTTAATCCTGATACTTTTAAATTAGTTGCATAACTAAATCGTTGTAGGGGATGTCTATAAAGATAGGGACATTCCCACCATATAAAATCAAATTTCAACAGATGAAAAGTTTACTATTAGGTAACGAAGCACTTGCTCAAGGTGGTATTGATGCGGGTTTATCAGGTGTTTACGCCTATCCCGGCACCCCTTCTACCGAAATAACCGAATACATTCAGAAGTCAAAATTGGCACAGGATTTAAAGATACATACCACGTGGTCTGTAAATGAAAAAACGGCCATGGAGGCTGCTTTAGGAATGTCGTATGTTGGTAAGAGGTCTATGGTGGTGATGAAGCACGTGGGATTGAATGTGGCTTCAGATGTTTTTATGAATATGTCAGTTTCCGGAGTAAACGGCGGACTCGTGGTTGTGGTAGCAGATGATCCTTCCATGCACTCCTCGCAGAATGAACAGGATTCCCGTTTTTATGGAAAATTTGCAATGATCCCAATTCTGGAACCCTCAAGTCAGCAGGAAGCCTATAATGTCATGTCTTATGCATTTGATCTTTCCGAAGAAGTGAAGTTACCCGTGTTACTAAGACTGGTCACTCGTTTATCGCACTCCCGCGCAGGTATAGAGACAAAAGAAAGGAGAAAGCCTAACGACGTGGATTTACCTGCGGATACTTCCCGCTTCGCTTTACTTCCTATGAATGCCAGAAAACAGTTCGATCTATTGGTTAATAAGCAAGATAAGTTGATCGAACATTCTGAAAATTCAGATCTAAACTTCCTAAAATTAAAAAAAGACAAGAAGCTGGGAATCATAGCCTGTGGATTAGCTTATAATTATGTGATGGAAAATATTGGAGAGGAAAATCTTCATTCTATATTAAAGATCTCTCAATATCCTTTACCCAAAGAGAAAATTAAAGCTTTACACCAGCACTGTGATAAAATTCTGGTTGTAGAAGAAGGCTATCCTATAGTAGAAGAGTTACTACACAATTATTTTGATGAGAATGATAAAATAAAAGGAAAATTATCCGGTGATCTTCCCCGAACCGGAGAACTGAACCCGAATATAGTCGGGAAAGCTTTAGGCATATTTAATAGCAAAATTGAACCTATTCCTTCCGTAGTTACTCCAAGGCCCCCACAACTTTGTGAAGGCTGTGGTCATACAGACCTTTTCAATACCATAAATGAATTGATCCCTGAGATCGGAAACAAAAATGTGTTTGGAGATATTGGTTGTTACGCCCTGGGTGCCTTACCACCTTTAAATAGCATTAATACCTTAATAGACATGGGAGCTTCCATAACCATGGCTAAAGGAGCTGCAGATGCGGGAATGGAAAATACCATTGCGGTCATTGGCGACTCAACCTTTACCCATTCTGGAATGACAGGCCTTTTGGATGCGGTCTATGAAAATTCTCCAATTACGGTCATTATTTCAGACAACTCTGCCGTTGCTATGACAGGAGCTCAGGAATCGACTGCAGTAGGTAGATTACATAAGATATGTTTAGGAATTGGAGTTCATCCCGATCACCTGAAAACCATAGTGCCTTTGAAAAAGAATCACGAAGAAAACGTAGAGCTGCTGCGGAATGAATTAAAGTACAAAGGGGTTTCGGTCATTATTTCTGAAAGGCCTTGTGTAAGATTATCCAGAGATCAGAAAGAGCAGATCAAAGCCAGGATTGCGTCATTAAATTAAAATAAAAGAAACAGATGAAAACGAATATCATATTATCAGGAGTTGGTGGTCAGGGTATTTTGACGATTGCCGCGGTTTTGGATACAGCTGCTTTAAGCGAAAATTTGCACATAAAACAGTCAGAAGTTCACGGGATGAGCCAACGCGGCGGTGCCGTTCAGTCTCATGTAAGAATATCTCATAAAGAAATTTATTCTGATCTCATTCCGGAAGGAAAAGCTGATTTGATCTTGTCGGTAGAACCTATGGAATTATTGAGATATATGCCTTTTTTAAAGAATGATGGCTGGCTGGTCACAGACTCAGAATCTTTTGTTAATACTTCCAATTATCCTGAAAAAAATGATCTGTTTGACCAGATAAAAAAACATCGGAATCATGTAATCGTGGATGCAACAGAAATTGCCAAAAAGATCGGGAATTCAAAGATTGCCAATATGGTATTACTGGGAGCGGCGTCTGCTATAATACCTATATCTGAAAACAGTATTATTGAAGCCATTAAGAAATTGTTTCAGCATAAAAGTGAAAGGATCATCAAGTTGAACATAGAAGCTTTTTACCAAGGGAAGAAAGTAGCTGAAGGAATCACTGATTTGGCTGCCAGGTAATGATTTAATTCATTAAAATCCGTCCAGTTTCATATTTGTTCATTTTTTTGCTTGTCCAAAAAAACGAACCAAAAAAAGGACACTTTTTTGATAGGTGTTTCCAATTTTGCAGGAGCAAAATTAGAACCGTGCTCCCCCGGCTAAATTTTCTCCAAGGCTTCAAAAATTTTTAACGCCGGGGAAGCACTACACTTACAAAAAAGAAACTTCCCAAGAAGTATATTTTTAACCAAACTATTTACGAAAATACCACTTTAGAATTCT
>JBAWAB010000290.1:0-4109 GCA_049589035.1 Salegentibacter sp.
GTCGCCTGGGATCTTAAAGATGCCGGCATGATCACCGATGCCGTCTGGGCAGATGTTGACGGCGATAATAGGAAAGATCTCATTACTGTTTCAGAATGGGGAACTCCTCATATTTTCAGAAATACCGGCAGAAGATTGGCCCTTTTTCCCACCAATCTCGACAGTCTTACCGGTTGGTGGAATGCCGTTGAAGTAGCCGATTTCGACAATGACGGTGATAATGATCTCGTCATCGGAAATAAAGGCAGCAATACGCCCTACAGAACTTCAGGTGAGAATCCCATTAAAATGTACATCAATGATTTCGACAATAATGGCACGATCGAGCAGATCGTCACCAGGCATATGAACGGCAGGGATTTTCCTATCCACATGAAGAAGGAAATGACTACGCAGCTTTCTTTTCTGAAGAAGCAGAACCTCAAGGCTTCAGAATACGCCAAAAAATCTATAGACGAGTTGTTTCCGAAGGAGATATTCCAGAATTCCATCGTCAAAACGGCCAGCAACGAAGAGACCCTGGTGGCAGTGAACGATGGCAATGGAAAATTTTCTTTCAGAAAATTGCCTTCGCGGGTTCAATTGTCCTGCGTTTGTGGCATTACCTGTTCTGATCTTAATGGGGACGGAAATCTCGACCTGATCATGGGAGGGAATAATTTCGATTTCAAACCACAGTTTTCAAGGCTCGACGCGAGTTATGGTCATGTGCTGCTGGGCGACGGAAAGATGGATTTTTCCTGGCAGGATTACGGGAAAAGCGGATTCTTTGTAAAGAATGAGATCAAGCACCTGAAACGCCTGAAAGATAAAGACGGGAACAGTTTTATAGTGGCGGCGATAAACAATCAAAAACCAAAGATTTTCAGGATCAATGAGAAATAGCATCATCACCATATTGTTGCTGGGCCTTCTGTCTGGCTGCGGAAAAAAGGAACCGGAACTATTTGCGGAGCTGCCTTCTGAAGATTCGGGCATCAGCTTTAGCAACGACCTTACCGAAACCAAAGATCAGAACATCCTGGATTATCTGTATTTCTACAATGGAGGCGGCGTGGCTGTGGGAGATATCAATAATGATGATCTGCCTGATATTTTCTTCTCCGGAAACCAGGTGAAGAACAAACTTTACCTCAATAAGGGAAACCTGAAATTCGAGGATATTTCAACGAAAGCCGGAATAGAAGGAAACAGTACGTGGAACACGGGAGCGGTGATGGGCGACGTGAACGGGGACGGCCTGCTGGACATTTACGTTTGTGCGGTGGTTGGCATCAATGGTTTTAACGGTTATAATGAACTCTACATTAATAATGGCGACGAAACCTTTACAGAAAGCGCCGCAGCTTACGGACTCGATTTTGACTCTTACAGTTCTTCGGCTGCTTTCCTGGATTTCGACCTGGATGGCGATCTCGATCTTTATCTCCTGAATCATGCGGTGCACACGCAGGAGTCTTTTGGCCGCGCCAGCCTGCGAAATCAACGCAATTACGCTACCGGTGATAAGCTGTTGAGAAATGACAATGGCCATTTTACCGATGTAAGCGAGGAGGCAGGTATTTATGGAGGAGTAAACGGCTACGGACTTGGGATTGCTGTCGCAGATTTCAATCAGGATGGCTGGCCCGATATTTATGTGGGCAATGATTTTCATGAAGATGACTATTATTATCTGAACAATCACGACGGCACCTTTACCGAATCTCTTAAAGATCATTTTGGCCATACCAGTAGGTTTTCTATGGGTAATGATATTGCCGATATCAACCATGATGGATATCCCGACATTATGACCCTGGATATGCTTCCGGAAGATGAAAAAGTATTGAAATCCTCTATGGCCGATGATGATGTGCAAATGCAGAAGATGAGGATCGAGCACCTCGGCTATAATTATCAGTTTACCCGCAATATGCTGCAGGTAAATCAGGATGGAAAGAACTTCGCCGAAACCGCGCTTTTAAGTGGAGTCTCGGCTACCGACTGGAGTTGGGGAGCCCTTTTCGCCGATTATGATCAGGATGGGGAACAGGATATCTTCATTTCTAATGGCATTCCACGGCGCCCGAACGATCTCGATTATATCAACTTTCTTTCAGACGAACAGATTCGTAAAAAGCTGAACAACACGAAGCTCGTAGATAAAAAAGCATTATCCATGATGCCTTCGGGCAGCGTTCACAACTATGTTTTCCGTGGAAATGGCAAGATCAGTTTTGAAGATATGTCCGGCAAATGGATGAGTGAGGATACTATTGTTTCAACTGCCGCGGCTTTTGGCGATTTCGATAACGATGGAGACCTGGATTTGGTGACCAACAACATCAATCGCCCGGCTTCCTTATTCGTTAATAAATCTAAAGGAAACAATTATCTCAAGCTGCGTTTTCAGCTGCCGGGGAAAAATCGTTTCGGCATTGGCACGAAAGTTTTCTCGTATACCGGCGGAATTATGCAATTTAAAGAACTCTTTAATACGCGTGGATTTCAATCTTCTTCGGAACCTTTTATCCATTTTGGCTTCGGAAAAAATACCCGGGTCGATTCGCTTGTGGTGGTCTGGCCCGATCGTTCTTACCAGGTGCTGAAGGATGTAAAAACAAATCAGAGCCTGGTCCTGGAGCCGAAAACCCCCCGAAAGGATTTCCGTTTTAATGTTCCGAAGCAGCCACAGCTGTTCCAGAGAACGGCAGGCAACCTGGGAATTGATTTTGTTCATCAAGAAGACAATTATATCGATTTTAATGCGCAAAAATTAATTCCTTACCGGGTTTCGGACCGCGGCCCTGCCACAGCGGTTGGCGATCTGAACAACGACGGAAAATCAGATATCTATTTTGGAAGCTCAAAATTTTTCCCTTCTGCCATCTTTGAACAGGTCGACACTTCTTTTGTGCGGAAACAGCCCCGGGAAGTGATACGCGATTCGGTAAATGAAGATGTTTCTGTGGTCATTGCCGACTTCAACAGCGATCAGCGGAATGACCTGGTCATTGGAACCGCTGGGGGCAATTTCTACGGAAAAATGAAGCCGCTGCTTGATGAGATGCTGGTCAGTGAGGATACAGCTTTTGTTCGCTCCCGATTTCCTGAGCTTTACGAGAATTCTTCAGTAATCAGGGAAAATGATTTTGACCATGACGGCGACCTGGATCTTTTCATTGGTAGTAACTCAGTTTCCTACGATTTTGGTAAAATTCCAAATTCTTATCTGCTCAGGAACAGCAAAGGAAACTTTTCGGTAGTAGAAGATGAGGTACTGCAAAAAGCAGGCATGGTCACCGATGCGGTCTGGACCGATTTTGACCAGGATGGTTGGGACGATCTTATTGTGGTAGGGGAGTGGATGTCGCCCACTTTCTTTAAGAACCATCACGGAAGACTCGAAAAAGTAGAGCTGACAGACAGGAAGCTCAACGGGCTATGGCAAAGCGTCATTCCCTTTGATATTGATCAGGATGGCGACCTTGATTATCTCCTCGGAAACTGGGGCAGCAATACAAAATTCATGGCTTCCGATGATTATCCCCTTAAAATGTACTACGACGATTTTGACGGAAACGGGAGCACCGAGACTATAGTTTGCTGCGAAAAGAACAGGAAATATTACACGATTGATGGTCTGGATGAGCTTTCGGGACAACTAAGCACACTTATGCGCAAGAAATTCACCGATTACCGGTCTTTTGCCGGGAAAACAGTGGAAGATGTCTTCGGAAAAGAAGCTTTGTCAAAAGCAGAATTGCTCGAGGTGAACGTACTGGAATCAGGCTATCTGAAGAACGATGGAGGTCACTTCAGCTTTGTTGCTTTTGACACTGAAATGCAGCTTGCACCTATTACTTCTTTCGTTTGTTTTGATTTTGATCACGACGGAAAGAAAGAAGTTCTGGCGGCAGGAAACTACTTCGGCGTAAAACCTTACCAGGGCCGGTTCGATTCTTTTCCCGGCGCCCTCATTTTTGATGAAAATCATATTATTTCCGGTGGGGAACTCGGGTTGGATCTTACGAAAAAAGCCGTTCGCCACCTGAACACTTTAGAGCTAAATCACCAAAATTATTTATTGGTAACGGTGAATAATGCTCCGGCAGAAGTATATCAAC
>JBAWAB010000291.1:0-15949 GCA_049589035.1 Salegentibacter sp.
ACGCCGTCAACTTTTCCGTGGACGATGAAATACTGGAAGGCGGTATAATAAGAGAGCATGGCCGAAATTGCCAGGCCGGCAACTCCCACATATCCTGAAACGGCAGGTTTTATCTTGCGGTTAAAGATCCCTAAGGTCAGAAAAACGACCAGGGGAACGAGTGGGATCAGAAATATATAACTAAGGTTCATAACTTCTATTGATTAGTACTTCATGGTTTCAGTGTCTTTGACCTCTACCGAACTTACCTGGCGATAAAGGTTAATGATAATGGCTACTGCCAGTGCGGTTTCGGCGGCGGCCACAGCAATGATGAAAATCGAATAAACCACTCCCTGCAATACATCGGGGAAGAGATATTTATTGATGATGACGAAATTCACTACCGAGGCATTCAGGATCAATTCGACCGAAATAAGGATCGAAATCAGGTTTTTTCGGGTGATGAAGCCGTAGATCCCGATGAAAAAGAGGATCGAGCTCAGCGTGAGAATTTCAGTTATGCTAACTCCTGGGATCATATCTGTAGGATTTGATAGTTTTTGTTTTTACTCAGTTTCGATCGTGGCTTTTTCCTTCAGGATCTTCTTTAGCTGAATTTCCTGCTCTTCTTCCAAAATCACTTCTTTTTCAGCTTCACTAATTTTCGCCTCTGGTCTTTGTTCCATATTTTTTCCTCCCCTGGCGATAACGATCGCTCCTATCATCGAAGCCAGCAGCAGTACACTTATCACTTCAAATGGAAGTATAAAACCACCGGGACCGTAATCGAGCAGTTTTGTGCCTATTTGCGCCGTGGTGGTAGCCGAAGTGCTTTGTGCTACCTGGAACGGATAGGAATAAATGGCGGTTAGAAAAACACCAAGACCTGCGAGGCAGAGAAGGGCAGTCAAAATTTTTCTTGAGCTTTTGGCAACTTCCATCTCCATTTCTATATGGTGCACCAGTAGCACTGAGAAAATGATCAGCACAATGATACCGCCGGCATAGACGGTGAGTTGGATGGCCGCCAGGAAATTATAATCGGCCAGGAAGTAAACTCCGGCGATGCTTACCAGCGAAAACAACAGGTAGATCACCGAGCGCAGCATTTTTCGGCTGCTCACCGAAGCGATTGCAGAAACAACCATGATGGTTGCCAGGATGTAAAAAATGATTCTTTCCATGATTCTTAGTCTTCTACGCCGGCTCTCACCTTAGAGCCTGGTTTGTTTAACACTCGGGTTAGCTGTGTTCTGTCATACACCGAATTCTCGAAATTCTGTGCCCACACTATGGCATCAGAAGGACAGGCGTCTATACACAATCCGCATTGGGTACACATTCCGAAGTGATAGATATGTTGATCGATCATCTTCTTCTTTTTACCCGTTTCAGGATCTACCTGCCGGTCCCAGATGATCTCAATACTGCCGTTGGGGCAGGCGATTTCGCATTTCTGACATCCGGTGCAACTGTGTTCATTGTTCTCGTCGTGGGGCATTACGACCTCTCCACGGAAGCGCTCAAACATCTGCAGGGTTTCGCGGTTTTCGGGATATTTCTGGGTGATGGCTCCCTTCCTTGAATGCAGGAAGTATTTTCCTGTGACTCCCATTCCGGTGAGCAGGGTTTTTATGCCATTGTATATTTCTGAAAAATAGCTCATAATCTTAAAATTATAGCGTTAGCTGAAGCCATACGATCGCTGCCATCAACAGCATATTCACCAGGTTGATGGGCAACAGGTATTTCCATTCCAGGGTTAGTAATTGATCTATTCTTAGGCGCGGGAATGTCCAACGAAACCACATCATCAGGAACACGAGAACAAAAGTTTTTCCGAGGAACCAAACCACGCCCAGCCAGGGGATGGAGGCTGTGATCCCAAAGGGAGAAAGCCAGCCGCCAAAGAAAACCGTAGTAGCGATAGCCGCGATAATGAACATGTTGATGAATTCTGCCAGGAAGAAGTAAGCGAACTTCATCCCGGAATATTCTGTATGGAAGCCGGCACCCAATTCAGATTCTGCCTCCACCATATCAAAGGGGGCGCGATTGGTTTCGGCGGTGCCGGCGATCATATAGATCATAAAGGCGATCACAGCAGGGATGTGGCCCTGGAAGATTAGCCATCCGTCCTTCTGGACTTCAATTATTTCTGAAAGCTGAAGACTGCCGGTAAGCAGTACCATGGTAAGAAGGGATAAGCCCACCGAAAGTTCGTAGCTAATGGTTTGCACTCCGCTTCGCATGGCCCCGATCAGGGCATACTTGTTATTACTACTCCAGCCTCCCAGCAGGATCCCGATCACTCCAATCGAAGAGATGGCGATAAGAAAGAACAGGCCAATATTAATGTCGAAGGCCTGCAGGTTCTTTGTGAAAGGAAATATTCCCAATGCCATCAGCGAGGTGATGATCACGAAATAGGGGGCAAGGTTGTATAAAAATTTGTCGGCTTTAACGGTGCCGGTGAGTTCTTTGCTCAGCAGCTTCAGCGCATCAGCCATTGTTTGAAGTAGTCCCTGGTAGCCGACTCGGTTAGGGCCAATTCTCAACTGGAACCAGGCCGCAACCCTTCTTTCCAGCAACACCAGGTAAAGACCCAGTACGGCAAAAAGACTCAGGTACGCGATCGCAATGAGGACCATTTTGGTAATCCCGGTGATCTCGGCGGGGATGAGTCCGAGGAACCAGTCGTTTATAGTTAAAAATATATCCATTTTTATAGATTTATCGGTCAATATCCGGTACAACAATATCTATGGTGGCCATGGAGGCAACGAGGTCGCCGATCTTGCCGCCTACGGCAATGTGATTCAGCAAAGACAGGTTTGAAAGCCCGGGGGAACGGAATTTCACCCTGTACGGATTTTTGGTTCCGGTGCTTATAATGAACACGCCGAGTTCTCCCCTGGCAGTTTCAACCCGCTGGTAGAATTCTCCCTTCGGAAGTTTTATTACGGCATTGGTAGCCACTTTGTAGTCTCCTTCAGGAATATTATCGATCAATTGTTCTATGATGGAAATAGATTCCCACATTTCCTGAATTCTCACCTGGTAACGGGCAAAGCTATCGCCCTCGGTAGCCATGGCCTCTGTAAAGTTTACGCGGTCCAGAGCGCTGTAAGGATGGTGCTTTCTCACATCACAAGAATAACCCGAAGCCCGCCCGACAGGGCCCGAGGCCCCAAAGGAAATAGCATCCTCTCTGGAGAGGATTCCCACGCCTTTGGTTCGCTTCTGGAAGATCACGTTCCCTGTCAACAGGCGGTCATATTCGGGTAATTTTGTTTTGAAGTGTGCGATAAAGTCTTTCACCCTCTTCACAAAATTGGGGTGAATATCCTGCATAAGGCCACCAGGAATGTTGTAATTCATGGTAAGCCGCGCACCACAGGTTTCTTCAAAGATATCATTGATCATCTCCCGGTCTCTGAAACCATAAAAATAAGAGGTAAGAGCGCCCACATCCATGCCCATTACACCCCACCACAAGGTGTGGGAGGCAATACGGGTAAGTTCGTCAAGAAGGGTTCTAATTACTTTAACGCGATCTGGAATTTCAAGCTCAAGGGCATTTTCCACCGCAAGGCAAACTGCTTCATTGTTGATGTGAGAAGAGAGATAATCCATGCGGTCGGTTAGATGCACTATCTGCTGATAACTGTCACTTTCGCACATTTTCTCAATAGAGCGGTGAATATACCCAAGATCGGGTTCCACTTTTTTGATAATCTCTCCGTCAATGGTCAGAAGGAGTCGAAGAACACCATGCGTAGCGGGGTGTTGGGGCCCCATGTTGATAAAGTATTCTTCAGACTTAAAATTGTTATTTACTGTAGCTGTTTCCATGATCTCCTATTTAACCACCATATTGGCTTCGTCTACATAATCTTTACGTAACGGATAGCCTTCCCAGTCTTCCGTAAGAAAGAGCCTTTTAAGGTTGGGATGTTTCCTGAACTGTATTCCGAAGAAATCGTATACTTCGCGCTCGTGAAAATTTGCCGTGGCCCAGATATCCTGTACCGATTCCAGAACGGGTGCTTGCCTGTCTACCTTTACCCGCACCACGATAATGTGACGATGACTGGTAGACTCGAGATGATATATAACTCCCAGGTCCTTGCCCCAGTCAACTCCGGTAAGGCAGAAGAGATAATCAAAGCTGGTGTCGCGATTGATCTTCAGGTAATACATCATCTCATGAAGATAATCGGGGTGTATACTGATATTGAGGAATTGCGATCCTTCTTCGCTAAACTCGAGTTGTACAGCCGCGGGATCGGAGAACCAGCCTGCAATGAGCTTTTGTAATTCTTGATTTGTCATGACTTGGCGGTTAGAGTCCTTCGTCAAAACCTTCGACAGGATTTTTTTTCTGTGTCCTGTTCTCGGTTTTTATTTTTTTCTGAAGCATAAGCATACCTTCCAAGAGGGCCTCGGGCCGTGGAGGGCAGCCGGGTACATATACATCAACCGGAATAATATGATCGGCTCCTTTTACTACCGAATAGGAGTTGTAAAAGAACGGACCTCCGGTGATGGCACAGGCTCCCATGGCGATCACATATTTTGGCTCGGCCATCTGGTCATAAAGCCTTCGCAGCACGGGTGCCATTTTGGTGGTTATGGTCCCGGCAATAATTATGAGGTCGGCCTGCCTTGGGGAGGGCCGGGCGACCTCAAAACCAAAGCGGGAGTAGTCGTGGCGGGCGGCTCCTGTCTGCATCATTTCTATGGCGCAGCAGCTGGTTCCGAAGTAAAGGGACCAGAGGGAGTTAGACCGTCCCCAGTTAATGATCTTGTCTAATGAAGTGACCACTACGTTCCCTCCGTTTCCCGCAGGGATGAGTTTTCCGGGAAAATCGTCCGGAACTTGTTTTTTAGATTCTATTCCCATTTTAATGCTCCTTTTTTCCATGCGTAAGCCAAACCTAATCCCAGGATAAGCAGAAACACGATGATCTCGATGAATGCCACACCTCCCATTTTTTGAAATACCACAGCCCATGGCACCAGGAATGCGACTTCCACATCAAACACCAAGAACAGGATCGCGAAGAGGTAATAGCCAACCTTGAATTGAACCCAGGTAGGGCCAATGGTTTTCATGCCGCTTTCATAAGGTTCCCGTTTCTGGGGGTTATCTGATTTTGGTGAGATTAACTTCGAGAGAAAATTCGCACCGGCGACTAAAACGACCCCGGCAAGAAAGAATACTATGATGGCTTCTGAACCCATAATTTCAGGTTTTATTTCTTAATAAAATTAACATATTTTGAGCAGGCAGAAGCTGATCAAAATCAGTTCCCGGCCTATTTCACTTCATAAGTTTCGCCGGAAAAGAAGAGGTCGTCAGTCTTTTTGAATTCAGACTTTGCCTTGATCCTTTCGGTGAGTTCATTTTCCCTTTCTTCAAGCGTCACATCTTCAAAACTTCTTATGATTCCAGTCACCAAAGGATATTCGAGCCTTACCAGCATCTGGTGCATAGTAGGATCTTTTTCCTTAGCGTCGTGGATAAGAATGTCTTCTTCGCTAACTCCGTTTTCGCCTATGGTAGCTACTTCCAGCTTTAGACCATTCAGAATGAGTCCTTTTTTCTGGTCTTTTCCGAAGATCATGGGTTTGCCATGCTCCACGAACAATTGCTTGTCATCACGTTCAGACTTATCGGTGTATTTTACGTAACAGCCGTCATTGAAGATCACACAGTTTTGAAGTACTTCAACAAGAGAGGTTCCCTTGAATTTTTCTGCTTGCACAAAAGTTTCGGTCATTTCCTTTGGCGAATTCCCGGCGATCCTGGCAAAGAATCTTGCGTGTGCTCCAATGGCGAGTTCACCAGGGGAGAACGGAGGCTGGGTATTTCCGTAGGGAGAAGATTTCGTTTTTTGTCCCACAAGAGAAGTAGGGGAGAATTGTCCTTTTGTTAAACCGTAGATCTCGTTGTTGAAAAGGATAATATTAAGGTCTATATTTCGTCGGAGCACATGAATAAAGTGGTTTCCGCCGATAGCCATACTGTCACCGTCGCCGGTGATCACCCAAACACTAAGGTCGGGATTGGCCAATTTCACACCTGAAGCGATTGCGGGAGCACGGCCGTGAATCCCGTGCATGCCATAGGTTCCCATATAATAAGGAAAGCGTGAGGAACAGCCGATGCCCGAAATGAAAACGACATCTTCTTTTTTCACGCCCATTTCTGGAAGGGCTTTTTGTACCGAGCGCAAAATAACATAGTCATCGCAGCCCGGACACCATCTCACTTCCTGATCGTTGGCGAAATCCTTGTATGTGTACTTACTTTTAGTTGCAGTTTCCATAATTACGCGAGTATTTTTTTGAAGTTTTCAACGAGTTCGGAGTTCGCGAAAGGCAAGCCCTGAATTTTGTTGTATTGAAGGAATTCGATACCATTGAAATTCATTCGTAAGACATTGACGAACTGACCATTGTTTAATTCGCAGACCACGATTTTTTTGAATTTCTTCAGCAGAGCTTCCGTGTTTTTTGGCAGCGGATTGATATAATTGAATTGCGCAAAACCAATATTTTTATAGCCTTCTTCATTCAGTTCTTTCACTGCAGAATGGAGAGAACCGTAAGTCCCTCCCCAGCCGATGACCAGCAGATCTCCTTCTTGGGTAAATTCTGGCTCGATCTCCGGAATGTAATTTTGAACACGTTTAACCTTTTCAGCCCTGGTGTGGGTCATGATTTCATGGTTTTCGGGAACATAGGAGACATTACCTGTCACTCGGTCTTTTTCAAGTCCGCCCACGCGGTGTTCAAGACCGGGGGTCCCTGGTACGGCCCAGTTTCTGGCCATAGTTTCTTCGTCGCGGTCATAAGGATGCCAGTTTTCTTTAGCCTCTGTGATCTTATGGTTTTTGATCTCTGGCATTTCATCGATGCTCCTGATTTTCCATGGAGCGGAACCATTGGCGATATAGCCATCGGTGAGCAGAATGACCGGAGTCATATGTTCCAAAGCGAGCCTGGCTGCTTCATAGGCATAGTTGAAGCAGTTTGCGGGAGTACTGGCGGCGATCACGATCACCGGGCTTTCTCCGTTTCTTCCGTAAATGGCCTGTAAGAGGTCAGATTGTTCTGTTTTGGTAGGTAATCCTGTAGAGGGACCACCACGTTGAACATTCACAACAACTAAAGGCAATTCCAACATCATGGCGAGGCCCAGGGCTTCTCCCTTGAGGGCTAATCCCGGGCCGGAAGTAGTGGTAATGGCAAGATCTCCTGCAAAGGAGGCTCCTATTGCCGAACCGATCCCTGCGATCTCATCTTCAGCCTGGAAGGCTTTTACTCCAAAATGCTTATGCTTCACCAGCTCGTGCAAAATATCGGTTGCCGGAGTGATAGGATAAGAGCCGAGGAAAAGTTCCAGGCCCGATTTTTCTGCTGCGGCAAGGAAGCCCCATGCTGTGGCGGTATTTCCCATAATGATCCTGTATTTTCCCGAGGCCATTTTGGCAGGAGAAATACTATAGGAGTTGGGGATGAGTTCTATGGTTTCCGAATAAAAATAACCCGCATTGAGTACCTTGGTATTGGCTTCAATGAGATGAGGTTTTGTTTTAAACTTTTTGTTGAAGAAATCAAGGGTGTGCTCCAGGGAGCGGTCGTATAACCAGTAAACCATTCCCAGTGCAAACATATTCTTGCTGCGGGTAATACTTTTATTGTCAAGACCCTCGACATCTTTCAGTGCCTCTTTGGTAAGAGAGGTCATTTGCACCTGGACGACGCGGTAATTTTCGAGACTGCCGTCTTCCAGCGGATTGCTTTCATATTCAGCCTTTTCGAGGTTCTTTTTAGTGAAAGAATCGGTGTCTACTATAATAGTATGTCCCGGTTTCACCGCATAGAGATTTGTTTTAAGGCCGGCGGGGTTCATAGCCACCAGTAGGTCAACGTTATCACCAGGCGTGCTGATCTCCACACTGCCAATATGAACCTGAAAACCCGAGACTCCATATAAACTACCTTGTGGCGCGCGTATTTCCGAAGGATAATTAGGGAAGGTGGCCACATCATTTCCAAACATCGCCGAGGTATCAGAGAACTGAGTACCTGTAAGCTGCATTCCGTCGCCTGAATCTCCTACAAATCGAATAACGACTGCATCGAGGGCTTCGGCTTTAGGTTTTTTATCAACTGTGATCATGAGGTAAGTTTTTTTATTCGCAGCTGCTTCTGCTGCTGCTGCTGTATCTGTACCAAATGTAATTTTACTCGTAGGGTATAAATATGATGAGGGTCATCTAAGCCTGATATTTAGAGACTTAAAAAAAATGTAAGGGATTAACGAAATATGATTACCGTCATATAAAGGCCGCAGGAAGCTGACTACTTTTATTCAAAACTTTAATAAAAATTTATAGTTATGGCCCTTATTATAACTGATGAGTGCATCAATTGCGATGCTTGTATTTCTGAATGTCCAAACAACGCAATTTACGAACCGGACCAGGAATGGTCTTATTCTGATGAGACCGTCTTAAGCGGAACCGTGACCACTCCTGGTGGTAAAGAGGTCGACGCCGATGCGGAAAACGAACCTTTGTCTGACGAATTCTACTTTATTGTAAGCGATAAGTGTACAGAATGTAAAGGATTTCATGATGAACCACAGTGTGCTTCAGTTTGCCCTGTAGATTGCTGTGTTCCAGATGAAAACCATGAAGAGAGCGAAGCCGAACTTCTTGATAAAAAAGCATGGCTTCACGGCGAATAGACTGATGAAAATCTAAAAACAAAAAGATGACTCAAGAATTTCCTAAGCTCATTTGTGATGCCAATGAGGCGGTTGCACGGGTGGCGCATAAGACCAACGAGGTTTGCGCCATTTATCCCATCACTCCGGCGTCACCAATGGGAGAACACGTAGATGTGTTCAGTTCCAAAGGCAAAAAAAATATTTGGAACAACGTTCCAAGAATAGTAGAAATGCAAAGTGAGGGCGGTGCTGCCGGTGCGGTTCATGGTTCCCTACAGGCGGGAGCCCTCACTACTACTTTCACGGCCTCTCAGGGCTTGTTGCTGATGATCCCAAATATGTATAAGATAGCGGGTGAACTGCTGCCAACGGTAATTCACGTGGCGGCAAGAACCATTGCTACTCACGCGCTTTCCATCTTCGGAGACCATTCTGATGTGATGGCGGCACGCCAAACCGGGTTTTCTATGCTCTTTGGTGGATCGGTACAGGAAGCGATGGATTTCGCCCTGATCGCACAGGTGGCGACGCTTCGTTCCAGGGTACCATTCCTTAATATCTTCGACGGATTCAGGACTTCGCATGAGATCTCCAAGATCGATGCAATTCCCGATGAGGTCATTAAGGCAATGATGCCTGAAGATAAGATCATGCAGCATAAGAAAAGATCTTTGGATCCTGATAATCCTGTAATACGGGGAACTTCCCAGAATCCCGATGTTTTCTTCCAGGCAAGAGAAGCAGCCAATTTGCATTATGAAAACGTGCCGGGAATTGTGCAGGAGGTAATGGATGAATTCTATCAGCATACCGGCCGTCGCTATAATCTTTTTGATTATGTAGGTCATCCTGAAGCTGAAAGAGTCATTGTAATTATGGGCTCGGGAGAAGGAGCTGTAAAGGAAACAGTAGATACTCTTCTTAATAGCGATGAAAAAGTAGGTGTACTTTTCGTTCGTTTGTTCAGGCCTTTCAACATTGAACATTTCATTGAAAAACTTCCGAAAACAGTGAAAAAGATCGCTGTTTTAGACCGCACAAAGGAACCTGGAAGTGTCGGCGAACCTTTGTATCTCGATGTAGTTACTGCCTTTGCTGAAAGCGATAGGGAAACTCCTGTCATCAAGGGAGGACGTTACGGTTTGTCTTCCAAAGAATTCAATCCGGCGATGGTAAAAGGTATTTTCGACGAATTGCTGCGCGATAAGCCAAAGAATCACTTTACCATTGGTATCAACGACGATATTACCCATACCAGTCTTCTTTATAATCCTGTTTTTAAGACCAAAAAGAACACTTTTAATTGTGTATTCTACGGATTGGGATCAGACGGTACCGTAGGTGCCAATAAAAACTCGATTAAGATCATCGGCGAAACCACCGATAATTACGTACAGGGTTATTTTGTATACGACTCGAAAAAAGCCGGAGCACAAACGGTGTCTCACCTGCGTTTCGGGCCTGAACCCATTTTCTCTAATTACCTGATCAATACCGCCGATTTTGTCGCCTGTCATCAGTTCAACTTCATTGAGAAATATGATATCCTGAAAAAGGTGAAAAAAGGAGGTACCTTCCTGCTAAATTCACCCTTCTCCAAAGAAGAAATTTGGGATGAGCTTCCGCAGAAAATGCAGGAAGAAATCGTTGAAAACGAGCTTGAATTCTATGTGGTAGATGCTACCAAAGTGGCACACGAAGCTAAGCTGGGTAAGAGAACTAACACCGTTCTTCAAACTTGTTTCTTCGCGATTTCAGGTGTATTGCCTAAAGATGAAGCCATTCAGAAGATCAAGGATGCGATCGTAAAATCTTACTCTCACAAGGGAGAGAAGATTGTTAAAATGAACTTCAACGCGGTTGATAAATCCCTGGAAAACCTTCAGAAAGTAGAATACCCCAAACAAGTCACCAGTACCAAAGACCTGAAACCGATGATGAGCGGCGAAGCCGATCCTTTTGTGAAAGAAGTTTTAGGTAAGATCCTTGCCGGTCATGGCGATGAACTTCCCGTGAGCGCTTTCCCTATTGACGGTACCTTCCCCACAGGGACCACTCAATTTGAAAAACGCGGCATAGCCGACTTCATCCCGGTTTGGGAAGGCGAAGACCTTTGTACCCAGTGTAACAAGTGTGTGGCCATTTGTCCTCACGCTGCTATCCGAGCAAAAGTGGTGTCTAATGACCTGCTCGCGGATTCTCCTGACTCCCTGAAAGCAGTGCCTGCCAAAGGAAGACCATTCACCAGCGCAACCGAATCTTATGTACTTCAGGTTTCACCCGAAGATTGTACCGGTTGTGATCTTTGTGTGCAGGTATGCCCTGCCGAGAGCAAGGAGATCGACAACTTTAAGGCGATTAACATGAGGAAAAAACTCGATGTAGCCGGTGAAGAGAACAAGAACTGGGATTATTTTGTGAAGCTTCCCAATTACGATCGAACCGCATTACAGATCACCAACGTGAAAGGTTCCCAATTCCTTGAACCTTTGTTTGAATTCTCCGGAGCCTGTTCAGGTTGTGGCGAAACTCCCTACATCAAGATGCTTACCCAGCTTTATGGAGACCGCATCATGATCGCCAATGCCACCGGTTGTTCTTCCATCTATGGAGGTAACCTGCCTACCACGCCTTACAAAACCAATGAATTTGGTCATGGTCCTGCCTGGGCGAACTCGCTCTTTGAGGATAATGCTGAATTTGGGTTAGGTATGAAACTGGCATTGAGCAAGAAACAGGAAATAGCCGTAGACCTGCTAAGATCCCTTGAAGATCTCATCGGAAAAGAGTTGGTGAGTGCGATCATCAACAATCCCGAAGAGAATGAAGTACAGAAAAAAGAAAAACGGGAACAGATAGAAGAGCTGAAAGAGATTCTTGTACAAATTGGTACTCCTGAAGCTCTTAAGCTGAATGAACTCAGCGAATACCTGCGCCAAAAAGCTGTTTGGATCCTTGGAGGTGACGGCTGGGCCTACGATATTGGCTATGGTGGTGTAGATCATGTGCTGGCATCGGGTGAGAATATTAATATTCTCGTGATGGACACTGAAGTTTACTCCAACACCGGTGGCCAGATGTCTAAGGCAACCCCGCTTGGTGCAAGTGCGAAATTCGCGGTTTCAGGTAAGCGTACTTCAAAGAAAAGCCTCGCTTTACAGGCAGTTTCTTACCAGAACGTTTATGTGGCCCAGGTGGCCATTGGAGCCAAGGACCTGCAAACGCTCAAAGCCATTGAAGAAGCCATGGCCTATCCGGGACCTTCTATTATCATCGCTTATTCTCACTGTGGTGAGCACGGTTACGACCTCAAGTATGGGGCATCTCAACAAGAGAAAGCGGTAGATTCAGGATACTGGCCATTGTTTAGATTTGATCCTGCAAAACCCAAAGGCAAAAAGTTCAAATTAGACTCTAAGCCTC
Organism: Salegentibacter sp.; assembly: GCA_049589035.1. Lineage (GTDB taxonomy): Bacteria > Bacteroidota > Bacteroidia > Flavobacteriales > Flavobacteriaceae > Salegentibacter_A. The sequence continues at coordinate 12,152 of JBAWAB010000291.1, forward strand.
CTCAAATTCCTTTGAAAGACTTCATGTACAATGAAACCCGTTTTACCAGGGTTGTGAAAGAAAATGCCGAAATAGGGGATGCACTCCTTAAGCAGGCACAGGAAGAAGTTGAAAGCAAGTGGGAAAGACTGGAACTCTTTAGAGATATGTAGTGCTTATAATTCACCAATTCTAACAAACGTTTTTAGTTATATGATTTTGAGGAAATTTTTCTGAGAAAGTATAACTAAAAACGTTTTTTCGTTCAATTTCAATCTTACAATTATGAAAAACAGAGCAATCGGTTTGTTTGATGAAGCCATCAAAAAGCTGAATGAAGCCGATCATGAGCTTTCGAGGCCCGAGGAAGATGTCGTTTCTTACCTCGTTTGCCGGAACGCACAGGCCGCCATCGAAAACTTTTTGAAAGGATATTTGCTGCAGAACGGTATTGAACCCGATAATTCCAAAAATATACAGGGACTATACGAGCAATGCATGAGTGTTAATCCGCGTTTTAAGCAAGTAGATCTTTCAGAATTCAAATGCAAAGCTTATAAACCCGATTCCCGGGCTTGTAATGACACCGAAAAAGTTAGCAACTGTCTGAACATTGCGGGAGATCTTAATCATTTCTTTAAAAAGGAAAAAATTTACAGCTAAAACTAAAACGTTTTCGGCTCAATTTGTTCCGTTAGGTCTTCAGGAGTACGAAAAACGGGAGATGTCGCATTGCCGGCCTTTCCCGTTTTTGCGTTTTTTTTCATTTTTCTTCGGAAGAAAAGCTTTTTTAGGAGATTTTTAGTGCTCTGTTTCCGCATAAAAGAAAAATTTTCGCTCCTCTCTAATCTCCAGAATCATTAAGATCTCCCATTTTTATGAAGCTTTCAAAGCTTCCCTGCACCAGCGAAAGCCTGAAAATAAGTCACTGGATTTTAGTATTTTCTTTGTTATATTTCGGCGCCCTAAAAAATGCCTGCTTGGAAGAAAAATACGTTCTACTTATCCAGGAAGATATTATTATTTTAAAGATCCTTGAAAGCCTCGTCTTGTCAAGGGGTTTCGCATGCAAAGCCATCACTTCTCTGGCAGGGCTGGATATTGAAGATCAGAATATTAATTTCGATTTTATTATAAGTGACATCTTGTTTGAAGGCATTGCGCCCCTGGATTACGTGGGGCAGGTGCAGGAGATCATCAGTCATAAAAATCTGCTGATTGTGACCAGCATGGGGCAGGAGAATGTGCGAAAAGAGATCACCACTCTTAGCGGGATCAAAGGCTTTTTTTCAGTGCCTTTTGATCTTGACCATATAGAGGAAATTTTGGAGAGCTCATGATGACCGAACACTGGCTTCTCGTTTTGATGGGTATAGCGCTTATCGTGCTGGTCAGCCTTTGGTTTGGCATTGCCTACAGTCTTTTTTACCGTAAAAAGCGCAGCAGGAAACTGCGGGAGATTGAAGTGACTTTTGCAGAGATCGTGAGCCGCCATCTATATCCGCGCCAGGACGACGAGTTGAGCCTTGTGGAGATCCAGCGGCGTTTGAGAGCGGTGGGCATCAAACCTTCTAAGAAAAAGAATGTCCAGTATCTCATTGGGCTTCTTATTCGCACCCAGGGTGCCATCCTTGGAAAAAATTACGATCGGCTACAGTTGCTGTACCGGCAGATCCCGCCTTTTCGCGCTTCGGTTTCCAAACTACAGAAAAGAGACTGGTTCCTTAAGGCCCAGGGCTTGCGAGAGATCTATGAAATGGACCAGGAGCAGCACCTCAAGCTGATTCTACCTCTAAGAAACCACCCCAATATCTACGTTCGCCGGGAGGCCCAGATCGCTTTGGTAGTATTTCTGGGATGGGAAAGCCTTCGCGTTCTGCCTTATCTTAAATGGAATGTAACGCTTTGGCAACAGATTAAGATTGTGGAAAAACTGCATGATCTTTACACGGAGCCAAAGACACAATATCTACGGAATGCCTATGATACTGACAATGACTATGCAAGACAGCTCATCATTCGCATTATCAGAAAATTTGAGCTCCGGGAAGAACTTTATTACGTATTCAAGCACCTTGATCATGGAAATCAAGAAGTAAGAGAGGCCGCCATTTATTGTGTGACGTCTTTCGCCCTCAATAATAAGGAGCTGGAACAGCTGAAGCTTGTTTTCTCCCAAGTTCCAGATATCTCACAGCAGCGGCAACTGCTGAATTATATTGCGGAAAATTCTGAAATAGACCTGGATTTCTACCACAGTCTGCTTTATAATTCCGGGGATCTCATCAGGTTAAAGACTGCTGAAATTCTATGGAATAATGGCCAAAAGGAGCTGGTGCAGGAATTCTATTACGAACAATATTCAAAAACGGCAGAACATGTTTACTGAGGCACAACTGGATCTTCTAAAGCATTTTCTTTTCTGGGCCGTTAATATTGGCTTTTTTTCCTACGGTCTTTTTTTGATCGGCTTTTACTTTACAGGCATTTTTCTGGCTCGCAGGGCCATCGAAAGAAATAAGAAAAGAGCGGTCTTTTTGCAGATCAAAGATATTGTGAGTGCCAGTGATATTCCTTCCGTAACATTGGTGGCACCTGCATTTAATGAAGGAATGACCATCATAGAGAACGTGAGATCCCTGCTTTCAATTCAGTATCCCTATTACGAGCTCATCATCGTAAATGATGGAAGTACCGATGATATGTTGGAAAAACTCATCAGGGAATTTCATCTTGAGGCCAGAGATGCCACTTTTATTACACAGCCTATTCCCACGGCTTCTGTGAAGTACGTTTATAAAAGCCGCGATATGAAATATGCGCATCTCACTGTAATCGATAAGAATAACGGTGGCCGGGCCGATGCCATCAATGCCGGGGTGAATTTCGCCGATACCGAGCTGGTGCTGTGTACCGATGCCGATTGTATTATTGAACAGGATGCACTCCTGAAAATGGTGCGACCTTATCTGGAAGAGAACGATAAAGAGATCATTGCCTGCGGCGGGGGAATTGGTATAGCCAACGATTCGGTGGTGAAAAACGGGATTCTCAAGGAACTGCGCCTGCCCAGGAAATTTGTTCCCATGGTGCAGGTAGTAGAATATATGCGGGCCTTTCTTCTGGGAAGAATGGCCTGGAGTGAGATCAATGGGCTTATGCTGGTTTCGGGAGCCTTTGGAATGTATCCCCGCAAGCGCATGATCGAGGTAGGCGGATTTGATGCCAATACCGTTGGAGAAGACCTGGAATTGTGCATCAGGCTGCGGCGACATATGGAGCAACTAAAAAAGCCTTACAAGGTGGTTTATTTGCCTGAAACCCTTTGTTGGACCGAGGCGCCACCAGATTACAGTATTTTCATCAAACAGCGGGACCGCTGGGCGAGAGGCCTATGGGAAACGCTGAGGAAACACAATAAACTTTTTTTGAATCCGCGGTACCGTAATATGGGATTGTTCTTTTATCCTTACTGGCTGTTGTTCGAATTTGGAGCGCCTATTATTGAATTTCTGGGATTGATCTGTATCATCATCTTTTCAATCCTGGGCTTGATCAACTGGCACCTTGCAATCCTCCTGTTCGGCTTCGTCTATCTCCTGGGCTGCATCTTCTCAACGGCCGCTATTTTTATGTATGTCCGGCGATTCGATCATTATACACAACCAAAGCAGCTTGTGGAGTTGCTGTTGGCGGCCTATCTCGAGCCATTCCTGTTTCACCCGGTGTTAGTGTACGGGCAAATGAAGGGCTATTATAAAAAGCTCTTCGGAATAAAATCGGGCTGGGGCGTGATGACCCGAAAGGGTTTTTCTTCGG
>JBAWAB010000292.1:0-1665 GCA_049589035.1 Salegentibacter sp.
ATAAAAAGGAACGTAAAAATGTCATAAATCACCTGAAACAGGATAAAAAGGAAATAATCAGCATCACTCAGGAGCAAATGCACGAATTTGCAGGAAACATGCTGCAGGTTCAGGGAAAGGATAAGAAATATCTGGTGATGAGTGAACGCGCACACCGAAGTCTGAATCACGACCAGATTTCCAAAATTGAAAAGCACTGTGAGATTCTCAGCTCTAAAATTGAAACCATCGAAACCTGTGGTGGGGGAAGTGCTCGTTGCATGATGGCCGAAGTATTTCTGCCAAGGGCTTAGTGCCGTTTAAATAGTTCCCTCAAAAATAATATCATGGTTCCTGCCGTGAAAAACGCGAAAGGAAGCGAACTGATGATAAGGAATTTCTGCATGGCAGTGAGCACGTCGCTTTCGGGCTTAATATTCCCCAAAATGATGATGGCTTCTGAAAAAAGGAGGATAAGAATGGCCCAGATGAGCCGGTACCTTCGTTTTGGGTTTTCCCTGCCTCCATCGCTGAACATGCTGAGCACATAAATAGCTGAATCTACCGAAGTGACCAGGAAACTAATCAGCAGCAGTACGGTCACAATATTGCTGATGTTGGAAAAAGGCAGTGCTTCAAAAAAATGAAAGATTGAGGTGAAGACGTTGCCAAATTGCTCCGGATTTCCGCTGCTTTCAACAATATCGAAAGAGGAAGATCCAAACACGCTGAACCAGAAAAAACTCCCGATAGAAGGGATCAGTAAAACACCCAATATCATCTCACGTATAGTCCTGCCTTTAGAAATTCTCGCAATAAAAACGCCGGTAAAGGGAGCCCAGGCCAGCCAGAAAGCCCAGTAATAATAAGTCCAGTCGGTCAGGAAGATCTTGCCGGGATTGTATTTTCCGTAGGCAAGACTTAGCGGCAGAAAATCGAGGAGATAATGGTAGAAAGCTTCAAAAAAGCGTGCCAGAATTCGCCCCATATCGCCTTCAGCAAAAACAAAGATCAGCAGTAAAACCGTAATGTAAATATTCCAGTTGGAAATGCGCTTGATACCTTTCTCTACACCCGCCCAGGCCGAAATAAAAGCCAATAGACAGATCAGGAAAGTCAGCACAAGAGTATGGCTGAGACTTCCTGGAGATTTTGAAGCTAAATGACTTAGACCGCCTTCAATTTGAGTAGTTCCAAGACCAATGGCGGCGACAAGTCCGAAGACGGTGGTGAGAATGGTCAAAAGATCGATGCCTTTTGGGAGCAATCTTATACGTTTAAAATGCGGCAGGCTGTGGCCCAGCATGATCTTTCTTTTTCTTACAAAGATCGCGTAGGCTATAAGAAGTGCAAACATACCGTAGAAAGCCCAGGCGGTAAAGCCCCATTGGTAAAAAGTGTACTCCAGCGCTATGATGGCTTTGGAAGAATTCGTCTGGATCGGCGGATGCAGGAACATGAAAACCGGCTCCTGTACTGCCCGCAGCAGGATTCCTGCTCCCATTCCGGCGCTGTAGAGCATGGCGATCCACGACAAGCGGTCAAATTGCGGCGGCGCAGCACCAAGCCTTATCCTTCCGAAGCGGGAGAGGGCGATGAACAACAAAAAAAGTACGCATAAGAGTCCCAGCCAGAGGTAGAATTCACCGAAAAATTCCCTTACCCAAATGGAGGCCGTATCGATGA
>JBAWAB010000293.1:0-2030 GCA_049589035.1 Salegentibacter sp.
TTAACATGTACAAATTTTAGGCCGCTTCCATAAAATTCGCTGCAGTTTACTAACTTAAGTTGCTAAATTTCAGCAGTATGGAAAACAGGAGAAGTTTTATAAAGAGGTCGGGGCTTTTTCTGGCCGCAAGCAGTCTTCCCTGGCCGGGTTATCTTTTTCCGAAGCCAAAGAAAAAACTAGGTGTGGCCCTGGTGGGACTGGGATATTACAGCACCGATCTTCTGGCCCCGGCCCTGCAGCTAACACAGCATTGCGAATTGAGAGGCATTGTTACCGGTAGCCCCGAAAAAATTCCGGTTTGGCAAAAACACTACGGGATCAGGGATTCCAATGTCTATAATTATGAAAATATGCACCGCCTTGCCAATAATGACGATATTGATGTGGTTTACGTGGTAGTGCCCAATAGCCTGCATGCGAAATATTCTGTGATCGCTGCCAATGCCGGCAAGCATGTATGGTGCGAAAAGCCGATGGCCAAAACTGCCCAAGAATGCCGGCAGATCATTGAGGCCTGCAACCGGAACAAAGTGAAATTATCTATAGGATACCGCATGCAGCATGAGAAGAATACCCAAATCCTTATGAAATGGGCAGAAGTTCATCCTTTCGGAAATATCCTGAAGCTGGAAGCCGTAGCGGGTTACAACGGCAGAAGTATCACCCCGTGGAAGCTCAAAAAAGAAATGGGAGGCGGAGCCATGTATGATATGGGGGTGTATCCGCTCAACGCGGCGCGATATTCTACGGGAATGGAACCTCTTTCGGTAAGTGCCACGCACAGTACTAAAAGACAGCAAATGTTTGATGAAGTTGATGAAACCACCATCTTCGACCTGGAATTCCCATACGGGATCAAGGCACATTGCCGCACCAGTTTTGGGGAGAACCTCAATAACCTGGAGGTTAACTGTGAAGACGGATGGTATTATTTAAGGCCATTCCAGGCGTATTCAGGCGTGAAAGGCAAAGCTAGTGACGGGACCATCCTTCCTCCCTTCGGAAAAAATCAACAGGCGGTACAGATGGACGATGATGCTTTGGCTATCCTCAATGACCGGCCGGTGATGGTTCCCGGCGAAGAAGGTTTGCGTGATATTCTAATCCTTGAGAAGATCTATGAGTCGGCGGCAAAGGGAGGACAAAGGATAAGCCTGAGAGATTGAAATTCGCTTCAAAATCACCGCTTCCACCTCATAATTTCTTCGGAAGAAAAACAACAGGAAAAATTGCACTTCTCACCAGATAAAATGCCTCCCTAAGCAACCATTTTAGCCAAAGAAGTTGTACTTTTAAGTAAAGCATTCCTCCCGAATGCCCCGCTAAACTTTAAATATTGAGGTTATGGAAAATCATGTGCCGGTCTCAGAGATTATGACCAAAAATCTGATAAAACTGCATCTCAAAGATGAACTCTCCCATGCTGAAACCTTGTTCAAAAAGCATCATATTCGTCATTTGCCCGTTGTAGAAGGGGAACATATCGTGGGAATGCTCAGCTATAATGACCTGATGCGGATCTCTTTTGTGGATGCCACCGATGATGACGGCGAGAGCGTAGAAACTACCGTTTACGATATGTTTTCTATTGAACACGTTATGACAAAGAAAGTGGTGAGCGTTTCTCCAGAAAGCAGTATTAAAGAAGTGGCAAAGATCTTTACAGAAAAAGAATTTCATGCGCTGCCTGTCGTTTCTCATGATAATCTCGTGGGAATCGTGACTACTACCGATGTCATCCGGTATTTGCTGGACCAATATTAAGATCATCAAACTTTGCAAATAAGAAACTTCTCAAAAACAAGGTAGAGCCTCATTCTGAATTCATTTCAGAATCTCATCCAATTTTTCCTGTTCATCCAGTCACCCTGAAACGAGTTCGGGGTGACGAAATTGAGCTTCTGAGGCGGTTTCATCTTTTAATTCCTGCTGAACTAGTCCATCGGGATCACCCTTAGATAATCCAGCATCGCTTTGTTCACCTCCACGTTCATATTGTTATTCCAGTCTTCGAATTTCAGCTTCAGGTT
>JBAWAB010000294.1:0-4040 GCA_049589035.1 Salegentibacter sp.
TTGCACCCGGAACTTATCCCCGTGTTAACTGATTTTATAAAGGCACAGGAAAAATAATATGAGCAATAAGAAAGCATTCGCACTTCGTGTAGACGAAGAAATGATGAAAGCCATTGAAAAATGGGCTGCTGATGAATTCAGGAGCACCAATGGCCAGATTGAATGGATGCTGAATAAATGCCTGAAAGAAGCAAAAAGACAGCCCCAAAATAAACAGAATTAGATCACATGGAGTACAAGATCATTTTTACAGATATTGACGGCACGCTGCTTAACAGCGACCGGGAAGTTTCTGAACATACTATTGAAGTCTTTAAAGCACTGAAGGAAAAACTGCCTTTTGTACTGATCTCAGCACGCATGCCCGCCGCCATGCGACATTTACAGGAGGACCTTGGCATTGAAGAACAGCCCATCATCTGTTATAACGGCGGACTGATTCTCGCAGGCGATGAAACCGTAAGTTCTACAGAAATTCCGATAGAAATCGTAGAAAATCTTTCTGAATTCAACAAAGAGTCTGGCTGCCATCTTAGCCTCTACCACCGTGATGAATGGTATGTTCCGCAATATGACAAGTGGGCTGCCCGGGAAGAAAACAACACCAAGGTTGCGCCAGAGGTCATGGTAAATTCGGAAGTGATCGCGAAGTGGAAAAAAGAAGAAAAGGGAGCTCACAAGATCATGGCCATGGGCACCGAAGAGCAAATAGATCAAATAAGGGATTTTTTAAGCAGCAATTATCCGGGGCAGCTTCACCTTTACCGCTCTAAACCCACTTATCTGGAGATCGCCCCGAAAAGCATCTCGAAATTCACGGCTATTCAGCTGCTTCTCAAAAAACATTTTGATTGTGAACCGGAGCATTGCATTGCCTTTGGTGACAACTACAATGATGTGGAAATGATTAAAGGCGTAGGTATGGGAATTGCCGTGGCCAATGCGCGGGAAGAAGTTCTGGAAGTTGCCAATATCGTCACTGAAGCCGGTGTTGAACACGGCGTTGCAAAGAGTCTGAAAAAACTCTTCGAACTCTAAGGAGCTTTCGACGGGATAATACGGCAAGGCTTTAAGAAAAATTGTATTTTGGCGGCACAATAAGCCTATTTTCGATGGAAAAACCGCCCTTTTTTACCAATGATGCTATCGTCTTCGGACTTTTAATGATAGCATTAGGATTTGTTTTTTACACCTCTTCCCAAAAATCAGGATTCTGGAAAAAATTCTATTCGGTAGTGCCGGCACTGCTCATGTGCTATCTTTTACCGGCTATCATGAATTCCGTTGGGCTTGTAGATGACCAGGCTTCCCGCCTGTATTTCGTAGCCAGCCGGTATTTGCTTCCCGCCTCCCTGGTTCTCATGACGCTTAGCATTGATCTGAAGGCCATTTTTAATCTTGGCCCAAAAGCCCTCATCATGTTCTTCGCGGGCACCGTAGGTATTATCATCGGCGGGCCTTTGGCGATCTTGCTCATTTCGGCAGTTTCTCCGGAAACCGTCGGTGGCGTTGGTCCCGATGCCATCTGGCGCGGTTTATCTACCATTGCCGGAAGCTGGATAGGTGGCGGAGCCAATCAGGCGGCCATGTTAGAGATCTATGAATACAATCCCGATCTTTACGGCGGAATGGTGCTCGTAGATATTGTAGTAGCCAATCTGTGGATGGCCGTTCTCCTGATGGGAATCGGAAAAAATAAAAGTATTGATCGCTGGCTGAAGGCCGACGATTCCGCGATCAACCAGTTAAAAGAGAAGGTTTCCAGCTACGCAGAGAGCATTACCCGAAACCCCTCCCTGGCCGATTATATGATCATGTTATCCCTGGCCTTCGGGGCTGTGGGAATTGCTCACTGGGGAGCCGATGGAATTTCACACTACCTCTCTTCAAATTTTGCTGTTTTTAACGATAATAAAAGTGCGCTTTCCTCCTTCTCTTCCAGTTTTTTCTGGATGATCACGATTGCTACCGCGATTGGGATCCTGCTTAGCTTCACACGCTTTAGGAGTTATGAAGGAGCCGGCGCCAGTAAAATAGGAAGCCTGTTCATCTATATTCTGGTAGCGACTATCGGGATGAAAATGGACCTGGGAATGGTCTTCGATAATCCCGGCCTCATTGCGATCGGTCTCGTCTGGATCTCCATACATGCAGCTTTCCTTATTCTTACTGCCAAAATAATAAAGGCGCCTTACTTCTTTCTTGCAGTCGGTAGTCAGGCGAACGTGGGTGGAGCTGCCTCAGCTCCGGTTGTTGCCGCTGCTTTTCACCCATCCCTCACCACGGTAGGCGTGCTGCTGGCGGTGTTCGGTTATGTAGTGGGCACCTATGGCGCAATTTTGTGTACTATTTTGATGCAAATGGCTTCCGCAGGTTAGTATAAAAAGGAAAATTATAAGATATTAGCGCACTTAAACTGAAGATGTAAAAATGAAAAAATTAAGCCTTCTTTTATTGATCGTGTTGAGCATTGCAGCTTGTTCCAAAAAAGAAAGTAACCTTGTAATAAATGGCAATATCAAAGGTCTCAAGAAAGGGACGGTGTACCTTCAGAAGGTGGAGGACACAAGCCTTGTGAATATTGATTCCGTAGAAATTAACGGCAATTCAGAATTTGTTCTTCAAACCGATATCGAGAGTCCTCAAATTATGTATCTCTACCTGGAGAAGGTAGATAACTCGCAATATGACGACCGCCTGGAATTCTTTGCTGAAAAAGGAAAAGTGAACATCACCACCAGCCTGGAAAAATTCGGGACCGATGCTAAGATCACCGGGGCTAAAAACCAGGAAAAGCTTGCAGAATACCGCAAAATGATGAAGCGGTTCAATGATAAGAATCTTGACCTGATCAAGCAGAATTTTCAGGCGCAAAAAGATCAGAATGAAGAAAAATTAATGGAGATCAACAAGCAGTATGACAATCTCCTGAAGCGAAAATACCTCTACACGGTGAATTTCGCTATCAATAACAAAGATCTTGAAATCGCTCCCTATTTGGCTCTTTCCGAAGTCTTTGACGCCAATATCAAATATCTCGATACCATCTACAACTCCCTCGACAAGGGTGTGAAGAAGTCGAAATACGGAAAAGACCTGAAGGATTTTCTGGAAAAACGAAAGGAACAGGAAAAAGATGCAAATACTGAAGCCGCAAAAGGAAATTCCTGATCTTTTCCACAAAAGCTTTTTTCAAAGGCTGCCTTCCCGGGCGGCCTTTTCTTTTTGCCCAATTTGATACTTCCGTTTTTCTGAAGTATTAGTATTTATTTAGAACTTTTGGCAGCTCTAATTTCTAACTTTGAGAAAAGACAAGGCATGGAACAGAAGAATCTCGAGGCAAAAGATTACGATCTCATTTGTGTAGGCGGCGGAATTATGAGCGCGACCCTCGCCATGATCCTCAAACTGCTGGAGCCTGAAGCGAAGATCATTATTTTTGAACGGCTTGAAAAAGTAGCCCAGGAAAGCACCGAAGCCTGGAATAATGCCGGGACCGGCCATTCAGCTTTATGCGAACTGAATTACACTCCCGAAAACGAAAACGGCGAAATAGATATTTCCAAAGCAATCGAGATTTTTTCCCAATTCGAAACTACAAAGCAATTCTGGTCCTTTCTTGTAGAAGAAGGTCTTGTTGAGAAACCCAAAGAATTTATCAGGTCGGTGCCACACCACAGCTGGGTACGCGGAGAAGACGATGTAGAATTTCTCAAGAAGCGTTTCCGGGCGATGAAGGCACATCCCATCTTTGAAAGCATGCAATTTGCCGAAGATTCTGAAACTCTTCGGAAGTGGTTTCCGCTCATTATGCAAGACCGAGAGGAAGATGAGACTATGGCCGCCACCAGGATGGAAATAGGCACCGAGGTTAATTTTGGCCAGATCACCCGCAAGTATTTTGAAATTCTGGAAGATCAGTTCAATGTTCCTGTTCTTCGGAATCACGAAGTAGCAGATGTAGATCCCGACGAAAGACTGGAATGGACGGTCGAGGCGAAAGATCTGGAAAGCGGAGAAAAAACCTATTACGATGCCGA
>JBAWAB010000295.1:0-2993 GCA_049589035.1 Salegentibacter sp.
GCGTTTCTGAACCTGCCCGACGGCTGAAAAATCGCCTGGGCATTCTCAATCCGATGTCGGGCAGTGAGTATCTGAATTCGCTGAAATCAAGATTCCTACAGGTTAATCGGGAGCTGGCGGTAATACAAGACACCTATAAGATATCTCCGGCCGGGACCGCCGTCTCACCGGCTTTGGATTGTGCCTGCATTACTTCGGAAAGTTCTGTGGAAGGCAAGGCCCGTGCCATGACCGCTACGGTGACCTATCTCCAGGATTACCTGGAAGAAAATGACCTGCACCTGCAGGGATTCCCGATGCTGAAGGTCAATAAATGGGATTTTCAGAAAAACAGGATCTCCTTTGACTTTTGCTTTCCTATAAAATTGAGAGACGATTTGCAGGAGACCAGGCTTATCAAACTGAAACATTTTGATTCCTCCAGTTCGTTATTTGCCATTTTCCGTGGCAATTACCGTTTATCCCATTTCGCATGGTTCGATCTATATGAAAAAGCACGCCGCGAAAACCGGCAGATCACAGCCTTGCCCCTGGAGATCTATCACGATAATCCCATGATGGGAAGCAAGGAGGACATGTGGCGCGCAGATGTGTATTTGCCTTTGCGGACCAATTAAACACTGAAAATCATTCTTTAGTCCGCGTTTTTTTCCGGGGCCAACTCAGGTTTTTGCGGCACCATGATCTTCAATTTTTTATCGCTAATCCGGGCATCGATATTCTTCTTTTCACCAATATACTCCCCGTCGATCTGAAAAGGTACGGGATCTGTGCAGGTTACGCTGACCTCTTTGGCAGGAATGGTTTCCATAAAATCGGGATCCAGCTCTGCTTCATTCCGTAGGGTTTTTATTATTTCAAAAATATCGAAGTTCTTAAAGATCAGCACTTCAAAAATACCGTCATCGATCTTTCCTCTGGGATTCACATTGGCGCCTGTACCGTATTTTTTGGCATTGGCAAAGGCAAGTAAAATTCCTTTTCGGGTGTAGCTTTTATTTTCGGTCTCAATGGTGAATTCAAAGGGGTATTTGCTGCGCATCAGCGTTGGGATTGTCTGTAACAGATAACCCATTTTTCCGCGGATAGGGGAAGATTCGTAGTTTTTGATCAGCTCGGCATTCAGCCCAAGGTCGCTCATGTGAAGACAAAGTTCGCCGTTGATGCTCAGCAGATCCACCTCACGGCTGCAGCCGCCCAGCGCGACCTTCAGCTGATCGTTCAGGAGGTGCGGAATATGCAGGTTCACGGCGAGCGCGTTGGCAGAACCTGCAGGAATGATCCCCAACGGAATTTCATGATGTTGCAGGGCTTCAGCAACGATCTTTATGGTACCGTCACCTCCGGCCACGATCACCCGGTCGGGTTCGTCTGCTTTCAAAAGGGCCCGCAGGTTGATAATATCGCTTTCGCCATCGGTTTTATAGATATCGAGTTTTGCCCCAAACTTTCGGGAGGCGAGTTTTATTTCTTCAATCAATTCACTTTTATTAATGTTCCCCGAAATAGGATTGACCACCAACAAAATGCTTTTAATTTCTTGCATAACTTTAGGATGTGTTTAAAATTAAGTAATTTGGAATTATCTAATCCTTAGAAAAAAATTAAAACTTGAAACTCGACTTAAAACTTTACCGCGGGTATCTCAACGATCAGGAGCTTGTGGTATACGGTCATGTTTTCAAATCCTGGGCTCCCGATAAGTATCGCGTGGACAGGCGCGGGATCAAACACGCCTTCTCGATCATCAACATGTTCCGTATCTCGCCTTTGCCCAATGTCAAGATCACCCTTCGTTTCAAGGGGCTTGAGGTACAGACCAAGACGCTCAATGACGGCTATTTCAGATTTAGTGTTCCTTATTGTGAACCGCTGGAAAGCGGCTGGCACGAGTATGAGATCGTTTGCCAGCTTGGCGAATTTGGGATCATTGAAAAAGAAGAGGTGCTAAAACCCTTCAAAAGTAAATATGGTATTATTTCAGATATTGACGACACTTTCCTGATCTCCCACAGCAATAACTTCTTTAAAAAGCTCTATGTGATGCTGTTGAAGAACATCAACAAGAGAAAGATCTTTGACGATGTGGTGCCGCATTACCGGGCGCTGAGTATTTTCGGGCATGAAAAAGGAGCTTTTAACTCCTTTTTTTATGTTTCCAGCAGTGAATGGAACCTGTATGAGTTCATTGATGAATTCCGGCAAATGCACGGGCTGCCAAAAGCAGTGATTAAACTGAAGAAGATCAAGACCGGAATTTCCGATTTTCTCTTTACCGGAAGAGGAAGTCATGATCACAAATTCGAAAAGATCAAGGATATCATTGGTTTCTATCCTCAGCTGAAGTATGTGCTGATGGGAGACGATTCCCAACACGATCCCTTCCTTTATGAAAGGATCTGCAAGATTTTCCCGCTGAGTGTGCGTGCGGTTTACATCAGGCAAACGGGACATTCTAAAAAGCAGAAGGTGCGGGATGTACTGGAAAACCTCGAAAGTATGGGAGTGGAGACTTGCTATTTCAAGCACAGCGAAAAGGCCATCATGCATTCAGAGCGAATTAAGCTCATTTAGTTTCTCTGGCCAACAATTCTTAGTCTATGTGAAATTTTATGGCTGATATCTTATCTTGCCGATCCTAAAATAATTTTCCTTGGAAGTTTACAATTTTATAAAATCTCAGCTCAATCTACCTGAGAGAGCTATTCAGAATACGATGAAATTACTGGCAGAAGATGCCACCATTCCTTTTATAGCAAGATACCGAAAAGAGCAAACCGGTAATCTCGATGAGGTGCAGATTGGCCAGATCGCCGATCTGCTAAAATCTTTTCAGGAACTGGAGAAAAGAAAGGCGGCGATTCGGAAAGCCCTCGGGGAGCAGGAGGTGCTGACGCCTGAATTAGATCAGAAAATAGAGGCCGAAACAAGTATGGCACTTCTGGAAGATCTGTATCTGCCTTACAAAAAGAAGCGAAAGACCAAAGCCGATA
>JBAWAB010000296.1:0-10297 GCA_049589035.1 Salegentibacter sp.
CTCCCTCCAGAATTTTGGCTGGCTATTTTCATGGTATCCCGTATCTTTTCAAAATATTCCTTGTCTAAATTGATACTAAAAGCTCCATTTTGATCAATCGTGCCTAATTTTTCATAGACAATTCTACCTAAAACATCTGCTTTTTCTCCCGGGTAAGCTTCAATTTTTCCGGTAATGGTGGTTTGGGCTATCGTGATGCTGGTTACAAAAAGGAATGGGAGGATTAATAGTTTTATCATCATATATATTTTAATAGTTTTTCGGAGTGAGCTTTGACTGGTCTTTCAGCTTAGGAAATTCCTGAACCATTCCTGGTATTTTTCGCCTAGAATTGGACAGGGTGTTGGTTTCCCGTTAATGGCATTCATTAAGCCAATTACCCACATGTAAAGCAGCACAAAAGACCCCAATACAGAGACAATCCAACCCAGGATCGGAACCATTCCTATCACGCCTAAGGATAAACCTGTGACATTCAGCCCCAAAGACTGTCTGATGTGATAGGACGAGAATGCTGCTTTACCGTTGTTGTTCATGATAATCGCTATGATTAAACCAATAAACGTTAGGTAGGCAATAATTGCTATGTTTTTATCTTCAGTTGAAATTTCCGGGTCGGCCGTGGCTTGATCCTCTTGCATAGTTTTAATTATAAAGCTGGTGTACAACTTGTTTTTGTATACAAAGGTGCGGGTGAATATTGACAGAGAAAAGAATATATATGTGACTGTACTACAGTATTTTGTGAATGGAGTAAAGGATTGTATAACCTGCATTTTGCCAGAAATTAAAATCTGAAAAAAGGATATTCCAGGTATCTTGTTTTTGAGTTTTATATAGAGCCTATGTAGCTGTGATACAACATTTTGAAAATATTGGTTTATATTTTTTATATTTAGGTGAAATGTTCCTTTGAATAAGCCGGTATGTTAAAAGTGATTCTTATAGATGATGAACCAAAATCCATTAAAAGTCTGGAGTGGGAACTTGAGAATCTGTGTGAGGGAGTAGAAGTTATAGGCAGCTTTACCGATCCGCACAAAGCTTTAGATTTTTTGAAACACAGCACACCCGATTGTATTTTTCTTGATATTGAAATGCCCGAAATTGATGGATTTCAGTTTCTCGAAAATTTTCAACAACGTCACTTTGAGGTAGTTTTTGTCACAGCCTATGACCAGTTTGCTATTCAGGCTATTAAAGAAGACGCTTTAGATTACCTGCTAAAACCCATCGATGGTGATGATTTGGTGGCTACGGTTGCGAAAATAAAACTGCGAAGAAAGCAAAAGTCTGTCGAAGATACGCTGGAAAGAAGCTTTGCATTCTCTGGTAAAAAAGTGCCTATCTCCGTAGATGGTAAAATCATGTTTTTAGATCCCAATGAAATCTGTTATTGCAAGAGTGATGGGAACTACTGTAGAATTTTCAGGGAAGGCGAAAAACCTCTTTTTGTAACCAAGAAATTAAAGGAAATTGAAAATCTTCTTCCCCAGGATAGATTTTACCGTGTGCACAACTCGTATGTCATCAATTTAGATAAAGTAAAAGAATATTTCAAAACCGATGCTTATGTGATTCTGGATAGCCAGGAGAGAATTCCGGTGTCCCGCAACAGAAAATCTGCTTTTTTAGATAAAATGTAAATCCCGTATGGATTTTATCCTCCATTCTTTTTTGTGGCATGTTACCGTGACCGCCATTTTCATTCTGTGTGTCATAAGCGGGATTATAAGCTACCATTCAAAGGAAAAAAGCTTTGGATACTATGCCCTATACAGCTTTTTCTTACTCATATTCCTAAGTTTCAAGGTGCCTTACGAATTTGCCCTGCGCGATCTTATGTACGAGTCGCGGCTGGCATCGGTTAACTGGTATATTCAGGTGATCTACAATAGCATTTACTTCGTCTTTTTTGTTCATTTTCTCGATATAAAGAAGCATTACTTTAAATTTTACAAATTTATCAAAGGAGTGGTGGGAGTGATGTTCGCGGTTTCCACAATTCTTTTTGCAGGCTCTTTATTGTTTTCTTCTGAAGTTTTCAGGTATTTCTTTATTTACGGTTTTACGCCCATTATGTTTGGCTTTGCTATCTACACGGTGGCAAAAGCTTTTACCATTCCCGGAAAATTAAAGTTCTTCATCACCTTTGGCAGTATCACCTATATTGTTTTGGCGGTTATTGCTTTGCTTCTAAGCATTTTTCAGCCTTCCTTCAACAGGTTTGAGCCTCTGGTGTACTTTTACGCCGGAATTTTTGTAGAGCAGCTGGCTTTTGCGCTGGGCCTCGCGTATAAGGTAAAAGTAATAAACCGAGAGTTTCTTTTTCAGCTTCAGGAGAATGAAAAAATTAGGAATGACCAGAACAAAATGCTCGAAAAAAGGTTACAGGAAAAAGAAGATGAGCTCTTAAGGTTAACCGCAAAGGCAGAGCGGCAAAGGCTTTCTCACCTAAAATCTGAATACGAAAATGAAATAAATCAGTTACACCTCAGTTCGTTGCAAAACCAGATGAATCCGCATTTTATTTTTAATGCTTTAAATTCCATTAAGGTCTTTCTGAGAAATAATGATACGAGCCAGGCGGTTTATTATCTTACCAAGTTTTCAAAGCTTATCAGAAAAATCCTGGAAGGATCCCGGGTGAGAAATGTGAGTTTAAAAGAAGAACTGGAAATGATCAAGCTTTATCTCTCTATTGAAAATATGCGTTTTGAGGAAACGATATATTCTCCTATAATTATAGATGACGATGTAGATGTTAACCTCATAAAGGTACCACCTCTAATTTTGCAACCTTTTGTTGAAAATGCCCTGTGGCATGGCTTAATGTTAAGCAAAAAAGAGGAGAAGAAAATCGAAATCAAGGTGTATAACCAAAACAACGTCCTGATGCTTTCGGTAAAAGATAATGGCGTGGGCAGGGAAAGATCCGGAAAGAAAAAGCGCAGAAAAATGTTCCAAAAGAAATCGGTGGGACTAAGAATGACCCGGGAGCGCCTCAAATATTTTAATCAAAAAGAGCACCTGAATTATTCTTTTTCCATTATTGATCTTAAGAATGAAGATGAAGAGCCCATGGGAACCGAGATTCTCTTTGAGTTCCAGACTCAAGGGAGGCAACAATCTGCTTCTTTTTCACCTTACTTAAGAACCGATCATTGAAATGAGAAAATTTCTAATGCTTTTGATCTTTGTTCCATTTCTTTATGCCGAAGCCAATGCCCAGGAAGTTCACTTCGGCATAAAAGGCGGGGTGAATTTCACCAATCTTAGTTCTGAGTATTTCGCGGGGCATAACATGAAGACAGGCTACCATGTGGGGTTTTTGGCAGAAGTTGACCTCGGGAGTCGCTTCTCTGTGCAGCCTGAGCTGCTTTACTCTACCCGGGGCGCAGATGCAGAACTCCTCACTTTAGGAGGTAGTCCCATAACAGATGAAATTTCCCTTGACTATATACAGGTGCCTGTATTGGCCAATTTTGAACTGTTTCCGCGGTTTTCCCTGCAGGCAGGGCCATCTTTCAATTTTCTCGTAGATGAAAAGAGCCGCAACTACCGGAAGCAGAACATGAACGATTTCGAATTTGGAGGAGCTGTGGGTGCGTCTTATGAATTGTATAGTGGCCTTTTTGCAGACTTCAGGTATCATCAGGGATTCACTGATGTTTTTATCGGCGCTCATTCCAGGAACAGCGGATTTCAGCTGGCCTTAGGCTATATGTTCTGAATTTTTCCAAACTGTAGCCCGTCCTTCGCTATAACTTGTGGATTCCGTTGGGTATAGATACCTTTGAAGCCTTAGAAAACCCTTTCAGAATGAAAAGAAAATATGTCTATCCGTTTATCATTCTCGTCGTTGCTGCATTACTTCTCATAATCGATCAATGCTCCTAAACTAAAGCTGTTCCGCAGAAGTGTAACTTCTGTAAGATTGGACTTAAAACGACATTCTTTCGGCATCCAGCCTTATGAAGATGAAGAGCAGAATGGTAAAGCCCCAGAGACCGGAGCCTCCGTAACTAAAGAAGGGCAACGGAATTCCGACGGTGGGGAAGACGCCTATGACCATGCCAATATTGACCAGGAAGTGTATAAAGATAATTCCGGCGACAGAATAGCCGTAAATACGATTGAATTGTGACTTTTGCCTTTCCGCCAGGAAAATGAGCCGCAGAAGCAATAGGATGAAAAGTGCGATTACCATGGCGCTTCCCACAAAACCCCATTCTTCGCCTACGGTGCTAAAAATATAATCGGTGTGTTGTTCGGGAACAAAATGGCCTTTAGTCTGAGTTCCTTCGGTCCAGCCTTTGCCCAGCCAGCCGCCGCTTCCTATGGCGATTTCGCTCTGGTGCGTATTGTATCCAATCCCACGGGAATCGACTTCCTTGCCCAGCACCAGGTTAAAGCGGTCCCGGTGTCGTTGCTCAAAGACGTTGTTAAAGATATAATTCACCGAAAAAGACAAACCTACGGCCACCAGAACCAGCGACAAAATTGCGAGTTTTCCGGGGCCTTTGCGGCGCTTCCTGAACATGAAAAGCATTGCGATTGCGGCTGTGATCAAACTTACCCAAACGGGACCAATCAGCAGGGTGAGCACAAAAACACTCACTGCTGAAAATCCGAGGAAAAGATAGACTCCTGACAGGCCTTCCCTGTAAAGAGGAAAAAAGAAAGCCGCATATACCATAGCGCTTCCCGGGTCGGGCTGCGGAATGATGATGAGCGCGGGGAGAGCGATGATAAGAAAAGCCTTAAATTGGTGGCTGATCTGCCTGATGTTAGTCTGGATGTCACTCACATATTTCGCCAGGGCAAGAGAAGTTCCAATTTTGGCGAATTCCGAAGGCTGAATGCTTATACCCCCGATGACATACCAGGAAGTGGCTCCCGAGATGGTTTTTCCGAAGACAAAGAGCCCCAATAATGAAAGAAGGGTCAGAATGTATATGACGCTCGAGAAACGCTGATAGAACTTTGCTTCTATCGAAAGGATAATGATGATGAGCAATACGCTCAAAATTATCCAGAGCGCTTGTTTTCCATAAACCTGGTCAAGATCAAAGAAGGAAGCGGTAGGGTCGCCTAAAGAAGCCGAATAAATGTTCGCCCATCCAAAGCCTACCAGGACTGCAAAAATAAATATCGTGATCCAATCGAATCCCGCTACGCTTTTACCCATTTAGTAATTAATTTGAAAAGGTTTCCCGCTTTGAGGTTTTGCATATTCTTCTTCCAGGCTATGATTCAGGATCCAGTCTTCAAGATCGGTTCTGGTGATGTTTCCACGCAGGTATTTCTCGACCATCAGGGTGGCGATTCGGCCCGCATACCGGTTTCCCCAGTAGCCATTTTCCACGAACACCGCAATGGCGATCTTGGGATCGTCAACCGGGGCAAATGCGACAAAGATCGAGTGGTCGGTAAGCTGTACCCTTTTTCCGCCGATCCTGGTGAAATTCTCGGCTGTTCCTGTTTTTCCGGCAATTTCGATACCCTTCACCTGCAGGTTTCTTGCTGTTCCGTTTAAATACACCTGATGCATCCCCTTGATAACAGGGTCGAAATTCTTGGCATCTATGGTGGTGTAATGCTTGGTGGTATATTTTTCGTCAGTAATAGGCTTGCCTTCCACCTTCTTAAGAACGTGCGGCGTATAATACCATCCATGATTACAAATGGCTGCCGTCATATTGGCCAGCTGGATGGGAGTCATTAACACTTCTCCCTGCCCAATGGCATTTGACAATGTTGCGGTAGAATACCAGTTATAGGTCGGGTAATTATAGATCTTGTTGTAATAATCAGAATTAGGTACTTTCCCAGGTCTTCCGCTGGGCAGATCATAACCGAGGAAATCGCCAAGCCCGAAGCTTTTTACATGTTGGTTCCAGGCATCGATTCCTTCCTGCGGAGTCGGGTATTTATCAATAACTCTTCTGTATACGGTTGCAAAGTAGGTATTGCACGATTCGGCAATTCCGTTTATCATCGATAATCGACCATGAGCTTCGTGGCAGGCCATAAGTCTACGGCCATTGTAATAATAGCCGGCAGGACAATTTATGGATTCATCGGTGTCTATTACATTTTCCTGAAGGGCGATAAGGGCATTCAGGGTTTTAAATGGCGATCCGGGAGGGTATTCGGCTAAAAGTCCGCGGTCATAGAGCGGTTTGGCGATGGTATCGTAATAAAGCTTGGTGAAATTGGCAGAACGGTCCCTCCCAACCAGCAGGCTGGGGTCGTAGCTTGGAGCTGTGACCAGCGCCAGGATCTCTCCCGAAGAAGGCTCAATGGCCACAATTCCGCCGCGCTTGTTCTTCATTAGTTTCTGGCCGTAGGCCTCGAGTTCAGAATCGATAGAAATAGTGATGTCTTTTCCCTTCTGCGGGAGGGTGTCATAGATTCCGTCCTTGTATGGCCCAATATCGCGGTTAAAACGGTCTTTCTGAATATATTTTACGCCTTTCACCCCGCGAAGAATGTCCTCGTACTGGGCTTCGACTCCCTGCCGTCCGATAAGGTCACCAGAGATGTAATAGGGGTCGTCTTTGATGATCTTTTCGTTCACCTGGGCGATATACCCCAGCACATTGGCACTGTGGTCTACCTGGTAATCTCTCAGCGAACGTTTCTGAATATAGAAGCCCTGGTATTTGCGCATTTTTTCCTGCAAATAGGCATATTCACTTTTGGTAAGCTGCGGAATGATAACCGAAGGCAACAATGGGGAATAGATCTTCGCCTTGTCCAGCTTTTTACCCAATTCTTCAGGAGTAATATGCAGGATCTGGCAAAATTCGGTGGTATCGAAGGCTTTGAGGTTTCTCGGGATCACCATCACGTCATAGGAAGGCTGATTAGAGACCATAAGTTCATTATTGCGGTCATAAATATAGCCCCGCTGCGGGTAGTCGTATTTTACTTCAATGGCGTTATCCTGTGAGCGGATGGCCAGGGAAGTGTCTATTACCTGCAGATAGAACAAGCGCGCCAGGAATGCAATTCCGGTGGTAAGGATAACAATGTACAGAAGTAATCTTCTCATCTATATTTTTTGCTGAATAGGGCCATGCTCAGCATGACCAGGAGCACGGTGAATATACTTGAAAATAACGTCTTTTTCAGGATCAATATTATATGAGTTAAGCTGAACATTTCCAAAGAAAAAAGCACGAAATGATGAATCAAAACCATCAGGAAAACGTAACTCAGCCTTGCCCCCAGTGGAGTGGCCGAAAGCCGGAGGGTTTGATGGTCATAGCTTATTCCGAAGGAAAACCTTAACAGGTTGGGCCTGACGAATGCTGCTACCAAACAGGCCGCCGCATGTATTCCGCCACTGTCCTCGAAGACATCAATACTCAGGCCAAGAAGGAACGCCAGCAATAAAAATAAACTCTGATTTGAGTTAAAAGGATACATCAGCAGGAAGAGTACATAGAGATACGGATTGATGTACCCCAAAAAATTGATGTTGTTCAGGATGAGTACCTGGAGAAAAATCAGGCCTATGAACCTCAGGATATTCGAAATTATGCTACCGTTCATTTTCTGAGTTTTCCAGGGCTTGTAATTCTTCCTTATTCACATTTTCGATCACATACACATAGCCGATATTGGTCATGTCATTAAACAGCTTAATGTTGATCGTGTAATAGCTTTCGCTGCGGTCCAGCTCGAAATCTTTTACAGTTCCAATAGGCAAGCCCTTCGGAAATATCAAGGAGCGGCCACCGGTTATAATGGTATCGCCCTTTTTGACCGGCGCCTGCCGCGGCACATCGATCAGCTGTACAATATTCGGGTCTTTGCCATCCCAGATAAGACTTCCGAAGTGATTCGTCTTATTGAGCTGCGCATTAATGCGGGAAAGGCTGTTCAAAATTGAAACCACCCGCGAGAAATTCCCTGTTGTCCTGTCCACAATCCCGATGATTCCTTTGCTCGTCACTACCCCGTATTCTGCCTTTATACCATCATTAGTCCCCTTGTTGAGAGTGAGGTAATTGTCAACTTTAGAGAAGTTGTTGTTGATCACCCGGGCACTTCTAAAGTAGTAATCGCCACTAAAAGAAGAGGTGTCGATGTAATTCTCCACCGGCACGGTATCGTTGAGATTGGTGATGATATTGCGCAATTCCTTGTTCTCTTCGAGCAGACGCTGGTTGTACTCGTCAAGGTGCATATAGGTCTGGAAATCGTTCGCCCAGGAGTACACGCCGCCCGTAACCGAATTGGCCGAACTTATAAACCTGCTCTTATGAAAGGAATGCGTTTGAATGGTGAAAAAAATAGACAAAGCAAACAGCAATAAGAAGAGAATATTGTTCTTATTGCGGATAAGAAAATTAAATATTTGCTGCATAAGCTTGCTTCTCCTACTTTATCAAGATTCCCTTATAGCGGTTCAATGTTTTTAGGGTTATTCCTGTACCACGCACAACCGCTCTCAAAGGATCTTCGGCTATGTAAACAGGTAAATCGGTCTTTTGAGATAATCTTTTATCAAGTCCGCGCAGCATAGAGCCACCTCCGGCAAGATAGATCCCAGTGTTGTAGATGTCTGCGGCAAGTTCCGGAGGAGTTTGTGAAAGGGTTTCCATAACCGCGTCTTCAATACGAAGGATAGACTTATCAAGCGCCTTGGCGATTTCGCGGTAAGAGATATTCACCTGTTTCGGTTTTCCTGTTAGCAGGTCACGTCCCTGAACGCTCATTTCTTCCGGCGGAACTTCAAGATCTTCTGTGGCTGCACCAATTTGAATCTTTATTTTTTCAGCAGTCCTTTCGCCAACGTAAAGGTTATGCTGAGTACGCATATAATACACAATGTCGTTGGTGAAAACGTCACCCGCGATCTTTATCGATTTATCACAAACAATACCTCCCAGGGCGATCACCGCGATCTCGGTAGTACCTCCACCTATATCTACGATCATATTTCCCTTGGGCTGCATAATATCCACTCCAATACCGATAGCGGCAGCCATTGGTTCGTGGATAAGGTACACCTCTTTTCCATTCACGCGCTCGGCACTTTCTTTTACGGCACGCATTTCCACCTCAGTAATTCCTGATGGAATACAAATCACCATTCTAAGGGCCGGGGTGAACATTTTCTTTTTCAACGCCGGAATCTCCTTGATGAACATGGTGAGCATTTTTTCACTGGCATCAAAGTCGGCGATCACCCCATCCTTTAGGGGACGGATGGTCTTAATATTCTCATGGGTTTTTCCCTGCATCATCGCAGCTTCTTTCCCTACCGCAGTTATTTTTCCCGAAGTACGGTCGCGGGCTACTATTGAAGGGCTATCCACCACTACCTTGTCGTTGTGGATAATCAAGGTGTTAGCGGTTCCTAAATCTATCGCTATTTCTTCAATGAGAAAGTCAAAAAATCCCATATTATGTTGAGTGTTGAGGTTTGGTAAATGTACTAAAATTAATGTTTAAAATGGCGAGTTCCTGTCATCACCATGGCTATGTCGTTATCATTGCAATAATCAACACTAAGCTGGTCTTTGATGGAGCCCCCTGGCTGTATTACTGCTGAAATTCCCACATTTCCGGCGATTTCCACGCAGTCGGGAAAAGGGAAAAATGCATCGCTGGCCATGACCGCTCCTTTCAGATCAAAATTGAAGGAAAGGGCCTTCTCAATGCTCTGTTTAAGAGCATCAACACGCGAAGTCTGGCCGGTACCGCTGGCACAAAGCTGTTTGTTTTTTGCTAAAACGATGGTGTTGGATTTGGTATGCTTGCAGATCTTCGATGCGAACAACAAGTCTGATAACTCTTCTTCAGAAGGTTTATTGTTCGTAGCGGTTTTTAAATCTTCGGCAGTGTCGGTTTTGCTGTCTTTATCCTGAACCAAAACTCCGTTGAGACAGGTTCTTACCTGTTGCTTCGGAAGTTCAGCTTCTTTCTGGATCAGGATGATTCTGTTTTTCTTGCCTTTCAAAATTTCAAGTGCTTCTGAAGAGTACGAAGGAGCGATCACCACTTCGCAAAAAAGCTTGTGGATCTCTTCAGCCGTTGGTTTGTCAATTTCTACATTGCTAATGAGAATTCCGCCGAAAGCCGAAACCGGATCCCCGGCAAGGGCATCTACATAAGCCTGGTGAATAATATCTCTTTGCGCCAGGCCGCAGGCGTTATTATGCTTCAATATTGCAAATGTCGGCGCTTCACCTTTGAATTCGTTCATCAGGTTCACGGCAGCATCCACATCTAAAAGATTATTGTAGGAAAGTTCCTTCCCGTGAAGCTTGTCGAAAAT
>JBAWAB010000297.1:0-6924 GCA_049589035.1 Salegentibacter sp.
ATGATCACTACGGTATTTTCCAGCAGATCTTTTCTGGAGGTGATAAGTTCATAAAGGGTTTTCATGGCGGCTTCGGTGCTGGAAGCTTCATTGCCGTGCACATTATAGCTCAGCCAAACGACGGCCTTGTCGTCAGCCTGTGCCTGGCCTTCCATGAGTCCGGCAGAGGTGAGATGATCTTTCCGGATCTGTTCGATATTCTGAAGGTTTTCTTCCGAAGAGATCACCGCATAGGTAAGCGGCCGGCGTTCATTGGTTTTTCCGTAGGTGTGATAATTCACCAGCGGGGAGTTTTCGGCTACGTAAGAAAAATAATCGACCACATCGGCGTGACGGGTAAAGTGTTCCCCGATCTCATAACCCAGAAATTTGGCAGGGGATTTTATTTCCTGTGACAGGCTTATCTCAACTGTTAAAAAAACAGAGAGGAAAAGGAGTAATATTTTTTTCATTGATTGTTTTGATAAAGTTTGGAATGTGAGTAAAGATAGTGCTCACCGCCGAATTAACTAAAATTTGCCATATAAAATATTTAAGTTCGGTATCTTTACGTTTTCAAAAATTACCTATGCCAACCGATTGTATTTCGCACGCTGAAACCAATTATTTTTCCAGTTTAATATTAGATTATCTGGCCAGGAAAGAGGAGCTGAAAAGGTTCTATAATAATTTTCCTGACATGGCCGGATTCAAGGCCCAGATTGAAGAAAAAAAGGGCTCATTTTCTGTGGAAAAGCGGGAGTTGCTGGTGGAAAGCCTGCAGCGGCAGTATGAAAACTTCGAAGTTTCTGATGCTACCCGGTTTAATATAGAATCTCTGGCAGACGAAAATACCTTTACCGTCACCACAGGACATCAGCTTAACCTGTTCACGGGTCCGCTTTATTTTCTTTACAAGATCGTTTCGGCTATTAATCTGGCGAAACTTCTAAAGCAGGAATATTCCGAAAATAATTTTGTGCCGGTTTACTGGATGGCTACGGAAGATCACGATTTTGAGGAGATCAATTTTTTCAATTTAAACGGCAAGAAATTTAAGTGGAATAATGCAAGTGAAAATGCAGGGAGAGATGCAGTAGGAAATCTTTCTACGGAAGGCCTGGAGGAGGTTTTCAATCTTTTTTCCGCGGAAATAGGTGGCGGCAGGGATGCCCGATACCTCAAGCAGCTCTTTGAAAATGCCTATCTGAAACACGATAATCTCAGCGAGGCCACCTTGTATCTGGCCAACGAACTATTTAAAGATTACGGGTTGGTGATCCTGGATGCTCAAAAGCGGGAACTGAAGGAGGCTTTTATTCCTTACGCCGAAAATGAACTAACCCGACAGATCTCTCATCACACCACCTCAAAGGTTGCCGAAGAGCTGGAGAAAGCTGGCTATAACGTGCAGGTGAATCCGCGTGAGATCAACCTTTTTTACCTCGCCAACGGCCTGCGGGAGCGAATCATTGAGAGGGAAGGAAAATATTTTGTGCACGACACCAAAATGAGCTTTACCCGGGATGAAATTCTGAAAGAACTGAAGGAATTTCCTGAAAGGTTCAGCCCCAATGTGATGCTTCGGCCTTTATATGAAGAGGTGATATTGCCTAATTTGTGCTATATCGGCGGAGGCGGGGAACTTGCTTACTGGCTGGAATTGAAGGATTATTTCAAGGCTGAAAATGTGCCTTTTCCGATCCTCTTGCTGCGGAATTCCGCTTTGATACAATCTGAAAAACAGGATGAAAAACGTCGAAAACTGAACATAAGCCTGTCGGAACTTTTCCTGAGTCAGCACGAGCTCATCAACCGCAAAGTGCGGCAAATCTCCAATATCGATATCGATTTTTCTCCGCAGAAGCAACACCTGGTGGAGCAGTTTCAGCATATGTATGAACTTGCAGAACAAACGGATAAGTCTTTTCTAGGGGCGGTGAAAGCTCAGGAGGTAAAGCAGCTGAAGGGGCTTGAGAAACTAGAAAAGCGCCTGCTGAAAGCGCAAAAAAGAAAATTGGGAGATGAGGTGTCACGGATTGCATCGCTTCAGAATGAACTATTTCCAAACAGAAGTTTGCAGGAGAGACAGACAAATTTCAGCGAAATCTATGCTGAGTATGGCGAGGAACTAATCCCGACTTTGATCGAAAACCTAAACCCATTAGAATCAAATTTTAAAATTATGACCTTTGGAAAAGGATACAAATAAAATGCATACCATTGATATGGACCTGGTGGAAATGACGCTCGACGTTATGAAGTACACTATTGACCGTATCTCCAATTTGACTCCCGAGCTGGGATCACCCAAGAAAGAATCAGATCTGCTCAGGATTGTTGGCGAAACTATTACTCCGGAAGGTATTGGCGGCGAGACCGCTTTTAAACTATTTCGAGATGTTTTGGTAAAGGCCACGGTCCCAATTGACCATCCGCGGCATTTAGCCTTTGTACCCGCAGCCCCAACCCGCGCGGCCATCATGTTTGACCTGGTGACCTCGGCCTCCAGTATTCACGGTGCTTACTGGATGGAAGGAGCAGGAGGAATCTTCTGTGAAAACCAGGCGATGAAATGGCTGGTTTCCCTCACGAACTTACCGGAAGGCGCTTTTGGCGTTTTTACCAGTGGTGGTACGGTTGCGAATCTTTCGGCCCTCGTGGCGGCGCGCCAGGAATGGCGTTCCCGTATGGATGAAAATGCCGCACTCCGAGCGCTGTTGCTCACTTCCAATGGGGCACACAGTTCTGTTCAAGCGATGGCAAGGGTCATGGATGCCGATGTGATCATGATCGACTCTGAAGATGAATTTCTTACCGGGAAAGATCTGCGTCGGGCGATTGATAAGCTTGAGGAGAAAGACCGGGAGAGATTATTCGCCGTGGTCGGTACCGGAGGAACCACCAATGCCGGGATCATTGATGAGCTGGCCAGCATTGCTGATGTTTGTGAAGCTGAAAAAATATGGTTCCATGTTGATTGTGCCTATGGAGGCGGAGCTTTGGCTGCAAATTCGGTAAGGCATCTTTTCAACGGCATTGAACGTGCCGACAGTATTACCATAGATCCGCACAAATGGCTGTTTTCGCCCTATGATTGTGGTGCGGTCATCTATAAGAACCTGGAGCACGCCAAAAATGCCCATTCTCAGAAAGGAGCCTACCTGGAAATATTTAAAGATGAAGGAGCACAGGGCTTCAATCCAGCCGATTACCAGATCCAGCTCACCCGAAGGTTACGCGGACTTCCGCTTTGGTTCTCTCTGGCCATGCATGGTACAGACAAGTACCGCCAGGCGATAGAAAGAGGAATTGAACTGGCCCAGATCGCCAGTAAAAAGATCGAAGAAAGAAAAGACCTGGAAATGGTGAGACCGACGAGCCTTTCGGTAGTCCTTTTCCGAAGAAAAGGATGGACGGCAGAGCAATACCGCGACTGGACCTATAAGAATCACAACTCAGGTTTTGCGCTGGTGACGCCAACGACCTGGAAGAAGGAAACGGTGGTGCGTTTCTGTTTTATAAATCCTGATACCACCGAAAAAGACATCGATATGATCCTGGACACTCTCGGCTAAAAAGAGATTTCCATAAAGATTAAACCTCCCGGGTATTACAGAACTGGGAGGTTTTTTTTCTGCATTTTTTTAATCGATTTTGTAATCCAGGCGCATGGTGATGGAAGCAGTTTTTAGCTTATCGGCGGTATTATAGGTTCCGCTCCAGCTGTAGTCTTCGCCGCTGTTCTGCCCGGTGATCTGGAACACGCCCATATTGGCACTTTTCAGCCTGCCAAGGCTTCCGCCGCTGTTGCCAGCAATTTTTTCGGCCCGCAGGCGCGCATCTTCCGTAGCCTTAGAGATCATTTTTATCTTGAGATCAGCCAGTTTAGTGTAGTAATACCGTGGGGGAGTTGAATTGAACTGAACCCCTTTATTGAGTAATTCAGTTATTTCCCGGGAAACATTTTCCACCAGTTCTACATCTTTTGATTCGATTTTTACAGTTTGCACCAGCTCATAAGCCTTGAAAGTGCTGCCCACGTAATTCCCGTTCTGATATTGGTTTTCCCTTTGTTCATTGGTCTGAACGGAATTGAAGATGAAATTTTCTGGGGAAATACCCTTTTCCGTCAGGTAATTTTTGACCACTTCTTTGTCGCGGTTGAGTTCTTTATAAGCCTGTTCCAGGTTTGGATTGACGCGAGTAAAACGCCCTTCCCAAACAATGAGATCCGAAGTGAAATTCTCGCTGCCCGATCCGGTGACAGAGATCACCCCATCGGGATTGGCCCTGCTCACGTAGGATTCTCCAAGCAGATAGGCGGCGACCACAATAGCCACCGAGAAAATAATAGCACTGATATACTTCATATTAAAGAGCTTGATGAATGCATTAAAGATAGAAAATAATGGAATGGCTTATTTAATTTCTGCCTCAAATTCTTACTTTTGCGCATGCAAAACAACGTACTCATCTTAGACTTTGGTTCGCAGTACACCCAGCTTATCGCAAGGCGGGTAAGAGAACTGAACATTTATTGTGAAATTCATCCCTATCACAAAATTCCAGACGACATTTCAGGTTTTAAAGCGGTCATCCTCTCCGGAAGTCCGTTTTCTGTAAGAAATGAAGATGCCCCGCATCCCGATTTGTCAAAGATCCGGGGAAAGCTGCCTGTGCTTGCTGTTTGTTATGGCGCGCAATACCTGGCGCAGTTTAACGGCGGAAAAGTAGAGGCTTCAGAAATTCGCGAATATGGCCGTGCTAATCTTTCGGTCATCAAAGATTCCGAAGTGCTTTTTGAAGATATTGTGGAAAATTCGCAGGTATGGATGAGCCATAGCGACACCATCAAGGAATTGCCCGAAAACGGCGTGCGTCTTGCCAGTACCCCCGATGTTCTGAACGCGGCCTACCGCATTGAAGGGGAAGAAACCTATGCTATTCAGTTCCATCCGGAAGTTTATCATTCAACCGACGGAAAGCAACTGTTGCAAAATTTCCTCGTAAAAATCGCCGGAGTAGAACAATCCTGGACGCCGGGAGCTTTTGTTGATCTTACCGTTTCCGAATTAAAGGAAAAGATCGGCGATGATAAAGTGGTGCTCGGCCTGAGCGGGGGAGTAGATTCTACCGTGGCCGCTGTTTTGCTGCATCACGCCATCGGTAAGAACCTGTATTGCATTTTTGTGAATAATGGTTTGCTTCGGAAGAATGAGTTTGAGAGTGTGCTGGATCAATACAAACATATGGGGCTGAACGTAAAAGGGGTAGATGCTTCGGCACGTTTTTTGGATGCTCTGGCAGGGATCAGTGATCCTGAAGAGAAGCGTAAGGCCATCGGAAATACTTTTATCGAAGTCTTTGATGATGAAGCTCATACTATAAAAGATGTTACTTATCTTGCACAAGGGACTATTTATCCAGATGTGATAGAATCGATATCTGTAAATGGTCCTTCGGTGACTATTAAGTCACACCACAATGTAGGCGGATTGCCCGATTTTATGAAGCTGAAGGTGGTCGAGCCGCTACGGATGTTGTTTAAGGATGAAGTGCGGCGTGTAGGTAAAGAATTAGGAATTGATGCTGAATTGCTTGGAAGGCATCCGTTCCCTGGACCTGGTCTCGCCATCAGGATCCTTGGCGATATTACCGAAGAGAAGGTGAGAATACTTCAGGAGGTAGATCACGTCTTCATTCAGGGCTTGAAAGACTGGATGTTGTATGACAAGGTGTGGCAGGCAGGCGCAATTCTGCTTCCAATCCATTCCGTAGGAGTGATGGGCGATGAAAGAACCTATGAACAGGTGGTGGCTTTAAGGGCAGTGGAATCGACCGATGGGATGACCGCAGACTGGGTGAATTTGCCTTATGAATTTTTGCAGAAAACCTCCAATACCATAATAAATCGCGTGAAAGGCGTTAATAGAGTAGTGTACGACATCAGCTCAAAACCGCCTGCAACGATAGAATGGGAGTAGGTTCACGACCAGAGAATTACAAATAAAAAACTACTTAAAAGATGAAATACCTTTTTGTGCTATGCTTTTTCTTCCAGTTCCTGACTACTTCAGTGTTCGGACAGGAATATAAGTACCACACCGTGAAGAAGGGGGAAACCGTTTATAGCATAGCCAAATCCTATAATATCAGTGAAGAGGATATATATAAATACAACCCCGATGCGCGGGACGGGATAGAGGTATCGAGTAAACTGGTGATCCCTCTCAGTGCGACTAAATCTCAGGAAGGAGAGAATAATTCAGCAGCGGTAGATTTCATCACTCATAAAGTAGCCCGTCACGAAACGCTCTATAGCCTGGCGAAACAATACAATGTTGAGGTTGACGACATAAAGAAGTATAACAAGCAATTGTATGCTTCGGAATTGCGGACCGGGGAAGAAATCCGTATTCCTGTTTTTCATGAATCTGCGGCGCAGCAGGTGGCACAGCCACAGCAGGAAAGGAAGGTCAAAATAATGAAGACCCGGCAACATATTGTTCTTCCGAAGGAAACCAAATACGGAATCGCCCGCAAATACGGTCTCACCGTTCGTGAACTTGAAGAACTGAATCCTGCCGTCGACGTCCTGAAACCCGGAACCATGCTCAACGTAGGAACCGATGTAATAGACCAGCCCGTCTTCCTGGAAGGGGATACCTTTGAATATTACGAAGTGAAACCACGGGAAACACTTTACGGACTTACCTTGAAATTCGAAGTTTCCAAAGACTCTTTGATGGCTCTGAATCCCGGGCTGCAAGATGGCCTTAAATCGGGTATGGTGCTGAAGGTTCCCAACAAAGGAGAAGGAGAAAGCAAGCTTTCAGAAGAGGAAACCGAAAGGCTGCGCACCGGAAATGAAGTCGCAGCAGAGGCAAATTCTGAAAAAATTGACCTCAGGAGATCTATTACTAACTTCGATACCAAGAATCT
>JBAWAB010000298.1:0-3441 GCA_049589035.1 Salegentibacter sp.
GATCTACTGCTTGAACCGGCTCTGCGCAAAAATATCATTTATTTTATTAATCCTCATTTCCTTTGTTTCCTGTGACGCGGTGAAACGAGTAGGTCCCAATGAATCTCTACTCACCGAAAATACGATCTATCTGAATGGGGAAATGATCAAGGAGGCCCGCATCTACAATCAGCTTTACCAGGAGCCCAACACGCGCCTGCTGGGTGCTCCAATCAGATTATACTTTTACAATCTTGCCCGGCCAAACATCGACTCGATCTTAAGCGCGAGATACCTTCAGAAGGAAGGCCGGGAGAAATTTCTGGTAAACCTTCTTTCCAGGAAACAACTGGAAAAATATCTTTATTCCCGGAAAGAATTTAACCAATGGATCAAACGCTCCGGCGAAGCCCCGGTGATCATTGAGGAGAACGAAACGAAAAAATCCCTCAACCGATTGCAGGCCTGGTACTGGAACCACGGCTGGTTCAACGCTGAAACCGATTATGAACAAATTCCCTCAGGACGAAAAAGGGCAGAATTAAAGTATTACGTCACTACGCACGAAGCCTACAAAGTGGATTCCATTACCACCCGAATAGCCTCTCCGGTGCTTGATTCAATGTATCAGGCTCACGAGGAAGCTTCAGAAATAAAATCGGGCGTGCAGTACAAAACACTCGACTACAATGCCGAAAGAGACCGACTCTCCAATCTTTTCAGAAACAATGGGGTCTATGATTTTGACCAGGAATACATCAGCTTTAACGCCGATACGATTAACACCAACCACAGGGTGAATACTACCCTCATCATCAAAAACAAGAAGGTTTCAGAAACCGATTCTACAACACGCGTCCCCTTCCAGATCCACAAAGTGAGTACGGTAAACATTTTTACCGATTACAGCTTTGCCAACAGGAATGAAGCCATCACCGACAGCGTACATCACGAGGGCTATACCCTCTATAGTTTTAATGAGATGGAATATAAACCCCAGGCCCTTACCGATGCTGTTTTCATCAAGCCCGGCACTATCTATTCTGACACCGACCGTACCAGAACCTACAGCCGACTCAATTCCCTGCGCGTTTTCAAATATCCGAACATCTCCTTTACCCCCGATCCAACCGACAGCACCAAAACCGATCTTATTGCCAATATCTTCCTGACGCCCCAGCCGAAATATTCTCTTGGTTTCGATTTTGATGTTTCCCAGAGCAACATTCAAAAATTCGGAATTGGCTTTGGAGGATCCCTGCTTATCCGAAACGTCTTTAGAGGTGCTGAAAACCTCGAGATATCAGGAAGGGGAAGTATCGGTTCTTCGACTGATGCTGCTGCCAGCAGCAATAAAGATCAGTTCTTCGATATTACCGAAATCGGCGCTGACCTTAAACTTACATTTCCAAGAATTTTCCTTCCGTTCGATACGGAAAAGCTCATTCCAAAATACATGTCGCCCTTTACCTCCCTGAGTGTTGGCGTTAGCACTCAGCATAATATTGGGCTCGACAAGCAGAATCTTTCGGGCATATTAAATTATCGCTGGAACCCATCTGGCACCCAGGTAAACCGAGTGGACCTTTTGAATATTCAATATGTACGAAATCTGAATACCGCTAATTACTTTAATGTCTACCGAAATTCCTACGGAGAGCTCAATGATATTGCCCACTCGGCAAACGTGGTAACCGATCCGGACTATCTGGATGAAAATGGAGATCTTACCATCCCAAAAGGCACCGAGAACTTTATTGAAGATGTTACCGGCAGCGGCAACAGCACTACGGGCCTTACAAGCAGTCAACAGCAATTGGTGAGTAACATAGGAGAACGAAAAAATCGTTTAACCGAAAATAACCTGATCTTCGCTTCTAATTATACGTATCTCTGGAATACCAAAGAGAACCTTTATGATGAGGAATTTTCCCGTTTTAGGCTTAAGGTAGAAAGCGCAGGGAACGCTCTGTCCCTGTTCTCCAAATTGGCCAGTCTTAAAAAGAATGAAAATGGAAATTATGAGGTTTTAGGTGTCAATTTCTCACAATACATCAAGACCGAAGTCGATTTTATAAAACACTGGGACCTTGGCCACCATAACATCTTTGCCATTCGCACTTATGGAGGTGTAGCCATTCCCTACGGCAATGCCAACAGCATTCCCTTTACCCGTAGTTTCTTCGCCGGAGGGCCTAACGACAACCGCGCCTGGCAGGCGTACGACCTTGGACCCGGTAGTAGTGGTGGTCGCAACGAATTCAACGAGGCAAATATGAAGATCGCCTTAAACTTCGAATATCGCTACAACCTCTTTGGTGCCCTGAACAGCGCCTTCTTCATAGACGCTGGAAACATCTGGAACGTCCTCGATATTGTGGAGGATGAAGCTTCCACTTTCACCAATTTTTCTGACCTTAAGGACCTCGCCATCGGTTCAGGAATTGGACTTCGGTATGACTTCGATTTCTTTATCCTCCGCTTCGATGTTGGCTTCAAAACCTATGACCCCGCCCTGCCTGAAGGAAACCGCTGGTTTAAAGAGTACAACTTCAATCATGCCGTCTATAATGTAGGGATCAATTATCCTTTCTAAGCCAACTTATTTTCTTATTTTTGTAAGCCTAATTCAATTTTAATTATGAGTCATAACATCAAACCAGGCGTTGCCACAGGAAAAGAAGTTCAGGAAATATTCAATTATGCCAAAAAGAAGGGATTTGCCCTTCCGGGAGTAAACATCATCGGCTCCAGTAGCGCCAATGCGGTTATGGAAACTGCTGCGGAATTGAATGCACCTGTCATTATCCAGTTTTCTAACGGGGGCGCGCAGTTCAATGCCGGAAAAGGTCTTTCAAACGAAGACCAAAAAGCTGCTATCGCAGGTGCCGTGGCAGGAGCAAAACACATTCATGAACTCGCCGAACTTTACGGTGCCAGTGTAATCCTCCACACCGATCACTGTGCAAAAAAATTACTACCCTGGATCGATGGCCTGCTGGACGCCAGCGAAAAACATTTTGAGCAATTCGGAAAACCTCTTTACAGCTCTCATATGATCGATCTTTCTGAAGAGCCTATCGAAGAAAATATCGAAACCTGTAAAAAGTACCTGAAGCGCATGAGCAAAATGGGTATGACCCTTGAGATTGAATTGGGAGTTACCGGAGGAGAAGAAGATGGTGTTGACAATACCGATGTAGATTCTTCCAAATTATACACTCAACCTGAAGAGGTGGCCTTTGCTTACGAAGAACTAAGCAAAGTAAGCGATCAGTTTACCATTGCTGCAGCCTTCGGAAATGTGCACGGCGTGTACAAACCCGGCAACGTAAAGCTTACTCCAAAGATCCTTAAACAATCACAAGAGTATATCTCTAAGAAATATGATCTTGGAGAAAACCACATCGACTTCGTTTTCCACGGAGGTAGTGGTTCTACTGTAGAGGAAATCCGTGAGGC
>JBAWAB010000299.1:0-27321 GCA_049589035.1 Salegentibacter sp.
TCTCACGTTTTTCTGAAGATGCTTCTGAAGTTCGGCTCCGAATAGCTCCCCGACTTCTTCCAAAGAAACACCAAATTTCGTCCGAAGTCGGGTCATGATGTACTCGTTGTACTTGTCGGTTAGCGTAAGCGTTTCGGTTTCCAGGGGCAGCTCATTTTTATCAAGAGCTTTGATATAAAGCGAATTATTGCTCACATTCCACTTCCTGGAATTCCCGTCGTAGGAATGCGCCGAAGGACCGATGCCGAGATAAGTTTTTCCTAACCAGTAAGCGGTATTATTGCGCGAAAAGTAGCCGGGTTTGCCAAAATTTGAAAATTCATAATGCTCAAAACCGGCATTCACCAGGGTTTCCACCAAGATCTCAAAGTGTGTTTTAGCCATTTCATCATCCACAGGCTTCACCTTTCCCTTTTCAATAAATTTCTTCAGGGCGGTGTTGGGCTCCACGGTGAGGGCATAACTGGAAACATGCGGCACTCCCAGGTCAAGCGTGATCTGGAGGTTCTCCTTCCACCGCTCCACATTCATCCCGGGAATTCCGTATATAAGATCAATGGAAATATTATCGAAATACTGTCTCGCCAGTTTGATACTTTTCAAAGCCTCTTCGGAATTGTGGGCACGATTCATCAATTTAAGATCTTCCTCAAAAAATGACTGCACGCCAATACTTAAGCGGTTGACCTTAGACGCCTCGAGCATCTTTATTTTTTCTTCGGAAAGGTCATCAGGATTGGCTTCCAGGGTGATTTCCGGATCTTCTGAAATATCAAAATTGGCGTAAATAGTGTCAAATATCTTCTGAAGCTCCTCCGGCTGAAGCAAACTCGGAGTTCCTCCCCCAAAATAAATCGTCTCAATCTTTCCTTGCGGCAGTTCGTTCTTCCGAAGCTCCAGTTCACGGCAGAGCATCTCCACCAGCTGATCTTTCTTTTTCAGAGAAGTAGAAAAATGAAAATCGCAGTAATGACAGGCCTGCTTGCAAAAGGGGATATGGAGGTAAATGCCAAATCCCTTCCCCACCTCCCCAAGGGGGAGGAGTTGTTGATCCTTATTCACCAATTTCTTATCCATTTTAACTTGAGGAATTGCAATAAATATTCGCCCTTTGGGGGCCAGGGGGATTACTTAACCTTCCCCGGATTCTGCTTCACAAAAGATTCCCAGCCGCTGTAGCTTTTCCCTACTTCCACTCTGCCCGAATTATAGAAGTGGCAAACCGCAGCGGCCAATCCGTCGGTGGAATCAAGGTTCTTTGGAAGTGTCTTCAATCCCAACAAACTCTGCAGCATTTTAGCCACCTGTTCCTTGCTGGCGCTTCCGTTTCCGGTAATGGCCATTTTGATCTTTTTCGGGAGGTATTCGGTGACAGGGATTTGTCGTGAAAGGCCGGCGGCCATTGCAACGCCCTGGGCACGTCCGAGTTTCAGCATCGATTGCACATTTTTTCCAAAGAAAGGCGCCTCGATGGCGATTTCATCGGGATGCCAGGTATCAATCAGTTCAATGGTGCGCTCAAAAATCAGCTTCAGCTTCACATAAGGGTCATTGTATTTCTGAAGCTGCAGCTCATTCATCTGCAGGAATTTCATCTTTTTATTTTCCACTTTTATCAGGCCGAAACCCATAATTGTGGTGCCGGGATCTATGCCTAAAATGATTCTTTCGCCTTTCAAATCTGATGTTTTCGCCATGAATGCCGTCAAAATTTACGTAATTTGAACCGGCTTCGCAAAGCTACGGAATTCTGCTTTGCCCCTGCCGATTTTTGACCTCAGCTGAATGACTTTTCTCATTATTCTCTTCGGAATTCTTTACCTGCTGCTGATAGGCTCGCTCATCTACGGCTGGCGCAAATTGCCCGAATTTCAGCTGAAGCATAAGGAGCCGAAAACAGGCTTTTCCATTATCATTCCTTTCAGAAATGAGGCAGAAAACCTGCCGGAATTGCTGAATTCTCTTCGGAAAATAAACTACCCGGCCAGCTATTTCGAAATCCTTCTGGTGAATGACCAATCTGAAGATACTTCGGAAAGAATTTGTTCGAAATTCATCGAAAATCATCCCGACCTTCATTTCCGGGTTCTTCAGAATAAGCGGCGTTCAAATTCCCCAAAAAAGGATGCAATTTTAACCGCTGTCGAAAAGGCCCAATTTGAATACCTGCTCACCACCGATGCCGATTGTGTGGTTCCTCCCACCTGGCTGCAGGCTTTTGCCAGTTTGATTTCTGAAGAAAACACACAGCTGGTAGCCGGCCCGGTACGTCTGAAGAAAACAGAACAAAAAAAGCCACTTTTCCATGCCTTTGAAGAACTGGATGTACTGAGTTTACAGGCTTCGGGAGCCGGCGGTTTCGGACTTAACCAGCCTTTTATGTGCAACGGCGCCAATTTGTGCTACGAAAAGCAAGCTTTTCTGAAGTCCGGCGGCTTCAGCGGAAATGATAATATCGCCAGCGGCGACGATGTGTTTCTTTTGCAGAAATTCAGCGAAAAAGGATTAAAAACAGTATTTCTGAAATCTGAAGCTGCAGTTGTGGAAACCCAACCTCAACACAGCCTGCAACAGCTAATATCTCAACGCATTCGGTGGGCAGCGAAAACACCGGCTTACACCAGCATCTTCGCAAAGACGGCAGGAATGATCGTTTTTCTGACCAATTTCAGCCTTGTCTTCGGATTAGTTCTGGCGCTGTTCAGGCCTCTTATGCTTCTGCCGTTAATGCTGCTGTTTTTTGTAAAATTCAACCTCGATTTTATCCTCATTTTTTCCGCAGCGAAATTTTTCCGCAGGGAAGAAGTAATGCGCAGTTATTTCTGGAGCAGTTTTGTTTATCCTTTTTTCTCTACATTTATTGCGGTGCTCTCCCTTTTTAAAGGCTTTGACTGGAAAGGAAGACATTTTAAAAGTTAGAAGGACGAAATGGAGAGTGAAATACAAAGTTCAAAATCTTAAACTTGTTACGATGAATTATTATATCCTTATTTATTCACTAAACGAAAATTATCTTGAAGAGCGTGGGCAATACCGCGCTGAACATCTCGGTTTAGCCACTGATGCTGCTGAAAAAGGCGAACTGGTACTGGGCGGCGCGCTGGATAATCCCGCAGATCAAGCCTATCTGCTCTTCCGCGGAAAAAGCGAAGAAGTTGCAGAGGCTTTTGTTGAAAAGGACCCTTACGTCAAAAATGGTCTGGTCAAAGAATGGAAAGTGAGAAAATGGAATGCCGTGGTGGGCAGCAAGCTGGAAAATTAGAAGTTAAGGTTCGTCCATAATATAGGTTGACCACAAACAACAACTCCAGAACACGACCCACAAACCCATAACATCCTTCGACTGCTGCGCGCTAAGGATGACAACAAACCATAGAGCCCAAACTCCTACTCATTCCTCTCTTCCGCTTTAAAATAAACGCGGAATTTACTTCCTTTTCCTGGCTCGCTCTCCACTTCTACCCTGCCTCCCATAGCTTCCACCTGGTTCTTGGTAATGAATAAACCAACTCCGCGGGAATCTCCTCTTTTGGCGAAAGTCTTGTACAGCCCAAACAGTTTCTTTCCGTGGCGTTGCAGATCGATCCCGATACCATTGTCGCTCACTTCCAACACCCATTGGCCCACCCAATATCCTTTGATACAGATCTCTGGTTTCCGGTCCGGGTGGCTATAACGCAGGGCATTGGAAAGGAAATTCAGTAGAATGCTCTGCATGTATGCGGGATTGAAAGTAACGATCATTTCCTCCGGAATATCGGTATGAAGCTGTGCACCTTTTCTTCTCACTTCCACATCGAGAAGGTCTAAAGTATAGCCAAGACTCTTCTTCACCTGCATAGACTCGACATTGATGTTCACATTGGTCTGAATAGACACCACATCGTTCAGGTCGCGCAGGGTCTGGTCCAGCGAAGTTGAAACTTTTTTCAGCAAGTCTATGTAATTGCCGCGTTCTTCAGCTGAAGGCGAAGTCTCATAAAGATCAAGGATAGCCTGCACATTGCTGGAATGTGAACGCAGATCGTGAGATACGATATAGGAGAAATTCAGCAGCCGCTGATTCTGCTCCAGCACCATTTTATAGGACTTATTTAAATCCAGTTCGGCTTGTTTCATTTCGGTGATATCCTCCATGAAAGCGATATGCCTGCTGGCCTCATGTCCTTTTTCCCAGAGCGGCGAAACCGTCAAATTCACCCAGGCCGGTTCCCCATTTTTCCTGAAAACTCTCTTCTGAAGACTGTATTCCCGTATCTCGCCCTTAATAAGCTTCTGCATGTTCTCTTCATCTTTCCTAACATCATCGGGATGCGTAAATTCCTGGTAAGGCACTCCCCTGAGTTCATTTTCTTTATAGCCGAAGATGCTCCTGAAGCGCGGATTTGTCTCCAGTATTTTTCCTGTACGGGAATCGGTTAGCGCCATTCCAAGGGTAGCCCGGTCATAAATAGTGCGAAATTTCAGTTCGCTTTTGTAAAGTTCTCCCGCCTGCGCCTCAACCAGCCTTTCAAGTCTCGCCGGTCTTTTAAGGAGTTTCATCATGGCCCACCCAAACCAAATGGAGATAAAGAAAAAGAATAGCGCCAGGGGAATAAGCCGGTATATAATATTTTGCGGATCTACAGGAGCTATATAAAATCGCCAGTCACCTTCGGGCAATACCACATCCTGGGCATAGGCTCTCTTGAAGTTAGTAGATCCCGGCAAAAAGAATATTTCTTTTCCAGTCTGCGGATTGCATTTGGAAAGCTGAAAATCGTACTTCTCCCCAGCCAATTGGTACACTCCCGACTGCCTTAGAAGATCGTTCAGCTTTATCACTACTGCTGAAAATCCCCAGAAATCGCCATTTTTAAAAACAGGAAGACGACCGATCACCGCGACTCCTCCTTGCTTTAACCGAAGCGGACCTGCGAAAAACATTTTTTTTTCTGAAATGGCCTTATAAGCTTCGGTATTCCTGGCACTATCGGCCAGGATATCATAGTTGAGCGCCTCCCGGTTACCCTCAAGCGGATATACATAAGTAATGACCCCGCCCGGATTTAGTTCTACGGCATCAATTATTGAGTTGCGTTCTACCAGCTGGGGAGCCACCGATTCAAAATTGCTGATTTTGCCTTCATTATCGATAAGAAGTGCCAAAGTAAGGGCTGCAGAATAGGTGTTTTTAAGGGATAGCTCAATATTCTCCTCTACCAGATTGGCAATATTGGACATTTCACGCTGCTGCTCTTCCTCCATGATACGCAAACGCTGCCACAGGACAAAACATCCAACAAGCACAAAAAACAGGAAGGCAAGAAACCCCGCTACGGGAGGTTTGATCAGGTAATCCTTCGCCTTTGATCTTTTCTTATCCTTCTGCATAAAAATCTGGTTAAAAATTCGGGGAGAACCCATGGAAGAGTAAGCGGCTCCCGAAACTGAAATTTATATTATAAAAATAAGAGATTTTGGGCTTCAGTAGGAAAAAAAGTGGCCTGGGGGCAGAAAAACGGAGATTCAGGAAGAATGCACTTCAGAGCAAATTTTTCCGCAGATCAAATAATGTCCTTTATTCGTGCATTTACGGTACAACCAAGGCTGGGCAGCAGCAGTTTCATTCTTTTATTTCCAATCTCCTTAATAATAGCCTGTTGTTCCTTGAAACTGCCGCTGTTGATGGTAAGTTTATCACCCGGCGTAAGATGGTCTATTTGAAGATCTTCAACCTTATCGTCTTCAATCCACTTGCGTATGGTCTCGATCTCCTTGTCGCGTACAGTAGCCGGTTTACCCAGCCAGAACAAATAACGCACCACACCCGGAACATCAAACACCAGGTTGCGCTCCTGCTCTTTTAAATTTACAAAAACATATGACTTAAATAAAGGAGAGGTCACTTTTTTCTTTCGGTCACTCCATTGCCGCAGCTCGGTGATGCTGGGGCAGAAAACCTCAAGTTTCATTTCCTGCAACCTGGCTGCCACCTTCAGCTCGGTGCGGGGTTTAGTATAAAGGACGTACCACGACATATATTGAAATTCATTTACACCATCAATCTTCCAGCTATCTTAACACTTTTCGCAGTAGGGTGCCTCTTCGGAATAGTGAAAATATCTGAAAAACCTACTTCCCACTTC
Source organism: Salegentibacter sp. (assembly GCA_049589035.1). Taxonomy (GTDB): domain Bacteria; phylum Bacteroidota; class Bacteroidia; order Flavobacteriales; family Flavobacteriaceae; genus Salegentibacter_A. The sequence continues at coordinate 6,129 of JBAWAB010000299.1, forward strand.
CGAAGAAATTTTCAGAAACAACAAAGATAAAAAACAAAAGCAGCAATAAATAACGAAAAACCCCCAATCCTTACATTTAGAAAATAACCTCCTACAAACCTGCATCTTAGCAGGAACGGTAGCTTCCAAAGATTTAAGAAAATTTTATAATTTTTTAAAAAGCTGACCCCCGTCATAATTTAGGAGGCATTCCTGCCCCAACTTTGTATCAAATTAAAAACTGAACGTTATGAATAATTTTAAACAAATTTGGTGGGTGCTTGGGAGCTTTCTTCTGATGATCTTTTCTACTCAGGTTTCCCTTGCCCAAACCTTCAAGGTTAACAAGAGTGCTTCAAACATGAAAATCGAAGGATCTTCTAACGTCCATGACTGGGAAGAAGAAGTTGGAGATTTCCAGGGGACTCTTGCGGCAGAACTCGAAAACGGACAACTGGTGAAAATAAATCAACTTGATTTTACAGTAATCGCCGAGAGTATCAAAAGTGAGCACAGCGCCATGGACAAAAACACCTATAAAGCGCTTGAAACTAAGAAAAATCCAAAGATCACCTTTCAACTTGACAAAGTAAACAACATCGACTGTACCTCTGGCAGTAAATGTAAAGTTGTTACCAGCGGTTACCTTACTATTGCAGGGACTAAAAAACAGGTGGAGCTCATCTTTGACGCTACTGTAAAAGGTGACAAAATCGCCTTATCAGGAAGCAAAAGCATTAAAATGTCAGAATATAAGATCGAAGCCCCAACAGCCATGTTCGGCGCCATTACTACCGACGATGAAGTAAAAATTAACTTTAACACTGTATTTACTAAATAACAACCTTTTTCAACCTTAAAAATGAACAACAAAATGAAAAATCTATTTCAATACCTAAGCATCGCCCTTGTTGCATTCTTCGGATTGCAAATGCAGGCTCAAACTCAAAGAGACCTCGATAACTTCAGATATCCTGACCAAAGAGGAGTTGACCAATTTGAAGCCAACAAAGATACTGTTAGTACATTTGACGGAGTTCACGTAAGAGTTGGTGGAGCCGAAACCATTCAGTTCCAGGCCTTGAATCATGAGAACTCTGGAAACCCATCCACTCCTGTCCTTCAAGACATCGGCGACAACTTTAACCTTGCAACTGCCAACCTTGACCTTGATGTTGTTCTTTACGATGGTGTTAGAATGCACCTAAGAACTTATCTTTCTTCTCAACACCACACTGAAACTTACGTAAAAGGTGGTTACATCCAGATCGATAAGCTTGACTTCATCAGCAAAGGTTTTGCTAAAAACTTCATGGACCACGCCCGAATTAAAATCGGACACATGGAAAACAACTATGGTGACGCTCACTTCAGAAGAACAGACAACGCCATGTCTCTTTACAACCCCTTCGTTGGTAACTATTTGATGGACTCTTTCACAACTGAAGTAGGTGCTGAACTTTACTGGTTCAACAAAGGATGGATCGCCATGGTAGGTGCTACCAACGGTAAATTAAACCAGGCTGTAACAGGCCCTGGAACTGTAAGCCCATCTTTCCTTGCTAAACTTGGATATGACAACTATATCACTGATGACTTCAGATTCAGATTAACAGGATCTATCTACCACACTAACCAAACCGGAAGTGCCTATCTTTATACTGGTGACCGTTCAGGATCTCGTTACTACAACGTAATGATCGATGTTGACGGTGGTGGAGACGGCTTTAGAGCTGGTAGAATTGATCCAGGTCTTAAAAACGAACTTACCTCTATCATGATCAACCCTTTCTTTAAAGTTGGTGGACTTGAATTCTTCGGAATCTACGAAAGAGCTGAAGGTAAAAAATCTTCAGAAGTAGATACAAGAGTATGGAACCAGTATTCAGGTGAACTTATCTACCGCTTTGGCACAGATGATGATCTATATATAGGCGGTCGTTACAACGTTGCTGACGGCACACTTGCTTCAGGAGAGGATGTGAGTGCTAACCGAGTACAACTTGCAGCCGGATGGTTTATGACTAAAAACATCCTCATGAAAGCTGAGTATGTTAACCAGGAGTACAATGACTATCCTGTAACTGACATACACAATGGAGGAAAATTCAACGGACTGATGCTTGAGGCAGCGATTAGCTTCTAATAATACAGTTTGAAATTAGCCCCGGTGGGGGAACAAAAATTCCCCCACCTTTTTTTAAAAATATATTGAGATGAAAACTTGGATGCTATACTTGATGTTGATGATCAGTGCCGGAGCAGTGGTAGCACAAAGCGGTTTTCAAAAGAAAGCCATTCAAATTCTACCAAATAGTCAACTTACTATTTCAGGAGACACTAATATCAACGAATTTGAATGCCAGTTCAACACTGAACACCTTAAAGAACACAAGAACCTTAAATACAGTGTTCATAATAACAGCATTAGTTTTCAAAATGCAGTTCTTGTGCTCAACAATGAAGATTTCGACTGCGGTAACAAAGGAATTAACCGCGATTTCAAAGACCTCATTCAGGCCGACGAATATCCCGAAATCACCCTGGAGCTCAACAAAATTGAGCTAGAAGGGAAAAACAAAGCCAGGGCCGATGTTACTATCTCTATCGCCGGGCTTGAAAACCAATACAATATTCCTGTCGAAATTATCGACAATCCCGTTCCGCATTTCCGCGGAACCCTAAGGATCAACATTAAAGACTTTGAGCTTCACGCGCCTAAAAAGGTCTTCGGACTCATAGTCGTAAAAGAAGATGTTGATGTAAACTTCAATCTAAGCGTTCAAAAATAACGGCTATGCAAGATCTGCTCAACATAGTTTCGGCTTCCGAAGCAGTATCGCATGTAAAGTCCGGTCAGCGAATTTTTTTCCAAGGTGCCGCCATGACACCCACAGTGCTCATCGATGCTCTTTGTGATCGCTACACCGAACTGGAGAATGTAGAAATTATCCAAATCCATACCGAAGGTTATGCCCCCTATACCACGGCACCTTATAATGAGGCCTTCACCACTAATACCTGCTTTGTGGCCAGCAATGTTCGCAAAGGGGTAAATTCAGGTTATGGAACCTACATTCCTATTTTCCTTAGCGAAATTCATGTGCTCTTCAGAAAAAATATTCTCCCACTTGACGTTGCCTTTATCCAGGTCTCACCACCAGATAAGCACGGTTATTGCTCATTGGGAACTTCCGTAGATATTACTTTACCGGCTATACAAACGGCTAAAAAAGTGATCGCGCAAATCAATCCCCAGGTCCCCAGGACCCATGGCGACGGAATCATTCATCTAAGTCACATAGATGCTGCCGTAGAAGTTAATTTCCCCATTTTTACTACAACGTTTTCCACCCCTACCGAAATAGAAAAAGAGGTTGGTAAGCATGTAGCCGAACTTGTAGAAGACGGCGCTACCCTGCAAATGGGAATCGGCGGTATTCCAAACGTGGTTATGAGTAATCTCGAAAACCATAAACGGCTTGGCATCCATACCGAAATGTTCTCTGATGGTATTCTCCCCCTTATCGAGAAGGGAGTGATCACCGGGGAAGACAAAGAAGTAAAGACAGGGAAGATCGTTACCTGCTTTGCAATGGGTTCCTCTAAATTATATGATTTTATAGATGACAACCCGCTGGTACACTTCAAAGAAGCGGCCTATACCAACGATACGGCGATCATAAGACAAAATCCGAAGGTCACCGCCATCAACAGCGCCATTGAGATCGATCTTACGGGACAGGTTTGTGCCGATACGATCGGAAAATACCAATATTCTGGCGTAGGTGGACAAATGGATTTCATTCGCGGAGCCTCTCTTTCTGAAGGCGGAAAGGCCATTATTGCAATGCCTTCGGTCACAAGTAAAGGTACTTCGAAGATCGTACCATACCTCAAGGAAGGTGCGGGCGTCACTACCACCCGTGCTCACGTACACTACATCGTTACCGAATATGGTGTGGTGAATCTCTTCGGAATGAACCTGAAACAAAGGGCAAAAGCTCTTATCTCTATTGCCCACCCCGATCATAGGGAACACCTCGAAAAAGAAGCCTATGACCGTATTAATATTTAAAAAAATTACAAAGCAGATCGGCACTTCATAACTGAAGCAAAACCAATTGAAGTGCAGATCATTTTTAAGGTTGCCATTCCCGGACTTGTCGAAATTTTAAGTGTTAATTATAATTTTCGGCAGGTCCGGTTTGGCGTCTTATCTTTAACTTTATTCCTGTTCAGTTTTAAAGACCTCTCCTATGAAAAGCAATTTCCACGAGATTATTCAGGATGAAAAACCTGTACTGGTAGATTTCCATGCCGATTGGTGTGGCCCATGTAAAATGCTGGCTCCTATCCTGAAAGAAGCCAAGGTCAGTTTAGGTGACGCTGTGAAAATCGTCAAGATTGATGTTGATAAGAATCAGGAACTGGCCGGGAAATACCAGGTTCGGGGGGTGCCCACCATGATCCTTTTCAAGAACGGGCAGCAAGTATGGCGGCAGTCGGGCGTGATCCAGAAAGACGAGATCGTACGAATTGTGAATTCCCATTCCTGACTTCATCCAGAGATTAAAAGACTTTTTTATCCGAAAACTGATTTTTATCATTTTCTTCCCTCGGAGTTTCCGATAGTTTTGTCCTAAATAAAAACGGAAGACTATGAAACTCTATCAGAATTTATTAGAAGATTTTAAGGAAATGTACCTCGGCTATGCCGCACTTGCCATAATTTTGTCCAGCTGTTTAGGATCTGTAGCTGCCATGTTCGTACTTATGAAGGGCCACGGCGTGGTTAATATGACCGAGCTGTTCCTGGTAGTAGCGGTTTGTATGAGCTTTAATGCCACTGTATTGGCCCAACTGAAACCAAAATGGGTATTTAACAGTCTAATTCTAAGTCTTGTGGTAAGTACCCTGTTAATCGTTATAAACCTTATTTAAGACTTTATGAAACATGACCTAAGAGACCGTAAAGATGTAGAACTGCTGGTTCACCGCTTTTATGAGAAGGTACGAGCCAATAAGGAGATAGGTCATTTTTTCAACGAAAGAATCCGGGATTGGGATGAGCATCTCGAAAAGCTCACCAATTTCTGGGAAAGCAACCTGTTCTTCGTTTCAAAATACACCGGAAATCCTCAAAAGGCGCATATAGCTGTGGACCAGGCCAGCAAAGAAGATATTCATGCTGAACATTTCGGCACCTGGCTTAATTTATGGTACGAGACGCTGGACGAGCATTTTGAAGGGGAACTAGCTCAGCGGGCAAAGAACAACGCCCGCAAAATGGCCAGCCATCTACACCTGAAGATCTTTATGGCCCGCACTCCCGGGCATTAAATGGCCTTCCCATTTAAGAATTCGGGCACCTAATAACTATAAAAAATGTCCTTCTGAAATTTCGGAAGGACATTTTTTTGGCAGGTGAGCTGCGAAAAAAGGATGAAAGGCAGAAAAAACATAGTTTTTTAGCGTACTCGCAACTTACATAATATCTAAGTATCATTAGAGACCTGTGAGGTCTGATTTTTATCCCGAACATTCCGTCCAAAAAGACCTGGGGCCTTGCATCACTCCATCGCGAGAAAACTCAAATTAACAAAAAAATAATCCGGGATTATCAGGAAAAAATCTTCAAGAAATAACCTACTGCTATGTCTTCTCCTTCCAAAAAATATTCTCTTTTTCATCAAAGACAAAGGCTCCAAATGAAGCTCACTTCTCTTTGAAGTAATTTCCCAACAGAAATCTAACGGATCCTTGATCACTTAACCCCCCACAGGTTTTGAAGACCTGTGGGGTTCTTGCCACGCAGAAGAAGTGGAACAAGGAACTACTTCAGCTATATGGAAATCGCTACCAAAGCAAAATGCCTGTTCTCTCACGAGAACAGGCATTTCTATCGAACTCAAAAATCAGATTATGCATGCAATACAAGAATGGGCAATTTATTGGTGATCGCAGTCACCACCCCGTATTTGCTGTGAAGAAGCCTGTTGCAAACGCTCAGGTTCTTGCCCAGCATCACGATCATATCAAACTTTTCCTGAACTTCCCGAAGTAATTCGGCATTATAAATCGCCGATTCTTCCAGCTCTACAAAATGCAGGTGATTGTTCAGTTGCCCGAAAATCATATCCCGGGGCAACTCTACTTCTGCCGCCGCAGGAGAACTGTTCTTGATCTCCATAACGGTTATGCGTGTTTTCTTGACAATGCCGGGAATTTCGAAGAATTTCAACACCTTATTGTCTAATGAAGCTGAATAATCCATGGGCAGGGCGATCTTTTCCGGCTGCTTATACGTGCTACCTTCGGCCACAGCAAGAATATTACACCTTATCTTGCGGATAATTTCATAGGTGTGGTTGCCGAGAATCGCATTGTGCTCGCTGTCCCTGCCGGCCGCGCCCATCACAATAAGATCGATCTTTTTTTCAGCAGTGAATCTGCGCGTAGCGTTCACCAGGTTTTCTTCGGAAAAGCAAGCCTGGAAATTATGCTCTGGATTACTGCTATATTCTCTTAAATGATCGAGACTTTTATTTAGCTTATCCACGGCCATTCCTTTCTTCTCCCGAAGATATTCGATAGCCACTCCCCTGAAATTAAAGGTCTCGATATTGAGCAGGTAAAAATTTGCGGGCACTTTCCGTAGAAAATCTACCGCATATTTACCGGCATTATCGGCAACCTTTGAGAAATCAGTAAGAATCAATACATTCATCAGCTTCAGTTCAGTATTTCTATGCGAAATTACCCGAAGAGAGGCTGTAGAAAAATGACCAACGTCAGTTCTTCAACAAAAGAATAGTAATTTGTCCTTTTTAGGAAATATTTTTAAGCGCTTCAGAATCCAGCAACTTTATGTTTCGCCCTTCTATCTCGATAAGTCCTTCTTTTTTAAAGTCGGAAAGGGTTCTAATGAGACTTTCTGGTGCCATTCCAGCTACTCCGGCAAGATCGGCACGTGAGATACGGATGCTCTTAAGCGGATGCTTTTTAATTCTTTCAGCAAAAAGAAGGATGGTATTTGCAGTCTTTTTACGAACCGAGCCATAGGCCATGTCCATAAGCTGCTGCTTGAGCCCCATCAGGTTGTTGCTCAAAATCTCTACCAACTGCAGGGTCACGCGACCATTACTGGCGAGGATCTTGTGCAATTCTTCCTTGGAAACAGAATAAAGCTGAGTGTCTTCAAGAGCAGTTGCATATTCCTCTTCAAAGGTAGCATTGCGGTCGTTAAAGGCTGCATTTCCGAAGAAATCGTCTTCCTTATAAAGCTCGGTGATAAGCTCTTTACCCTGTCGATCCATGCGGTGCGCCTTCACCACTCCCCTCTTTATAAGATAAAAGAAGGTAGATTGTTTTCCGGCCTCATAAATATTGTCACCCGCCTTAAAAGTAAGCATCTCGTGCTCCTGCATAAGATGGCGAAGGTCGTCGAGGTCCTTGACAGCAGGACCTGCAGGTTTTTGTTCCTTTTTAGTCCTGGACTTGAGAATAGCCACTTTTGCCAGACGGCTTTCAATGGCGCTCAGCAGATCTTCCTCCTCAAAAGGTTTGGTAAGATAATCGTCGGCACCCAGGTCCATTCCTTTTCTAATATCTTTATGCTCGGTCTTGGCCGATAGAAAAATAAACGGAATATTGTCGGTTTCCTCATCTTTAGCGAGCTCCTGCAAAACCCCGTAGCCGTCCATTTCTGGCATCATGATGTCACAAACAATGATGTCTGGCGGGTTGAGCTTGGCCTTTTCCACTCCCAATCGCCCATTGGAGGCAGTAATCACCTCATAATTAGACAATTCGAGCAGTTCAGCTGTGTTCTCCCGAACAGTTACATCATCTTCAATTAACAATATTTTTTTCATGGTGTGAGAATTGGTAATTCTACGGTAAATTTAGTCCCTTCGCTTTCTTTACTTGCAAAGCTGATATTTCCACCCAGATTTTCCAGGTGAGTTTTGGCAATATTAAGACCAATTCCGGTACCCTGGTTGAGCACCGCATTTTCGGCTCTGAAATATCGCTCAAAGATATGTTTTTGATCTTTCTCCGGAATTCCTATTCCCTGATCCTGGACCTCAAAAATAATCGTTTTATCGTTTATGGTATAATCAAAACTGATGGTGGTATCCTCCGGCGAATATTTCACCGCATTGCTAAGCAGGTTCGACAGGATCAATTCGACGATCTTCTCATCCTGGTACAGCATCATATCTTCCATCTCATGTGGATACAAGATCTCCTGACCATTCTTTAAGGTGACATTAGCATTGTAAACCACCTCATTGATAAGGCGTTTAAGGCTAAAAGAAGTATATTTATACTGTCCGTTGCCGCTTTCAAGTCTTTCTATTGAAAGGAAGTCGTTCAGGATATTATTGAGGTAATGTACCTTATTCCTGATGGTCACCAGGTGTTTTTCCCGCTTTTCCTGCTGCTCTGTTTTGGTGTATTTTTCGGTAAGGGTCGCCGAAGTGAGGATCCCGCTCAGGGGAGTCTTAAATTCGTGAGAAACCAAAGAGAGGAATTTTGTTTTGAGTTCATTGAGTTCCTTTTCTTTTTGCAAGGCTCTCTTTATTTTCTTTTCAGCGGCCTTTCTCTTCTTGATCTCTTCTTCCAGGTTCAGGTTCAGGCTTTGTAGCTTCTGCACCGTATGCTGCAATTCGCGAGTACGAACCTTGATCTTATCTTCCAGCTGGGTGTTCAATTCCCTTATCTGCCGCTGGGTTTCTTGTCTAACAGTGATATCGATGATCAAAGACATCACGTAGTCTTCCCCTTCGATCGTAAACGGATTAAGACCTGCCTCTACAGGAAAATTCTGACCATTCTTCTTTACCCCGTAAAGGTCACGGCCATGCCCCATGCTACGGCTTTCACTGTGTTCCAGAAAATGCTCAAAATGCTGCCCGTGTTGACTATGATAGCGCTGCGGAATGAGGACCTCGAGCTGCTGTCCCTCCAGTTCTCCCGGAATATAACCGAACATACGCTCGGCTGCCGAATTCGCGGCTATAATTTGTTGTGTAGCGTTTACTACGATGATACCTTCAGAAGCAGCTTCAAAAAGAACATTAAAGACATTCTTATTCTCAAAAAATCGGTTTTTCAACACTTCTTAGCGCAATTATCAGTTCAAAAAAAGTTCCACGAATTTACAAAAGCTCAGGAAACTTTGTAAATCTACCCGGAAATAAGTTTATAAAGTAAAGCAAATTTTCAAAAGAACAGACGTGCTTTCACATAAACAGGAGAGAAAGGTCCGCTTTTTTTTAAAAAAGGCCAAAAAAAAAGCCCAAACTTACGTCCGGGCTTCTTACATTTTCTTGTTGGCCTACTAGGACTTCCTTCGACCAGCTCAGGACAGGCTTCTCGCCCATCAAATTCATCAACAAAAAAAGCCCAAACTTTCGTTAAGGCTTTTTGCACTTTGTTGGCCTACTAGGGCTCGAACCTAGACTCTTCTGGACCAAAACCAGACGTGTTGCCAGTTACACCATAGGCCAATGCTTAAATGCGGATGCAAATTTAATACAAACTTTGTTTTACACAAACCTTTTTTTGAAAAATTTTCATCGATTTTTTTTCTCTTGTTTCAGCAGAGTCTCTGGCCGAATTTTTGAGGAGGTCACAGCACTCAGGTTTTCAGCATCTTTAAAAAATAAAAGCATTTGAAGGTCGTTCGGAAAGCATTCCTATATTTATTACTAAATTCGCAACTCGAGATTTTTATTTGAAAGAACACATGACAAATTTCAACTTCGGTAAGTGGAATAAAATACTGGGCTGGCTGGTATTTGCGATTTCTCTTACCTCCTACACCCTTACCCTGGAGCCCACAGCGAGTTTCTGGGATGCCGGAGAATACATCGCGACATCTGCAAATCTTGAGGTAGGACACCCTCCCGGGGCGCCATTCTACCAAATGATGGGCGCTTTCTTTGCCACTTTCGCACCCGATAATGCCGACATTGCTCACATGATCAACTTCATGTCTGGCCTGGCCAGTGCTTTCGCAATTCTGTTCATGTTTTGGTCAATTACCTTACTGGTACGCAAGATCACAGGCCCTGCGGAAGAACTATCTGCCTCCACCAAACTTGCAGTGCTGGGGAGTGGACTGGTAGGATCGCTAGCCTTCGCCTATACTGACAGTTTTTGGTTTAGCGCCGTAGAAGCCGAAGTTTACGCCATGGCTTCCTGTCTCATGTCTATCATGTTTTACCTGGGGCTGCTCTGGGAACGGGATATGTTCAAACCCCGGGGCAACCGCTGGGTAATATTAATCTCTTTGGTCATTGGTCTAACTTTCGGGGTACACTTCCTCGGCCTGCTTACCATACCCGCGATAGGATTCCTCTATTTCTTCAAGAATTACAAGAAGATTACGGTTAAAAACTTCATCGTTGCAAACATCGTAGTAGTAGCCGTTTTACTGTTCATCTTTAAGCTGTTGCTTCCCTACACCCTCACATTCTTTGCTGCTTCAGAAGTTTTCTTCACAAACTCAATGGGCATGCCGTTCAACACAGGAACTATTATCGCCTTTTTGGTAGTAGTGGCAGCCTTTTACTTCGGAATCACCTATACCCGCAGAAAGAAATATTACCAGCTAAACACGCTTTTGCTGTGTATTCTTTTTATCCTTATTGGTTTTTCCAGCTGGATCATGTTACCCGTGCGCTCCAATGCGCCCACGGTAATCAACGAGAACAGTCCCGACAATGCTCGGGAACTGCTGGCATACTACAACAGAGATCAGTACGGCGAGACTCACCTCTTCTACGGCCCTCAGTTCTCTGAAATGTACGTAGGTCTGGATAAAGATAACCCGTACAAGGACGATAAGCCGAAATATGAAAAGGATGAAAAGCTGGGCAAATACGTGATTGTAAACGACTACAAGAACGCCCGCCAGAACCTCGACGACTCACAAAAGGCTTTCCTTCCACGAATGTGGAGTACCGAACACGCCGTTAACTACATGGAATTCACCGGCCCTCTCGATTTCACCATCAAACCTGAATATCAGGGGGAGCAACGACTAGTGAACGGCGTCCGTGATTTCAAGAAAAAATACGCTGCAGGGCAGCTCGACAATGAGGACTACAGTAATTTCCTGAAGCAGTTTGGAGACTACCTCAATATCGAAAAACCTTCATTCGCCGCAAACATGTCCTATCTTCTCGAATTTCAGATAGGCTATATGTATTGGCGCTATTTTATGTGGAATTTCGTTGGACGGCAGGACGATATCCAGGGAAAATACACCGATTTACACGGCAACTGGCTTAGTGGTATCGACTTCATTGATAAAATGCACATCGGGCCGCAGAAGAATCTGCCCAGTGATGTCAAGAACAATAAAGCCCGCAATACTTACTATTTTCTGCCACTCATCCTTGGTCTTATAGGGCTGATCTTTCAGTTCAAAAAAGACACCCGGAATTTCTGGGTGCTGCTGGTATTATTCCTCTTTACCGGAATAGCTTTGAAGATCTACCTCAACGAGCGGCCTTTTGAGCCCCGTGAAAGGGATTATGCCCTTGTGGGTTCTTTTTACGTCTTCGCCATCTGGATAGGCTTTGGGGTTTATGCCCTTTATGATCTGGCAAAAGATTACCTCAAGCCAAAATTAGCCGCTCCCATCGTGGTGCTGGTTACGCTCCTGGCTGTCCCTACTTTAATGGCTTCTGAAAACTGGGACGATCACGATCGGTCTGATAAATACACGGCTACCGCCATGGCTAAGATGTACCTCGATTCCGTAGACAAAGACGGTATAATTTTCACTATTGGTGATAATGATACTTTCGCCCTCTGGTATGCCCAGCAGATTGAGCATTACCGCACCGATGTAAGGGTAGTGAACACCAGTCTTTTCGCTACCGACTGGTATATCGATCAGATGAAGCGGAAGGCTTTTGAGAGCGATCCCATCCCTTCGCAGCTCGAAAACAAAGACTACAACGGCAAGAACGATGCAGTCTTCTTCAGGGAAGTGACGCAAGACACTATTCCTATCAGCACCTGGTTGAATTATATTCAGAATGACGATCCCCGCACACAGGCTGAACTGCAAAGCGGCCAATCCGTAAATACTTTCCCTACCAAACATGTTCGGATCCCTGTAGATAAAGAGGCGGTGCTGAAGAATGGCATCGTAGACAAGAAATACGCAGACCAGATTGTGGATCATATAGATTTGACCATTGGTAGCCAGATCATCTACAAGAATAGACTGCTAATGCTGGACATTCTCGCAAACAATCACTGGAAACGTCCTATTTATTTCACCGGCGGAAGCTTCTCTGATGAAGACTACCTCTGGCTGAAGGATTACCTTCAATTAGATGGGGTAGCCTACAAACTGGTGCCTATAAAAACTCCGGTTGACAAACGCAATCCATTTGACATGGGCCAGATCAATACCGATAAGATGTACAATATTGTTATGAACTGGGACTGGGGCAATATGGGAGATCCTAATCTTTACCACGACCCCGAAACGCGCAAAAACTCCATCACCTACCGAAGTAACCTGGCACGACTCGCAGAGAATCTGCTCAGGAAAAGGGATACCGCCCGTGCCGAAAAGGTGCTGGACCTCGCGATGGAAAAAATGCCGGTTGATTATTACGATTATTACACTTTGCTGGAGCCATATATCAGCGGCTATTACCAGGTGAACGAGAAGGAAAAAGCCCGTGCCCTCTGGGAGAAAGTAGCTAAGAAATACCAGGAAGAACTGGATTACTACAGCACCTGGGGTATAGATCGCCAATACCGTTATGCCGATGAGATCATTACCGATATTGAGCGCTATCGGGGATTGGTAGATATCCTGGCGAAGTATCAGGACGAAAAGATCCTGAGAGAAAAAGCAGATGAGTTCAACAGCTATCTGCGAAAGTTCAGGCATTTTTATAAGCAGGATGAGGAAATGGACACCAGTCCGCAGGCACAGGAAGAACTGCTGAATGAAAATCTCAACAGCCCTGCGGCAGAAGGAGATTCAGTTCCTGGAGATTCTGCCCAATAGGCCTGAAATATGACCAATTTTATAGAGGCTGTCTCAAAAGTTCTTATTTCGTCAAGCTGAAACAACGTACCTGACGGTAGACAGGCTTGTTTCAGCTTTTAATTGATTTTTTATTTTGAATGAGTTAAGATCCTGAAATGAATTCAGGATGACGTTTTCCAGACTTTTTAGACAGCCTCTTTTCTACTTTTTGATCAATGAATTCACTGCTCGTAAAATATCCGCAGCTGCTCCGGCTTCTTTACCCGAAGCGGCTTTCGGTGATTTCTGAAGTTAAAAGTATTTACCTCACTTTTGATGACGGACCAATTTCTGGTGTAACGCCCTGGGTGCTTGAGCAGCTCAGCCGGTTCGATGCCCGGGCAACTTTCTTTTGTATCGGAGACAACATCAGAAAACACCCGCAGGTTTTTAAGCAGATTTTAGCAGAAGGTCACAGCATCGGAAATCACACCTACAACCACCTCAACGGCTGGAAAACTTCAGAAAAGGATTATCTTAAAAACACTGCAAAAGCGCAAGAACTCATTGAGGAGTTTCAGCTAAAGAGGAAAGAGGAAAGTGGAGAGTGGAAATTGGAGAGTGAAAAATTCGATAGAAAATTTTTCCGGCCGCCTTACGGAAGGATCAAAAACCGGCAGGCTTCAACGCTCACCGGCCTCGGATATAAAATCGTGATGTGGGATATAATTAGTTGGGACTTTGATAAAAAAATAAAGCCTGAAGAATGCTACCAAAATGTGATCAGGAACTCAAAAGAAGGCAGTATCGTGGTTTTTCATGACAGCCTGAAAGCTTCAGGAAATCTAAAGGAAGTATTGCCGCGGGTGCTTCAGTATTATTCGGAAAAAGGCTTCTGCTTTAAAGCGCTTTAAACGTATTCTTTAAGAAGGTCAATGAGGGTATTAGCATCCTGCTCGCCGCTTTGCCGCCACTTCATTTCTCCCTTTTTATAGATCATAAGGGTAGGCAGGCTTTTCACCCGAAGCGCTTCGGCCAGTTGTGCATTCTTATCAACATCTATTTTAATCACTTTGGCCTTATTGCCCAATGCGGCTGCAACATTCCGCAACACGGGATGCATTGCCTTGGAAACATCGTTCCATTCGGTATAAAAATCAAGTAGAACCGGAACATCCAGATCTACTAATTCACCAAATTTTGACATAAAATGAAGCTTTTATTTTATCGGCTTTTTCACCTGTCTGTACCAGGTTTACTCAAAGATAGCAATTTCTTTGAATTACGCGGGTTTCGGGCCTTTTTTAAGTTCGATTACGCTCAATTCGGGCCAGATTCCCACCCGACCCGGATAGGCAAGATATCCGAATCCGCGGTTTACATTGATAAACCTTCCGTAGACCTCATAAACCCCGGCCCAATATTTATAGCGATATTCGATGGGGCTCCACTTCACCACTCCCGGAATTTCGATCCCAAATTGCATGCCGTGCGTATGCCCGCTTAATGTTAGCTGATAATTCTGCTCGTTAGCCTGCACCTTTTCATGCCAGTGCGACGGATCATGACTTAGGAGGATCTTGAAATCTTCTGCTTTGAGGCCTTTCCCGGCTTTATTAAGATCGCCCTTCTTTTTAAAATGGCCTTTTCCCCAGTTCTCCACTCCTACCACGTGCAGACGCTGACCTTCTTTTTCGATCACCCTGTTTTCGTTGAGCAACAGGTCCCAGCCCATTTGCTTGTGGATGTTTTTTAGCTTTTCAAGATTGGCCCTTTTAGCCGCTTCACTTGGCCAATCCTTATAATCCCCGTAGTCGTGATTCCCCAGGATGGAATAAACCCCATCGGGTGCCGTAATGGAAGAAAAAACTTCCTCCCACCCGGTCATTTCTGCGGCCTCATTGTTCACCAGGTCCCCGGTAAAGAAAACCACATCGGTTTGTTCTTCTTTGAGGAGGTTTACGCCGTATTTCACCTTCTCCTTATCGCCAAAACTTCCGCTGTGAATATCGCTGATCTGCCCCAGGCGGTAACCATCGAAGGCATCGGGAAGATCGTCGAAATAAAGCGTGTATTTCAGAACCCTGTAGTCATATTTCCCTTTGAACATTCCGTAGAGAATGGAGGCAAAAGGAATGGCGGCGATTCCAAGGGCTACCTGCCCGATGAACTTTCGCCGCGACGGCACCGAAAATTCATTGCTGCTTCCTACTAGTTTCTGGATCCCTGCCAGAGGTAGCCTCACAATATCTTCTCCCAGCATAAAGACCGTCAGTACGATTTTAGTGATAAAAAAGGCAAGAAAAATCCCAATAGCATAACTGCGTGCACCACCCCAGGAGCCGTTAGGCGAAGGCTGATTAAACTGATAAATCATGTTTCCCACCACCGCTACCGAAATCAGAAAATAAGCAAGAGCGATCCAGCCGTTCCTGGAAAAGGTCCTGACAGCCTGATAGCCATAGATATCCACAAACAGGTAAATCGCGAATAAAATTATCCAACGCATCTGCAACTTTTTTTACGAATATAACTCAATTCCCGGCTTTTAACGTTGAATTCCAGAGATATTCAAAGCTCAAAAACCGAACTTCGTCCCTCCTGAAGCTGCTTAAATTGTGCCAGAACTGTTGTTGAGCTATAAAATTTGACAGTCTCTTCGCGATGATCTATATTTCAAATTCCTAATTTCACGACTACTTTTTTGCTATCTCAAAAATGAAAAGAAGACATTTTATCAAGGCTTCGGGCTTAACCGGAGCTGCTTTTACTGCTGCCCCCGCTGTATTTGCTTTTGCTGAAACCACTCCGCGAAAAAAAACCGGCGCTCCGGCACCCATTTGCGTCGCCACCTGGAATTTCCCCAATGCCAGCACCCGGGCTGGAGAAATGCTTTATGCGGGAGCTTCAGCTCTTGATGCTGTAGAGCAGGGAGTAAGGGTTGAGGAAGGCAACATCAAAAATACGACCGTGGGCAAAGGCGGCGCTCCCGATCGGGACGGGCATGTGACTTTGGATGCCAGCATTATGTCTCCTTCCGGCGATTGCGGCAGCGTGGCCTACCTCCAACATATTGCACACCCGGTTTCTGTAGCCAGAAAGGTTATGGAAAATACACCGCATGTGATGTTGGCCGGAGAAGGCGCGCTGCAGTTCGCGCTTCAGGAAGGCTTCGAGAAAGAGAATCTTCTGACTGAAGAATCTGAAAAAGCCTGGAAAGAATGGCTGGAAAAGAAAGAGTATAAACCGATCATCAATATTGAAAACCACGACACCATAGGGATGTTATGCATAGACGATAAAGGAGACCTTGCCGGAGCCTGCACCACTTCGGGCCTGGCATATAAGATGAACGGTCGTGTGGGCGATTCTCCCATCATTGGAGCAGGAATGTATATAGACAATGAAATAGGAGGCGCAGTGGCCACAGGAATGGGAGAAGCCGTCATGAAAAGCCTGGGTAGTTTTCTTATTGTCGAACTTATGCGGCAGGGGAAATCTCCGCAGCAGGCTTGCGAAGAGGCCATACGAAGAATAGTTGCAAAAAACCCTAATTATATGGATTTCCAGGTAGCCTTTCTGGCACTTAATAAACAGGGAGAGATTGGCTCTTATTGTATCCATAAAGGCTTCACCTATGTGAAATACCAGCATAACGAAAACACCAACACCAAAAGCAAATCTTACCTCTAGTCCATCATGAATCAAAAGAAAACCTACCGCACCGCTTTTATATTCCTAACCACCCTTTTCTTCCTATGGGGCTTTATCACTGTACTGGTCGACTCGCTCATTCCGCGTTTGCGCGAGGTATTCACCCTCACTTATTTTCAGGCGGGCATGGTACAGTTTGCCTTTTTTGGCGCCTACTTCCTGCTCTCTATTCCTGCAGGTTACATTCTCTCCAAGATCGGCTACAAAAAAGGAATTATCCTGGGGCTTAGTACCATGGCCGCAGGCTGTCTGCTTTTCTATCCCGCCGCATCCTATCGTGTTTTTGGAATTTTTATGCTGGCCGTATTTGTGCTGGCTGGAGGAATCACGGTGTTGCAGGTGGCTGCAAATCCCTATGTTACGATCCTCGGGCCGGAAAAGACTGCTTCGAGCCGGCTCAACCTTTCACAGGCTTTCAATTCCCTCGGAACAATGATCGCTCCGGCTGTCGGGGCTTTATTTATTCTTAAAGACAGGGTGAAATCTACATCAGAAATCGACGCTTTGAATGTAGTTCAGCAGAAAGCGTACTACGCCACAGAAGCCTCGGCAGTACAAAAACCCTTTCTAGGGATCGCGATCTTTGTGGCTTTGATCGTACTAATCTTCAGCTTTGTTAAACTTCCGAAAATAGGCGACACTGCCGCTTCGAATAATTATACCAAGGTGTTGAAAAACAAGAATCTCATGTTGGGATCGGTGGGTATCTTTTTTTATGTGGGCGCTGAAGTAGCCTTGGGTAGCTATATGATCAATTACTTCCTAAGCATGGACTTAGCAAGCATTATCAGGGGCAATGAACTTTTAAGCACTGTAGCGGAATGGATCCTGAATTCCGGCGTTTCCGTCTCCAGCGACATGGCGGTAGTAGGTGTTTTCGTCACCTTTTACTGGACCGGTGCGATGATAGGCCGATTCATCGGTTCCTATCTGACCAAGATCCTGAATCCGGCAGTAGTATTAAGCGTTTTTGCTTCCTTCGCTATCCTCATGCTGCTCATTTCCACCTTTACAGTTGGGCTCGTGGCAATGTGGACAATCCTTGCCATTGGTCTTTTCAATTCCATTATGTTCCCTACGATTTTTAGTCTCGCACTCGACGGCCTGGGAGACGACAAACCTCAGGGTTCGGGGGTGTTGTGCACCATGATCGTGGGCGGCGCCATTATTCCGCCGGCCTATGGTTTCCTTACCGACACCTTCAACTTTAACATTGCCCTCATCCTCATCATGTTTTGTTACGCCTACATTTTCTTTTACGGCTACCACAACAAAACCAGGAAAGTGGCTATTTAAAACTAAAAACAGGAAGGACAATTTAGATAAGCGTTCCTTCGGAATGATAATATCTTTGTAGTTTTGGGATATTCTGAAAAAAATAATATTCCACAATATATGTCTGCTCAAAAACGACTTTTTCTTCTCGATGCTTACGCGCTGATCTTCCGCGGGTACTATGCTTTCATCAAGAACCCCCGGATCAATTCCAAGGGATTTGATACCTCCGCCATCATGGGCTTCACCAATTCACTTTTTGACGTGATAAGAAGAGAACGCCCCGACCACCTGGCAGTTTGCTTCGACAAGGATGGCAGCGAGGTGAGAACCGAGCTTTTCAGCGACTATAAAGCACATCGCGATGCGACGCCCGAGCCTATTTTGCAGGCCATCCCGATCATCCAGGATATTTTGCGTGCTATGCATATTCCGGTGGTAGTACTTCCCGGCTGCGAAGCCGATGACATCATTGGGACCCTGGCCCAACAGGCCGAAAAAGAAGGTTACAAGGTCTTTATGGTCACTCCCGACAAAGATTTCGCGCAGCTGGTTACCGAAAATATTTTCATGTATCGCCCGGCAAGAATGGGTAACGGCATCGAAATTTGGGGAATCCCGGAGGTGCAAAAGAAATTTGGAGTGGAGCGGCCCGAGCAAGTGATCGATTTCCTCGGAATGATGGGCGACGCGGTAGACAATATTCCCGGACTTCCCGGTGTAGGCGAAAAGACGGCCAAAAAGTTTCTGAAGCAATTCGGAAGTATGGAAAATCTTTTAGCCAACACTTCGGAACTGAAAGGAAAAATGCGGGAAAAGGTCGAAATTCACGCTGAACAGGGGCGGCTTTCCAAACAATTAGCCGCGATCATAACCGACTGTGATGTGCGTTTTCACGCCGAAGATTACGAACTATCCATGCCCGATGCCGAAAAGGTCCAGGAGATCTTTGAAGAGCTCGAATTCCGAAGATTGAAAGATCAGTTCATCAAACTCTTTAGCGGCGAAGAAGATCATCCGCAAACACAGGTAAGCAATTCACCTTCTGCAAAGAAAAATGCAGAAACTGCAGGAGCAGGTCAGTTTTCTCTTTTTGGTGCGGGCACCGAAGAAAAGATCGAGCCCATGTCTGGCCGTCGTTCTCTAAAAGACACTTCGCACGTTTACCAGAGCCTGACTTCAGAGATGGCCAGAAAGCTTTTTCTTCAGAATTTAATGAAGCAAAAAAGCGTCTGTTTCGACACCCAAACCAACGACCTGAATCCGCTGGAAGCAGAATTGGTGGGAATTGCTTTCTCCTGGGAAACCGGAAAAGGCTTTTACCTTCCGTTTCCCGAAGAAAGGGAGGAAGCGCAAAAGCTGATTGAAGAACTGCGCCCCTTCTTTGAGTCGGAAGAGATCGAAAAGGTCGGTCAAAACCTGAAATTTGACATCAAAGTTCTTGATAAGTATAATATTGGGCTGAAAGGGCCACTGTTCGATACGATGATCGCCCATTACCTGATCAATCCCGATATGCGGCACAATATGGATGTACTTTCAGAAACCTATTTGAACTACAGTCCGCAGCCCATCCTGGAACTCATTGGTAAAAAAGGGAAAAATCAGAAGACATTAAGGGAAGTGCCACTGGAGCAGCAAACCGAATATGCGGCAGAAGATGCCGATGTGATCCTTCAGCTAAAGGAATGCTTTGAAAAAGAGCTTTCAGAAGCCAAAACCAGGAAGCTTTTTGATGAAATTGAGATCCCGCTGGTAAGGGTCTTAGCGGATATGGAGCTGGAAGGAATCAAACTGGACGAGACATTTCTTCATTCCCTTTCTGAAGCCATGAACCGCGATATTACTGAACTTGAAAAACAGATCTACGACGAAGCAGGTGAGGAATTTCTTATAAGTTCACCAAAACAGTTGGGCATTATTCTTTTTGAAAAAATGGAGCTGGCGAAAAAGCCGAAAAAGACCAAAACCGGCCAGTATTCTACCAGCGAAGATGTGCTTTCCTCCCTTGCCAAAGAACACAAGATCGTACAGCACGTGCTGGATTACCGCGGCCTCGTAAAACTCCTGAATACTTACATTAAAGCCCTGCCGGAACAGATCGAAAAAAGTACTGCCCGGGTACATACCGAATACGTGCAAACCATCGCGGCTACCGGAAGGCTAAGTTCGAATAACCCCAACCTGCAGAACATCCCGATTAGAACAGAGCGTGGCCGCCAGGTAAGAAAGGCTTTTGTAGCGCGGGACGAAAATCACACGCTTCTGGCCGCCGATTACTCTCAGATAGAACTTCGCATTATAGCTGCTCTCAGCCAGGAAGAAAATATGATAAAAGCCTTCCGCGAGGGCCAGGATATTCACGCTTCCACCGCCGCCAAGGTTTTTAACGTGCCCCTGGAAGAGGTAACGCGCGAACAAAGAAGCAATGCCAAAACAGTGAATTTCGGGATCATCTATGGCGTTTCCGCCTTCGGGCTCAGCAATCAGACTGATCTTAGCCGAAGCGAGGCCAAAGAACTCATCGACGCGTATTATAAGACCTATCCAAAACTGACCAATTTCATCCATGAGCAGGTAGAGTTTGCACGGGAAAACGAATACGTGCAGACGATCCTTGGAAGACGGCGATATCTTAAGGACATCAATTCCCGGAATGCCGTGGTGCGGGGCGCTGCCGAAAGGAACGCCGTGAACGCTCCTATCCAGGGAAGTGCCGCCGATATCATTAAAATCGCGATGATCAATATTCATCGAAAGCTGGAGGAAGGAAACTACAAGACAAAAATGCTGCTTCAGGTGCATGATGAATTGGTATTTGATGTCTTCAATGAGGAACTTTCTGAAGTCAAAAAACTGATCAGGGAAGAAATGGAGAATGCCTATAAAATGGAAGTTCCGCTGGAAGTGGATATGGGTGAAGGCCGAAACTGGCTGGAAGCGCATTGATCCAGTGGGTAGTTAACAGTGGCAGTTGGCACACCACACTTTCCTGCGGACACCCCTCCCCCAGTTGAGGAGGGGAAGACACTTGAAAATAAAGATTGCAAAGAACAAGTTCTAATGCTGATTTCAGCCTTCTCCCTGTTAAGGAATTCCGAAGAGAATATAAAGTATTGCGAAAACTTCGGTTTTCAAGGCTATCCGCTTTAGCTTCAGCAGGTTTTGCCGGGGAATTTTAGTAACTTCTGAAACCGAAAATCAGAAAAC
>JBAWAB010000300.1:0-33847 GCA_049589035.1 Salegentibacter sp.
ACAATTAAAACCAGTTTATCACGTTACATTAAAAAACCTAAATCGTACACATGCTATATTTTATTCAGCAGGACGGCCTTGCACAGGCAGCTCAGGATGCAGGACCGGCAGTAGAAGAAAAAACCCTTTCTTTATTTGATCTTATGCTGAGCGGGGGGCTCGCCGGGCAGATCATCATTCTTATCTTATTCATTTTACTGTTCGCTGCAGTTTATATATATTTTGAAAGGTTGTTTGCCATTAAATCGGCCAGCCAGATAGACAAGAATTTCATGCTGCAGATCAAGGATAGCGTGCTCAACGGGAATATAGAATCGGCCAAGATGCGCTGCGCACAGAGTGATTCTCCGGTTGCAAGGCTTACCGAGAAAGGAATTTCCAGAATTGGGAGTCCGCTTGAAGATATCAACACTGCCATCGAGAATGCGGGACGCCTGGAGGTGTACAAGTTGGAAAAGAATGTGAGTATTCTCGCAACCATTTCAGGAGCAGCGCCTATGATTGGTTTCCTTGGAACCGTAATTGGTATGGTGCTTGCTTTTCATGAGTTGGCTACCAGCAGCGGGCAAGCCCAGATGGGAGCGCTGGCAGAAGGGATCTATACAGCCATGACTACTACGGTAGCAGGGCTTATTGTAGGGATCATTGCTTACATCGGTTACAATCACCTGGTGGTGAAGACCGATAAAGTGATCCATCAGATGGAAGCCACGGCAGTAGACTTCCTGGACCTTCTAAACGAACCAGCTTAATATGAATTTAAGAGGCCGAAATAAAATAAGTCCGGAGTTCAGCATGAGCTCCATGACCGATATTGTGTTCCTGCTGCTCATTTTCTTTATGCTTACTTCGCCGGCTATTACGCCTGAAGCACTGGATCTGATCCTTCCGAAGGCAAAGGGAAAAACCACCAGCAAGCAAACGCTGTCGGTGAGTATTACGAAAGACCTTCAGATCTATATCAATAAGGACCGGGTGAGCAATACGGCACTTGAAAGCACCTTGAAGCAGAAACTGGCAGGTGAAGAAAATCCTACCATTATTCTAAGGGCCGAAGAAGGAGTGCCTATCGAAAAGGCAGTGAAAGTAATGGATATTGCAAACCGAAATAATTACAAGATTGTATTGGCGGTGAAACCGGAATAATATGGCGATGCTGAAGACAAAACACGAGAAAAAATCCTTTACCATCACGGTAATCCTACACGTGTTGATCATTTTATTGATGTTGTTCTTCGGATTTACCTATCTGGATCCGCCACCGGAAAATGGTATTGCCATTAACTTCGGAACTTCCGATGTGGGCGCGGGTGAGAACCAGCCCACAAAACCCATAAAATCGGCTCCAAAGAAAACCACCACTCCTAAGGTGGAAACTCCTTCCAAGCCGGTTATCGAAGAGAAAGTCGTGACTCAGGAAAAAGAGGAGGCGCCGGTGATCGAAAAGAAAAAGGAAGTAAAGACTCCTCCGGTAGAGACCAAAGAACCTGAAAAACCCAAAAAACAACCTCCGGCCAAGAAACCTGAGCCAAAACCAGATAAATCCACCACCGATGCCATGAGCAGTATTCTCAACGGCCCGGAACGCGATGGAACCGAAAATGGAGGGGAAGGCAACGATAACTTAGCCGGCGATAAAGGTGATCCCAACGGCGATCCCAAAGCCAGTTCCTACTACGGGCAAGGCGCCGGACTCGATGGGGACGGGAATTATCGCCTCGGAGGCCGCAGGGCTCTCAATAAGGAGAAGTTCGTGCAGGATTGCAACGAATCGGGTATTGTCGTAGTGCAAATCGTGGTAAACCGGTCGGGACAGGTTGTAAAAGCCACTCCAGGCGTGAAAGGAACTACCAATAATGCTTCCTGTCTTACGGCACCTGCCAAACGTGCCGCCTTGGCTACCAGGTTCAATAGCGATGAAAAAGCACCTTCCACACAAGTGGGAACTATTATTTACAACTTCAAACTTTCAGAATAAGTGATGTCTTATCAGGAAACTGTTGAATGGATGTTTCAACAGTTACCTATGTATCAGCGCATAGGGAAAACGGCTTTCAAAAAGGATCTTACCAACACTCAAAAATTAGCTTCCGTCTTAGGCGATCCGCAGAAAAAATTCAAATCTGTACACGTTGCGGGAACTAACGGAAAAGGTTCTACCACGCATATGCTAGCTGCTGTTCTAAAGGAAGCCGGCTATAAGGTGGGACTTTATACTTCGCCTCACCTCAAGGATTTTCGGGAACGGATAAAGATCAACGGGGTGATGATCCCACAGGAGACGGTAGTGGCCTTCATTCAGCAGAACAAAACCTTTCTGGAAGAGAACAGTCTTTCCTTTTTCGAAATGACGGTGGGCATGGCTTTCGATCATTTTGCTTCAGAAGAGGTTGATATTGCTGTTGTTGAGGTCGGTATGGGCGGCAGGCTTGATTCTACCAATATTATCACTCCCGAAATTTCGGTGATCACCAATATTGGATTAGATCATACCGCTTTCCTCGGAAATACCCTGGAGGAGATCGCTGCGGAAAAAGCTGGCATCATAAAACCCGGCATTCCGGTGGTGATCGGCGAGAGACACGAAAAAACAGCTCCTGTTTTTCAGAAAATTGCTTCGGAAAAAGAGGCGAAGATCATTTTTGCTGAAGATCATACTTACCGACATTACGAAACCGATCTGAAGGGCGATTATCAGCAGAAGAATATCAAGACCACCTTGGCCGCTCTGGAAGAGCTGAAGGTGCTTGGCTGGGAAATTCCGGAGGAAGCCATCAGTAACGGCCTGAATAGCGTTAAGCTTCATACTGGTTTACAGGGACGCTGGGATATTTTACGGGAAAAGCCCAGGGTGATCTGCGATACTGCCCATAACAAGGAAGGGCTGGAGCTGGTTTTTCAGCAACTAAGAAGAGAGAAGTTCAACCGGCTGCATGTGGTGTTGGGAACGGTGAACGACAAAGATCTCGATGCTGTGCTCCCACTTTTCCCTACCGAAGCTGTTTATTACTTCTGCAAACCCGATGTACCCCGGGGCCTGGATGCCGAAGATTTAAAAGCAAGGGCTCTTAGCTATAATCTTGAGGGAAAATTGTATGCTTCGGTTGCAGATGCTTACGAGGCCGCCCTGGAAGCCGCCCTTGATGAAGATCTCATTTTTGTGGGCGGTAGTAACTTCGTGGTTGCCGAAGTCTTGTGAGAATAAATTATATAGCTTCATCAATAAGCTGATGTAAAAAGCTGTATATTAGCTGGCTACTCCAAAAAATAAGGTCTTTAGGAAAAAGGATTGCTTCTTTTTCGCCGAATTTTAGGTCTTGCTCTAACTCCCCGAATTTTAATGAGATTAGGATCAGTACAGGTTTTCCTGCTATCTGTGATTATATTTTTATTCACCTAAACATTAACTATTATGGGGACAATTAAACATTTATTGACCATAGTGCTGACTTTCGCACTATTTATCAGCCCGAAGCTTTTTGGGCAGGAAACCGAGGCGACACAAGAACAACCGCAGCATTTCATTACCATGACCACTGTGCACTGGAACCCTGCTCCCGGCACCGATTTTTCGGACTGGATGAAGACAGAGAAGGAGTATTTTGACAAAGTGACCAGTAAGAACAATTATATCAAAGGTTCGGCGGTTCTCACTCATTACTTTACGGGTGATAATTCTGAACTTAAACTAATAAGCATGTATGATTCCTGGGGCGATATTGAGAAAGCTGAGGCTGAGAACCAGAAGCTCATCCAGGCTGCCTGGCCTGATGAAGCCGAGAGAACTGCTTTTCTTCAGAAACAAAGAAGTTACTATAGTTCCCGACACAACGATGAGATCTATACAGATATGCCTTTTCATAAGGACATGGCCGAACTTCCCAAAGAGCCTGTGGTGGTGTATTTAAAAACCAACGATCTTTCCTTTAATCCGGAAGGCAAAGTTGATAATTTTAAGCAGTACAGCGAGAAGGTGATCAATAAGAATCCCCTGATCAAAGCTTATTATACGCATCGTCATGCCTGGGGATCCAATGGAACCGAAATGCTGGAGGTTTTTATATTTGACCATTTTGGTGATATTGAGAAATCTTTTGAAGAGAACGACAAACTTGCCGCAGCAGCCTGGCCCGATGAGGCTGAAAGGACAAATTTTATGAAGGATATGGGGAAATTATTTACCGGCCAGCACGGAGATTATATTTATCACAACGTACCCGAATTACAGAAGTAAATAAGTCAAAAACTTCACCCTGAGATATTTGTCTTGGGGTGTTGTTTCTTAGGCCCCAGTGCCGGAAAATAAAAGCAAAAAAATATTTCAATTTTTTGCAAAATTAGTTTGTGCAATTCAAAATCTGGCCTATATTTGCATCCGCATTCAGAGAGAGACACACTTCTAAAGAATGTGAAAGTTCAAAAAAAATGATGTCGGGCGCGTAGCTCAGTTGGTTCAGAGCACTTGGTTTACACCCAAGGGGTCAGGGGTTCGAATCCCTTCGCGCCCACAAAGAAAAGGCTTCCAGGATGGAGGCCTTTTTTGATTGTACTCATACAGGAATGGGTGATTAGCTCAGTTGGTTCAGAGCACTACCTTGACAGGGTAGGGGTCACTGGTTCGAATCCAGTATCACTCACGAAGAATTTTTAAGATGCCTTATAGACATTACGTTTGTAGGGTTTTTTTGTTTCAGGGGTCACTGGCTCCCCCGATGCTTCGGGGCAGTATCACTCACAAATAAGTTCAAAGAGGTCCTATATACGTTGAGTTATAGGGTTTTTTTATTTTAGGGGTCATTGGTTCCCCCGAAGCTTTGGGGCAGTATCACTCACAATATATTTTCAAAGATATTTTTTAGCTCCCGTCATTACGAGGCGAAGCCGTGGCAATCTCACCTGCTCAACTTGAGAATTCTCACAGCGCCCTGTATGACCACTACAAATACGATCATCCCGATCACCAGGTCAGGAATCCCGGTGTGCAACCAATGAACCAGAAAACCGGCCAGGATAACCCCGGTGTTGATAATAACGTCATTTGAGGTGAAGATCATGCTCGCCTGCATGTGCGCTTCCTTACTTTTGGATTTCTGAAGAAGATAAAGACAAAGGCCGTTAGCCAGGAGTGCAAAAATGGAAACGATGATCATGGTCCTGAAATTGGGCATAATTTCATGCCCAAAGAATCGGCGCAATACTTCAGCAAAGCCGAGTAAGGCGAGGATTATCTGGAAATAACCGGCTAATTTTGCTATTTTTTTCTTCCGTAGCACGGTTCCGCCCACGGCAAAAAGGCTGAGTCCGTAAACAAAGGAGTCGGCGAGCATATCAAGACTATCTGCCACGAGACCCATCGACCTGGAGATCAAACCTGTGGTCATTTCTATTCCGAAGAAGGCGAAATTGATCGCCAGTACCGCCCATAAAAGCTTTTTTTGACTGGTGTTCTCTACCAGCTCAAGGTTTTCAGTCTCTTCCGTAGAGATCTTCCTGCTGCCAAGATTGAGCCGGTCCAGGGAGTTTTCAATAGATTGTGTATCGCCCGTGTGAAACACCGTCAGTTCCCGGTTGGGAATATCGAATTTCAGATTGTGTATCTGTCCGAGGTCCTGCAGCTTCATCCTTATCAGGTTTTCTTCTGAAGGACAATCCATTTTGGTTATTTTAAAGAGGCTCTTCTGCATGTTGGCGAAATATTTTTTCAACTGTGAAAATAAGAAAATGAAATTTGTTCTTTCTGAAAAGCTGCTAATGTAGCTTTCCGTGGGAAAATCAAAAGAATTGCCTATTTTTAGGAAAACCACAGGCAAAAGAAGAAAAATGCAGAATAGTTCAGAAGAAAAGATCATGTTGAAACTTCCCGTGAGGATCAGCTTTGGGGCGATAGAGGAATTCCTTCGTGATTCCTTCATAGGAGAAACAATCGGCCATGAAGATAAAAACGGGAAAATGACCAATTACGCCTCGGTTCTTGGTCTTTCTTTTCAAAAAAGCCCGAAAGAAGAATATGATATTTCGGTTGAGCTTCAGGTAAAAATGCTGACTTCGTTCTTCCACAATAGGGTAGTTTCTCTTAGTGTACACGCTTCCCTGTTTTTTGATGAAGATCAGGAGGAGCTTGGCATAAAGGACTATAAACTGGAGAGTCACATGCACAACTGGTTGCTGAACAAGACGCTGCAGACCATGATAAACGGCCTTTTTTATGGAAAGTTGAAAAAGAAGATGAGTATCGATTTCCGGCCTCACATCAGGAAGCAGCTGGAGCAGGCAAATGAGAAGTTGAGTAACCGCCTACAGCCATTGGCGGGAATATTTCTTTCGGGTCATCTGGAGCAGCTGCAGATTTTGGAGGTGACGGTAGAACAAAAGCATTTCAAGGTCATGGTGGAGCTGGAGGCGAATGCGGGGCTTGAGGTGGAAGCGATTCCTTTTTAGAGCGAAATCACGGCCAGAGGCCGGCTAATCATAAATTATGAAGACAGGTATTTACACGATCTGCCTGTGCCTGTTCCTATTCTCTTGCAAAGAGAAAAAGGAGGAGGGGCAGAAGCAGTCTGCGCATCCCGCCGATTCTGTTAGCTACAATGAACAGTACCGGCCCCAGTACCATTTTTCTCCCCGCGAAAAATGGATGAACGATCCCAATGGTCTGGTCTATTTTCACGATACCTGGCATATGTTCTTCCAACATTACCCTGACAGCACGGTTTGGGGGCCAATGCATTGGGGGCATGCGGTAAGCAAGGATCTGGTTCACTGGCAGCAAAAGCCTATTGCTCTCTATCCCGATAGCCTCGGCTATATTTTTTCGGGGAGCGCAGTGATCGACAAAAGAAATACGGCCGGTTTTGGAGAAAATGCCATGGTGGCCATTTTTACTTATCATAATGCTGAAAAAGAAAAAGCCGGCGATAAAGATTACCAAAGCCAGGGCATCGCCTACAGCACTGATGAAGGCAAAACCTGGGAAAAGTATTCCGGAAATCCCGTACTTCCGAATCCCGGAAAGCGCGACTTTAGAGATCCGAAGGTATTTTGGGATCCAAAGACCGATAGCTGGAAAATGATTCTTGCCGCCGGAGATCACCTGGAATTATACAGTTCTTCAAACCTGAAAAAATGGGAGAAAGTAAGCGAGTTTACCGATCCGGTGGATGAGAAATTAGGGGTTTGGGAATGTCCAGATCTGTTTCCTCTTAAGGCCGAAGGCGATAATGTGCAGAAGTGGGTGCTGATTATTAGTCATAATCCGGGAGCGCCCAATGGCGGCTCGGGAACGAGATATTTTATCGGAGATTATGACGGGAAGGATTTTACAACTAACCAAACTGAAAACCTGTGGCTGGATTACGGCACCGACAATTATGCGGGAGTGACTTTCAATAACGCTCCAGATGATGAACGGATTCTTATTGGCTGGATGAACAACTGGAACTATGGTCAGCAGATTCCCACGAAAGGCTGGAGGAGCGCCATGACCCTCCCCCGAAGGCTGAAATTACACAAGGATGAAAATGGTTATTTTCTCACCTCCTTTCCCGTAGAAAATGTTTCTGCAATAACGCGTCAGGAATTCACCAAATCCAAAATTACCGGAGACACCTCTTTTCAGAAGAAATTCGATCTTTCGCAGGCAAAATTATCTTTTGAGCTCCAAAATGTTCATAGTGATTTTCAGATCGTCTTTTCAAATGCTTCCGGCGAGAAATTCGTGATGGGCTACCGCGCCCAGAATTCTTTGTTGTACACCGACCGTATAAACTCCGGAAAAACCGACTTTAGTGAAAAGTTTGCCCCGGATATGCAGAAGATGAAGCTTCCTGATCTCGATAAGATGAAATTCGATATTTTTCTGGACCGTTCTTCCGTGGAGATTTTTCTGAATGACGGCAGGTATTCCATGACCAATCAGGTCTTTCCTTCGGAGCCTTATTCCGAAGTGAAGATCAAAGCGTCTCCGGCGGCAATCATCAGCCAGCTTAGCCTCAGCAGGATGCAGAGGATCTGGTAAACTGTTTCGAATACGACCTATTTGGCTAAAGATCAGGCTTTCTGCGGAAAAATTCCGATATTGAAAAGCTTGTGGCACCTTACGTCGCATCTCTGAAGTATAAAAATCGAAGCTGCGGGCTTCCTTAAACCCGAAATAGTATGAATCCAAACAAACTTTTGTACTGGTCAATCGTAGTGGCGCTGGCCGGATTCCTTTTCGGATTTGACACTGTGGTTATTTCGGGTGCCGACAAGCAACTGCAGCTTCTTTGGGGTACTAGCGATCTCTTTCATGGACTGGTAGTGATGTCGATGGCGCTTTGGGGCACCGTGCTGGGAGCCATATTCGGTTCCTTTCCCACCAACCGGCTTGGAAGAAAAACTACGCTGTTCTGGATTGGGGTGCTGTATTTTGTCTCCGCTGCCGGTTCGGCCCTGGCCAATGATCCTTATATGTTCGCTTTTTTCCGGTTTTTGGGAGGTGTCGGCGTAGGAGTTTCCACGATCGCTGCACCCTCTTACGTTTCAGAAATTGCGCCGGCTTCAAAAAGGGGTAGGTTGGTGGCGCTATACCAGTTCAATATCGTTTTTGGAATCCTCATGGCTTATGTCTCCAATTATTTTCTCAAAGATATCGGGGAACATGCCTGGAGATGGATGATTGGGATGGAGGCCTTTCCTGCCCTCATTTATACGCTCCTGGTGCTTACGGTACCACAAAGTCCGCGTTGGCTGATTATCTACCGCAACAACGCCCAAAAGGCAAAGGAAATCCTGAATATGATCTATCCAGATAAAGATTCAGAAAAGGAGCTGGCGATCATTGTAAAAGATCATGAAAAGGAAGATAGCAATGACAGTATTTTCAGGTCGAAATACTCATATCCGCTGTTTCTGGCTTTTTTTATCGCCTTTTTCAATCAATTTTCAGGGATCAATGCTTTTTTGTACTATGCCCCACGGATATTCGAAATGTCTGGTCTGGAAGAATCATCGGCTTTTTTGAGCAGTATTGGCATTGGAGCCATCAATCTCATCTTTACCCTTATTGGAGTCGCACTTATAGACAGGTCGGGAAGAAAAAAACTGATGTACATAGGTTCCGTAGGTTATATTCTTTCCCTGGGACTGGTAACCCTTGCTTTCCAGCTTAACTGGCCGGGATTATATGTTCCCGTTTTCTTTTTCGTTTTTATAGCTGCTCATGCGATAGGCCAGGGAGCTGTGATTTGGGTATTTATTTCTGAAATATTTCCAAATCATCTGCGCGCCAACGGTCAGTCTTTCGGATCATCGGTTCACTGGGTGCTGGCGGCGCTTATTCCCTCCTTCATTCCATTCTTGTTTCAGTCTATCGGTGCTCCGGTGGTTTTTGGAATCTTCACCTTCATGATGGTACTGCAGCTACTGTGGGTGAGGTTCTATATGCCCGAAACCAAGGGGCAGGAACTCGAAGTTCTGTCAGAGAATATTAGCCGGCAAAGAAAAGAAAGGCTTGCCCGTGGTAAGTAAGAGTGAAGAAATTGAGATAAACACTTAAGATTGAACAATGTCAAAAAAGATAAAAGCGGTTTGTTTCGGAGAAGTTTTATGGGATGTATTTCCCGATGAGGAAAGGATAGGAGGCGCACCTTTGAACGTGGCTTCACGTCTTGCTGGCTTCGGAATCCTTACGGAAATGATAAGTAAGGTCGGTGCCGATCAAAAGGGGAAGGAGCTGCTTTCTTACCTGCGTTCCAACAATGTGGAGGTGCGGAACATTGCGGAAGAGGAGGAATTTCCAACCGGGATGGTAAAGGTAAGTTTGTCTGCCGGTGGGTCGGCCAGCTATGAGATCGCCTATCCCTCGGCGTGGGATAAGATCGAATTATCCGGGGAGATGCTGCAATCGGTTGCTGAAGCTGATGTTTTTATCTTCGGAAGCCTGGTGTGTCGGGATGAGGTGAGCCGCAATACGCTTTTTGAACTTCTTCCGAAGGCAAAATACAGCGTGTTGGATTTTAATTTAAGACCTCCGCATTACAACAAAGGCCTTCTGCTTCAACTAATCTCTCATGCTGATTTTATCAAATTCAATGACGATGAACTTTTTGAGATTGCCGAATTACTTGGTTCTTCCTACAATTCCCTGGAGCAAAACCTGAATTTTATTGCTGAAAAATCTTCCGCCAAAACTATTTGTGTGACCAAAGGGAAGCATGGAGCTGTGCTTTTTCGCGATGGAAAACTCTACTACAACAGCGGCTATAAGATCGAAGTTAAAGATACGGTAGGCGCCGGAGATTCATTCCTGGCAAGCCTGGTCGCAAAGTTATTTCAGGAAGATGCGCCACAGGAAGCCCTTGATTTTGCCTGTGCCGTGGGTGCATTGGTGGCGGGTAAAGAAGGAGCCAATCCGCAATTGACCGATACTGCTATAAAAGCCTTTATGCTTGGGGATGATGATAAAAAACTTCAATAAAATCAGGCAATTTCAGAATTCTGTTCTGCTTTTCCCGATTTAGATATGGAATTTCTAACCTTTCCAGAGACTATCCAGTTTGGTGGGAGGGATAGGAGGTGGCACCATATTTTTAACTGGTTTGGTGCTCTGCAGGTAACGAAAGATTGATTCGAGATCTTCGTCATTTAGATTCGCGAAGCTTGGCCATGGCATTGGCGGTAAAAGATCTCTTCCGTCTTTCATGCCTTTGAATTTTCCTTCCCGCATAGCGGTCTTGAATTGATCCAGTGTCCAACTACCAATCCCTGTATTATCAGAGGTTATATTACCGGCAAAGGAAACGCCCCAGGGTCCTACAGCAGCGGTATTGTCGGGAGAGAAAAGCGTCCACCCTTCCTTCAAATTGCTCTGCTCTATTTTCGGAAGTATGGAATCGGACTGGTAGCCCGAGAGTTTCAGTTCTGCGACTTCTTCAGGCCCCATCTCTCTCATCCTTTTGGGGGAATGACAGTCTGCGCAGCCAATGCTGGTGACCAGGTATTCGCCTCTTTTAATATAGTCTTCTTTACTCATGGCTGTGGTGTCAGCATTCTGTTCTGCATCTTGATATTCTTTGTCTTTACAACTTTCAAAGAACAGAAGAACAGTGATCAACAGAAGAAGCGAAAGAGACCTAAGGGAATTTGAACGGATTTTCATAGTTTTTGGTTTGATTAGAAGTTGCGACTGGAATCTTCAAATCAACTTCAAAAAATCCTAAAAAAAAATGGGGAATACTCCCCATTTGTGTTTTGTCGGTAAAATCGAAAAGCTGCTAATTCAGTACAAAATGCAGATCTCCTGAAATAATATCGGCAGAAAGCCCCGTGTCTCTCGAGTAGTGATTATACTTCAGGTCGATGCTTTTCAGGCCGAGCTGCCAGATATGGAATTTCGTGAAAATGTCGGTATAGTTAATTCCGAAGCCATACTGATTGGCCTGGAATTTAGAAAGGTCATAGTCGGAGGTATAGTATTGTTCTGTCGAAACATGCTGTTCATAAGGGGCGAAATAATCGGCCGCAGTCTGATCATAATACCGGTAAGATGGATAAAGGGTAAATTTATCGGAGATCTTTACAGGAATTTCGAGCTGCGCGGTATTTGAATGTACGCCCCAATCATCGGTGTAATAACGATAATAAGTGCGTAGAGCCAGGATTTCGTTAATGAAATAATTGAACCGGATTCCTACGGGAAATTTTAACCGGGAATCGGGCAGGCGCTCAAAGTCATCAGCAAGCTGAAAAACGTCCCTGTTTCGGGGAGTAGTATAATATGGAATACTTTCAGGATTTCCTATGTAGTAATTCGGGACATCCTGGAAATACACCCGTTGCATAGGGTTAGCCAGCCATCCTTGTTGTTTGACAACGTCAAAAATTAATTGTACCTGTGCATTTTTATTCAGGATCTGGGAAAGGCTGAGCGAAAGTGAGTAGGAGTTTCTGGATTTCTGGTCAATTAAAGCAAAGCCCGACACAGGATGCCAGTCATTACTGAGTAATTGCTGTTGATCCCAAATATTTACAGAGCTAAAGAAACCCGCATTCAAATTGCCTCCCACTTCCAGGTATGAATCCAATTCGGTAGGATACCGCGGATTCCAGGAATCTAAATATACCTTTGCGTTTAGTCCCACCGTGGTGTTCTTTTCATTGAAAAGCTGAGTGATACCTCCGCCAAAGCCAAAGGACGAGTAGTCAAATTCGTTAGCTACAGAGAGTTCTGCATCCCATACGGTATTCCTGCTATCTGAACTGTGAGAATAGCCTAAGGTTGCTCCTGCCCAGGTATCGCTTTGGGAAGCTCCCGAAGACGCTACCCAGGGACTTCCCACAGGACCGCTATAGGAATTATCATTCGTAGTGACGACATAGCCCTGAGAGGCTCCCGAAACCACCGAATGAGAAGAGCCGCCTTTGCGGCCGTCGAAAGGATTCAAATTACTTGAGGAAGCAGAAGTGTAGGCTGAAATTCCCGCATCAACCGAAAGCACATCATCATCGTTCAGGGGAATCCTCACTACTACTGTTGGTGTGAAATCAGTAAGTTTTTCGGAACCTATTCCTCCAGATACCGAGGCATTGTCACCATCCTGGGAATAATAGCTGGACAAAAAATCCACTTCAGAAGATTGCAGTACCCTTTTCTTATATACACTGGTGGAGTCCGCAGGATTTTGGGCAAAAGTCAGTGAGAAGCACAGTAGCAGGGGAAGGGCTATAAGTTTTCGCATCGGGATATTAGGGCTGGGATTGTTCTCCATTTGATTTATAACTATAAAGTTCCCAATATATTTTGAGAACAAAATTAATTTTAGGTTAATTAAGCTAATCTTAAGTTTTCCCTGTGATTAGTTACAACCACAGCCACCACCGGTTTTCCCTCCATTAGCGCCAGAGGCTGCCTCTCGGTAAGACTGGAAATTAGTGCTAAACCGATCTACTTTTTTAGCAGAAAGTTCCATGTCGGGATCGTTGATATTTACCATTTCATATTCCTTTACGGCCACGCAAGAGCTGAAGAGGCCTGCAAGGAAGCACGCGGTGAAGATTCTCTTTATCATTCTGGATCTATTTTAATGTTTTTTGAAGTGAAAATATTCCCTTTATCATCAATAACGATACATTCTATCTGCGGCAGTTGATCAATACGGTTAATGCCAACATCTTTTCCCATCACAAATACCGAAGTGGCCAGGGCATCGGCAAGTTCAGCTTTTGGGGCGAAAACCGTCGCGCTGATAATCCCTGTCGAGGGATAACCCGTTTTTGGGTTGATGATGTGGGCGTAGCGTACGCCGTTAAAAGTCACGAACTTTTCATAATCGCCCGATGTAACGACGGCTCCCTGTTTTAAAGGAAGCAAGGCGAATGCCTTATTCTTGTTCATGGGATTCGTAATGGCCACTTCCCAATCTTTGCCGCCAGGCTGTTTCCCCCAGGTATTCATGTCGCCTGAAGCATTTATAATGCCGGCAGACACACCTTTTTCCATAAGTAATGCCTTGGCTTTATCGGCGGCATAGCCTTTGCCAATAGCTCCAAAGCCTATTTTCATGCCCGGTAGTTTTAAAAAAACCGTTGAGTTCTCCTTGTCGAGAATAATGTTTTGGTAACCTACTTCTGAAACCGAAGCGGTAATCTCTTCTTCGGAAGGCATTTTGGTCATGCTCCCGTCAAACTTCCAGATCTTGTCCATCGAGGCGTAACTAATGTCAAAGGCGCCGTCGGTGAGGCGGGAAATTCCCTTGGCTCTTTCGATGAGCGAAAATAATTCCGGACTCACCTTTACGGGTTTGATGCCCGCATTCCGGTTGATCTGGGATGTCTGGGATTTAGGATCCCAGGAAGAAATCACTTTTTCTATGCGGTTAATCTCCCCGATTGCCATCTCGATATCTTTGTCGGCTTCTGAAGAATCTGCCGCAACCACGGTGATATCAAAGCGACTGCCCATAAGTTTCAGGGTGCGATTGTAAATTTGCTGTGAGAACAAATTTGCCGAGAAGAAGAGAAGGGTCGAAAGAAGAAATAATTTTTTCAAAATCAGCTTTTAAAGGAATTTAGCAATTCGATATACTCTTCGGGAGAGGTTTTCTTATAACCTGTTTTTCCCAACACTTTTCCCTTTTCGTTTAATACCACTACTAACGGGAAAAATCCCTGCTGATTGTAGGTTGCTGCAAGCTTTTTATTCTTTTCCTGCTGCTCCGGGCTTAGCTGATTCTTCTTCTTTCGCGGAAAATCGGCTAGTAGCAGTACATAATGTTCGCTGGCATAGTCCTGAAATTTATCGGTGCTCCAAATTTCGCGGTCCAACTTGATACAAGGAGCGCACCAGTCAGAACCCTGAAAAACGAGGATAATCTCTTTATTTTCTTTTTGGGCAATATTTTCGGCAGTTTTGAGGTCGGTTTGCCATTCCTGGGCGTTGGCTGCGAGTGCAGTAAATAGAAAGACTAAACTAAATAAGAGGTTCTTTTTCATAATTGGCCTTGTTTTATGCTGAGGTTTTTAATCCTTCTGATATTCGCAAGAAGCAGGCCAAATTGGCCAAAATAGACCTAAAACTTCCCGAACAGGCTGAAATCAGGGCATTTCCGTAGATGGTAATTTCTGTTGGTGCAGAATATTGCCGTCTTATTTGGGGGGAATTGCCTTATAGGATTCGAATTTCCACCGGCCTAACTTAGAAGCTTCTCTCCCCAAAAATATCTGAAATTATGAAAACTATTCTGAATTCTTCGGTATGCTGCTTGTATTTAGCAATTCTTTTGGTTTTCGGATGCAGCAAAGATAATGTGTCTGATCAGGATGATCAATATATGTCCGCTACTATAGACGGAATCGATTTTAAAGTAGATCACAATGTTGGCGAATTTAAGTCGAGCAGGATCCTTGCCGACGATGGTGCGGTGAACCTGCAGGTGGAAGGGCGCCTTCAGAACGGAGAGGCTATCTGGTTTTTGATCCAGAACTACCAGGGTGTAAAAATGTATAATATCAGCAATAACTTTATCAGTCCTGCGAAGATTGGCTATGTGAAGCTCTCACCCCAGGGCAATTGGGAATCCTCTCTTTCGGGAAACCGGAATGCTGCGGCCAGGGTAGAGATTATTCTGGACGAGGGTGCAGTGGTGGAAGGTCGCTTTGACTTTGAAGGCTACAACGCTCAGGATTTGACGAAAAAGGTGGTCCATGATGGCAATTTCAGGGTCAGGCTGCCTTAAGACTTCTCTTTCATGCGAATGCTTAGAACGGGCAGATCAAAATGATTGATAATATTCTCGGTAATGCTGGTCCTGAAAAGGTTTCCTAAGCCCGAGTGGCCATGAGAAATAGTCGCTATAAGGCTGGGATGGTTTGTTTGCATGTACAGTTGAATTCCCCGTTCCTCATTCCTGGCATTGATCACTTTGCGGGTTATCTGCTCATTCTGGTGTGGTAACAGGAAAAAATCCATCATTTTTTCTATTTCTTCAGTTTCGGTAAAACTGTAGGGGACGTTCACAAAAAGGATTTCGGTTTCCAGTCCCAACTGCAAAGCTATTTGCAGGATCTTCTCAAAACCTTTCTGGGATTTTTCCTTAAAATCGGAAGCAATGACGACCTTTTTGAACGGAAGCGGTTTGTCCTGTTTCTTTACGGCAAGCACTGGAACGGGAGAATGGTTAATGACCTCCCGCGTATTGGAGCCGATCAATTTTTCAAGTCCGCTGCTGCCGTGGGTTCCCATGACCACCAGGCTGTAGTCCTCTTCGTCGATGTACTTCCTGAGCTCTTGTATATTTGAATTAAAGACCAGGTTTGTCTCTGCCTGTACGCCCGATTTTTCTGCACGCCGCTCCAGTTGTAGCAGACTGTCCTTCGCATCGGCTATGGCGGCCTTTGTTTCAGGGAAAAAACCTTCCCTTTCTATGGGCATTTTACTCCATTCTGCCGGAGTCCACGCCAGGTGGAGAAAAGTGACATTTGCTTTGAGCTTTTTGGCTATTTCAAGGCCTATTGAGGTGGCGTGGTTTGCGCAGGATGAGAAATCGGTGGGAATAAGAATGTTCTTCATGACGGCGACTTTTCCTTAAAATTAGTCCGTTTGCAGGAGCTTTTAAATGATAAAAATCAATTTCAAAAATTTCACATACCATAAGGAGTGGGGCATTCAGCTTTTTCTGAAGAGCAGAGGACTTCTGCCACTTTGCCTTCCGAAGAGAAAAAAAAGGGCAGGTCAAAATTCCCCGAATTCCGACCTGCTCTTTTGCGATGCTTATTCATAAAAAAAACCGGGGAAGATGGGTTCAAGAAGTTTGGCGGGTGAAGCATGCCCGGAAGATCTGCCGGTTTTTTTGAGTCTTTCCTTCAGCCAGAAAGTAACAAAAGCAATGGAAAGTCGTCTTATTTAGAGATTCTGTAATTATGAAGAAGAGTTTATTCCTGCTTTTGGCATTTGTGCTGTTAAAGATTTCCTCACTTTCGGCCCAGGAGATTTCGGGCGTAGTACTCGATTCCAGAACCGGGTCAGCAGTGCCTTTTGCTACCGTACAATATGCACCTCACCAGGGCGCGATCACCAATGATGAAGGCCGCTTCAGTATTATTTCCGCGGAAACCGATAGCATAAGCATCTCCTGCCTCGGCTACGATGCGCTAACCTGCAAAGTGAATAAAATTTCTGATGATACTATTTTCCTGAAACCATCCAGCATTCAGCTTGATGATGTATTTCTATCGAATAAGAACCTCACCGGCGAAGAGATCATGGAACGCGTGATCGCCCGTGTGGACAGTAATTACGATGCTGGATTGACCCGGAAGAAATTCTTTTTGCGCAATTCTTTCTTCGACCATGTCAATAATTTCGACCTTAAAGTTGAAGAGAGCAGCATGCCCGAACTGGATCAGAATTTTATGGATGAAGTGGAAGCGAAAATACCGCAGCATATTGCCAGCTATAATGAATATCTGGGAGAGCTCTACGGAAATTATGATTCCCAGAAGGTGCAGCTGCTAAAGGCGGATAAACTTGATAACCCGGTAAATACCGAATCTTTCGAGGAACTAAACCAAAGAATAGAAAAAATCTTACAGAAAAAAGTGGGAGCGGGTACTTATCTGAAGGTGAAATCGGGAATTATTGGGGTGAAGATGGATTCCGAAGAATTAAACAAGGAAATTGAAGAGGGTAAGGAGGCTGAAAAACCGAAGGAGAAAACTGCCGAAGAGAAAGAAAAAGAAGAGCTTGAAAAGCGGAAGAATATTAAAAACCAGGCTCAGAATCTTGTGGCAGGGAAGATTTCAAAAATGTTCTGGAAGGAAGATCTTGATCTTGATGTTTTTGAGAAAACCAGGAAATATGATTTTAAGGTGGAAGGGTTTGCCCAATTGGACAATTCTTTGGTATATATAATTTCCTTCAAACCTAAAAGGAAGGCAGATTATAAAGGAAGAATCTATGTGAATACGCAGGATTTCGGCGTTCACCGGATGGACTTCACAAACCTGAGGCCGCTTAAGAAATTCCGGCTTTTAGGAATAAGCTCCATAGATGATGTGCACCGCGGTAAAGTAATCTTTAATCGGGATGAAGAAGGAAAATACAACCTGAAATATCTGGAAGAAGAAAGAGGAACCACGGTGGGAATAGAACGGCCGCTCACCTTCCTGGTGAAAAAAGGCAAATTTCTATGGAAGAAAAAACTGGATGAGCTGGATCTGGAGATGGATATCAACGTAAGTAACGTCAATAAAACCCAGCTACTTATTTATGAAAGCGGGCCTTTGCAAAAACCGGAATTTGAAAACCTGGAAACTTCTGCCGCCTTTGAATATGAGGTCTTCAAAAAATACCATCCCGAGTTCTGGAGCGGCAATAATATTATTGAGCCGAATGCGGCAATCAAGTCTTTTACTTCGCTTGAAGAAGAATAGAAAAAGGGGAAGCTGTTCTACTTCCCCTTATCCTTTAGATCTTATCTACAGCAACTTTGTAAGTAGGATCCTCCAGGATGTTAACTTCAATAATTTTATCAGCATCTTTTAGAAGGCGTCTGCAGTCGGCGCTTAGATGCCTTAGATGAAGCGTTTTTCCCTGAAGCAGGTATCGCTCTGTAAGTTTATTAAGGGCTTCGATGCCCGACATGTCGACGATGCGACTTTCAGAAAAGTCGATGATCACCTCATCCGGATCATTCAAAACGTCGAATTTGTCGCTGAACGTCTGCACCGATCCGAAGAAAAGAGGACCGTAGATCTCATAGTGTTTCACGCCGTTTTCGTCGATGCTTTTTCTGGCCCGGATCCTTTTCGCATTATCCCAGGCAAATACCAAAGCTGAAATAATAACTCCTATAAGCACGGCCAGGGCGAGGTTGTGCAGCAGCACGGTCACCACGGTCACCAAGACCATTACCAGTACATCAGATTTAGGCATTTTATTTAGCGTGCGCAGGCTTGCCCATTCAAAGGTTCCTACCGCAACCATGATCATTACCCCTGTTAGGGCAGCCATTGGAAGTTTTTCAATAAGATCGGCTCCAAACATAATGAAGACGAGCAGCATAATGGCGGCAACTATACCCGACAGCCTTGCCCTTGCTCCTGAAGAAGTGTTGATAAGGCTCTGCCCGATCATGGCGCAGCCTCCCATTCCTGAGAAAAACCCTGAGAGGATATTAGCCGTCCCCTGGGCCACACATTCCTTATTGCCACTTCCGCGGGTTTCGGTGATCTCGTCGATCACGTTCAGCGTTAATAAACTCTCGATCAAACCAACTCCGGCCATGATGGCCGCGTAAGGAAATACGATCTTCAAGGTCTCCATGTTAAAGGGAACCATCGGAATGTGGAAAGGTGGAAACCCACCACTAATCGATGCAATATCGCCCACATTCCTGGTGTCGATATCGAAGAACAAAACGATCCCGAAAATGACCAGAATTGCAGTAAGAGAAGCGGGAATTACCTTGGTGATCTTTGGGAATCCCCAGATGATGACCATGGTGATAAGCACCAGCCCCATGAAGATATACATGGGTTGTCCCGTCATCCACACCATTTCCCCGGCATCGTTCAGCGTTTTGAACTGGGCAAACTGTGAAGAGAAAATGATGATCGCCAGCCCGTTCAAAAATCCGAAGATCACCGATTGAGGCACCAGCCTGATGAGTTTTCCGAGTTTCAGGACTCCGGCTAATATCTGAATAATTCCGGCCAGAATCACCGTGGCAAAGATATATTCTGGCCCGTAAGTAATGGAAAGGCTCACGATTACTACGGCCACGGCTCCGGTAGCTCCCGAGATCATTCCCGGTCTGCCTCCAAACACGGCAGTGATCAATCCCATCACAAAAGCGGCGTAAAGCCCTGTGAGAGGAGAGAGATGCGCGATCATGGCGAAAGCGACGGCCTCGGGAATGAGGGCGAGCGCGACCGTCAGTCCTGCGAGAACCTCGGTTTTATAGTCTACTTTTTGGGAAAAATCAAAAAGGTTTAGAATCTTTTGCATATCAAAAAAGGTAAAAGGTTGAGTTTGAAAATCGTTCGGCTAAACCGGCTGCCTGGAAAACTGCCGGAGGGCTATGGTGGGGTTAGTGGGGATGATGTTATTTCTCGTCCTTGCTTCATAAGAGCCGGCAAAAATAGCCAAATAAATTTAATAGGAAAGTTTAGCCGGTAAGACCTCCTGATTTTTAAGACTTTAATAAAAATAAAGGGATATAATTATCGATATATCAATGATTTATGAGTCCTTTTAGTTGTTTGTCGCCAGGTGAGTTTGCCTTACCGGGTTATACAGCTCGGGAAATTCTTTCCTGGTAAGGACCAGCTGCCAGAGGTTCAGCCTTTTTGCCCGAAATGAAGCAGCTGAAGCACAAAGATAGAACTCCCACATCTTATAGAAGAAATTGTTGTAGGTCTCCTTGAGAGCGGGCCAGGCTTCCTTAAAATTCTTGTGCCAGGCCATCAGGGTCTGGTCATAATAGAGGCCGAAGTTATGCCAGTCCTGCAAAATGAGTTTATCCTCCAGGGCCTGCCCTATCTGGGTGATTGATGGAATAAGGCCTTCCGGAAAGATGTATTTGTTGATCCAGGGATCGGTGGTATAGCAAGATTCATTTCCGCCTATAAAATGCAGCAGACAAATTCCGTCCTCCTTCAGGTTGCGTTGAATAACCTCCATATATCTTCTGTAATTGCGATGCCCCACATGCTCCAGCATTCCGATGGAAACAATCCGGTCAAATTTCTCATGTAAATCGCGATAATCCTGCAGGCGGATCTCTACCGGCAGATCTTTGCAACGCTTCTGGGCCAATTCATGCTGTTCTTTTGAAATAGTAATGCCTACTACCTCTACCTGGTAATTCTTTGCGGCATACCAGGCGAAACCTCCCCAACCACAACCTACGTCCAGTACTTTTTGTCCGGGTTCCAGCTTCAGTTTTCGGCATATAAGTTCCAGTTTATTTTCCTGAGCCTGTTCCAGGTTTTGTGCATCCTGCCAGTAGCCACACGAATACATCATCAAGGGGTCCAGCATTTCCTCATACAGCCGGTTTCCTATATTGTAGTGGCTGGCGATCGATTTTTCCGCCTTCTTTTTCGTCTGAAGATTAAAAAGGCGTGCCTTCAGAATTAGCCATTTCAGCTTAATATTTTCTTTGATCTTTTTCTCGGGATCTGCTGAAAAGAGGCGGTCAAGGAATTCGTCCAGCTTTGCGCATTCCCACCAGTCTTCCATATAAGATTCGCCCAGGCCTATAGAACCCTGCTTTAAAACCCGCCGGTAAAAATTGTCATTCTTGATATGGATATCCCAGGGATGGCTCCCGTTAATCTCAATGCCGGCGGAAGCAAGAAGATCTTCTATGATCTTTTTATATCTGTTCATCGCTTATGAGTTTTTCGGTTGGAAGAAGGGGCACTGAATCTGGAAACCAGCTGTTTGTAAACAGATTCTTACTTAAAATTAGCTCATTTTCAGTACATTTTAAAATTTCGGTTCTATTTTGTCGATGGCTTTGCCCGATTAGTTCC
Source organism: Salegentibacter sp. (assembly GCA_049589035.1). GTDB lineage: Bacteria > Bacteroidota > Bacteroidia > Flavobacteriales > Flavobacteriaceae > Salegentibacter_A. The sequence continues at coordinate 21,016 of JBAWAB010000300.1, forward strand.
TATTTTTGCAAAAGAAATGCAATTGAAAAGTTATGGCACATAAAGCAGGATTTGTAAACATTATCGGAAATCCCAATGTGGGAAAATCTACTTTGATGAACGCCTTTGTGGGGGAGCGGTTGTCGATCATTACCTCTAAGGCACAAACCACGAGGCACCGTATTCTGGGGATCGTGAATGGAGAAGATTTCCAGGTGATCCTTAGTGATACTCCGGGGATCATCAAACCGGCCTATCAGCTTCAGGAATCGATGATGGATTTTGTGAAATCTGCTTTTGAAGATGCCGATGTGCTGATCTATATGGTGGAAGTGGGCGAACAGGAGCTTAAAGACGAGTCTTTTTTCAGAAAGATCATTCACGCTGAAATCCCTGTTCTTTTACTGCTGAACAAGATCGATAAATCGAACCAGGAGCAGTTGGAGGAGCAGGTGCAGCTGTGGAAAGAGAAGGTGCCTAATGCTGAAATTTACCCAATTTCGGCCCTGGAAGGATTCAATGTGGCTGAAGTCTTTAACCGCATCGTTGAGCTGTTGCCGGAATCTCCTGCCTTTTATCCTAAAGACACGCTTACCGATAAACCCGAGCGTTTTTTCGTGAACGAGATCATCAGGGAAAAGATCCTGATGCATTACAAAAAAGAGATTCCATACAGTGTGGAGATCGATACTCAGGAATTTTTTGAGGAAGAAGAGATTATCAGGATGCGCAGTGTGATCATGGTAGAAAGGGAAACACAAAAAGGGATCATCATTGGTCATAAGGGTTCGGCTCTTAAAAGAGTGGGGGTGGAAGCGCGTAAGGATCTTGAGAAATTCTTCGGAAAACAGGTGCATCTCGAGCTGTATGTAAAAGTGAACAAGAACTGGCGCAGCGATTCCAGGCAATTGAGAAGATTCGGCTATTCCGGAGAAAAATAAAACAGTCTGACGATTTTCCGGGAGTTGCGAGCCGGTTCCGCAGGGAACAATTGTCAAACTTTCTTTAAAGCCCTTTTTTCAGGGGCTTTTTTCTTTTCTTTCCTTTATATTTAAGGAGTTCACCTTTAGTATTTAGCGAAAGATATATGGATTATTACCTCATTTTTACCGTGCTTGTTGCCCTTGCTGCACTGTTTGGGTATATCAACGTCCGTTTTCTCAGGCTCCCGAACGTCATTGGTTTGATGATCATTACAATCGGTTTTACGCTTGGGATCTTCGCCCTTTCATTTGTTAACGATACGCTGCTGAATGCTGAAAAGGAGCTGGTGAACAGTATTGATTTTAGATCTGTACTTCTGGATGTTATGCTAAGTTTCATTCTTTTTGCCGGAGCTCTTCACACCAATTCTGAAAAACTGAGGGTGCAGCGGTGGCCGGTACTGGCCTTTGCGACCTTTGGAGTGCTGGTCTCCACTTTTCTGGTGGGCACGAGCCTCTATTATATTTTGCCTGTTCTCAATTTTCACATCGATTTTATTTACTGTCTGCTCTTTGGGGCACTCATTTCGCCTACCGATCCCATTGCCGTGTTGGGCATACTGAAGAGAGCCGGAATACCGAAGAAACTGGAGGCGAAGATCGTGGGGGAATCTCTGTTTAACGACGGCGTGGGAATAGTTGTCTTTCTCACCCTTTTTAATACTGCTTCTTACGGCGGGAAAGGCTCCACCGTGGTTGAGGTGCTGAAGCTCTTTGGAGAGGAAGTGATCGGCGGGGTGGCCCTGGGATTACTGCTGGGCTATCTCACTTATAGATTGATGCGAACGATCAACGATTACAACATTGAGGTAATGATTACCCTTGCTACCGTGATGGTGGGAAATTTTGTGGCCCAGAAATTTCACCTTTCTGCGCCATTGGCTATGGTTGCAGCCGGCTTGATGGTGGGAACGCAGAGGGTGAGAAAGAGTGCCATGTCTGAACTCACCGAGAACTACGTAGACAAATTCTGGGAACTATTGGACATTCTCCTGAATACGGTCCTTTTCGTTCTTATTGGGATGGAAATGCTGGTGCTCAACTTCAGGATCGAATATATTCTCGCAGGTCTTTTAGCCATTCCGGTAGTTCTTGCCTGCCGGTATCTGTCGCTGTTGGCGCCTGTCAGTTTTTTCAGAAAAAGACTTGGTTTTGTGCCGAATACACAGCGAATTATGACCTGGGGCGGCCTGCGGGGCGCTATTTCCATCGCCCTGGCGCTAAGTCTTACCCAGGAAATGTACCGCGATCTTTTTCTGGTGGTAACTTATTGTATCGTAGTCTTTTCTATCGTAGTGCAGGGACTTACTGTAGGGAAGATGGTAAAAAAGGAAGAAAAGGAGGGCGAGAAGGAACTGCAGGAGAAGGAGGCCGGGGAGGCCACTTCAGGATAATTTACTTTGCTGAAAATAAGATTGATAATCTTGAAACGCATTTGTTTTAAAAGCACTAATTTTGCATCCTCAAAATAGAATACAGAATTATGGGCAATATTGTAGCCGTAGTGGGAAGACCTAATGTAGGAAAATCCACGTTTTTTAATCGTCTTATCCAGCGCCGTGAGGCCATTGTTGACTCCGTGAGCGGAGTGACGCGCGACAGGCATTATGGGAAATCAGACTGGAATGGGAGAAAATTTTCCCTTATCGACACCGGGGGATACGTGAAGGGAAGTGATGATATTTTCGAAGCTGAAATAGATAAGCAGGTGGAGCTGGCTATAGACGAGGCAGATGTGATTATCTTCATGGTAGACGTAGAAAGCGGCGTAACCCCTATGGATGAAGAAGTGGCGACACTACTTAGAAAGGTTCAAAAGCCCGTATTCTTAGCTGTAAATAAAGTTGACAACAATAAGAGGCTAGAAAATGCGGTCGAATTCTATTCTCTTGGTCTTGGGGAATATTTTCCTATTGCCAGTACCAACGGGAGCGGAACCGGTGATCTTTTGGATGCAGTGGTAGAAGCCCTACCCGAACTGGAAGATACCGAGGAAAGTGAATTGCCGAGATTCGCGGTGGTGGGAAGACCCAATGCCGGAAAATCGTCCTTCATCAATGCACTTATTGGTCAGGAAAGATATATTGTTACCGATGTTGCGGGAACCACCCGTGATTCTATCGATACTAAATACAACCGCTTCGGATTCGAATTCAATCTTGTGGATACCGCCGGAATAAGAAGAAAATCGAAGGTGAAGGAAGACCTGGAATTCTATTCAGTGATGCGCTCGGTGAGGGCTATCGAGAATTGTGATGTCTGTTTGGTGGTCCTTGATGCTACCCGGGGATTTGATGGGCAGGTTCAGAATATTTTCTGGCTGGCGCAGCGAAACCGCAAAGGGATCGTGATATTGGTGAATAAATGGGATCTTTTGGAAAAAGAGACCAATACCATGAAAGAGTACGAGCAAAGGATTCGTCGGGAGATGGAACCTTTTACCGATGTACCGGTAATTTTCATGTCGGTCCTCAATAAACAGCGAATCTTCAAGGCCATAGAAACTGCGGTGAAGGTGTTTGAAAACCGTAGCAGAAAGATCAAGACGCGGGAATTGAATGATATCATGCTTCCTATTATTGAGCATAATCCGCCGCCGGCCTACAAAGGGAAATATGTGAAGATTAAGTTCTGCACCCAATTGCCCACACCACAGCCACAATTCGCCTTCTTCTGTAACTTGCCTCAGTATGTTCGGGATCCATATAAGCGATTCCTGGAAAATAAGATGAGGCAGGAATTTGACTTAAACGGGGTTCCAATTACTATTTATTTCCGGAAGAAGTAAGGAAACGAAGAAAATAAAAAGCCCGGCAGAGATCTCTGCCGGGCTTTTTTATGCCTGGAAATTGATTAATGACGTCTGTCGTTTACTGCCGCTGTCAACTGAAGATCATCTTTGAAAAGCTCAGACTGACTTATGCTCAGGCCGAAATTGATTTGTTTGACTGCCAACCGCTACTGTCTACTGCCAACTGAAAAGCTACCAGCTTCCACCGGCGCCACCGCCGCCAAAGCCGCCGCCTCCGAAGCCTCCGCCAAAGCCACCTCCGCCGCCGAAACCTCCGCCGGAGCTGCCGCCGCCAAAACCGCCGCCCCCAAAGGTGCCGCGACCCAGCGAGCTCAGGATAATGGCATCCATCAGTGTGCTTCTGCCTCTTCGGCCACCTCTTCCGCCGCCTTTGTTTCCGCGGCTAAGAGAGATCACAATAATGATAAAGATGATGAAAAGGATAATGAGCCGGCTGGGAATTCCTCCCGGTTTCCCCTTGTGTTGTGGAACACCTTTGAAAGTGCCATCGAGCACCTGAAAAATGGCAGTAGTTCCTTTGTCCAGCCCAGCATAAAAATCGTTGTTTCGAAATTCTGGCAGGATGATCTGCTCGATGATCTGTTTGGTGCGGGCATCGGTAAGATATTCTTCAAGGCCATAACCGGTAGTGATCCAGATCTTGTGTTCTTTTTGAGCCACCAGAATAAGAAGGCCGTTATCTTCCTTGCTTTGTCCTATTCCCCATTTTTGAGCCCATTCCGGAGCATAGGTACCGGGATATTCTCCCTGCAGCGATTGTATGGTGGCAATCACTATTTGGGTGGAAGTAGTGTCGGCATAATTGATGAGCTTCTGCCTTAGTTGGGCCTCTTCGCTGCTATTCAGAAGGTCGGCTTCGTCATATACGCTGGTCTGGTCACGGCCTTCAGGTTTGGGCGGAATTTCCCTCTGAGCCCACAGACTGCCGCTGAAGCTGATTAAAAAAATTAATAACAGGAGGTGAAGTACTCGCTTAAAATTGGGCATTATCCTTTTGAAATTTGGTCTGAAAGTTCATTTTTGTCGTCGTCGCTCCAGGGGAAATGCTCCCTGAGCTGCTCTCCCGCCTTCAGGATGCCGTCTACAAGACCGTCTTTGAATTTTCCTTTTTTAAATTGCGCTACAATGGCGTCTTTGGTGCTTTCCCAGAAGTCATCGGGAACCACATCATTAATCCCTTTATCGCCATAGATCACGAAATTGCGGTCTTCTACGGCTACGTAAATCAACACTCCATTATCTTCTTTGGTGTTGTCCATTTTCAGCAGATGGAAAACTTCCATCGCGCGCTCAAAAATATCCTTGTCGCCAACGGATTTTTCCAAATGAACACGGATCTCTCCTGAAGTCCTGTTTTCCGCAGTACGGATGGCTTCAACAATCTCTTCTTCGTCTTCTTTATTAAGGAATTCTTCGATCTTACTCATAGACTGCTTTATTTTTTAAAATCGAAATCTACATTGGGAGCATTCTCGGCTCCTGCCTCGGCTTCGAAAGGAGGTTTTGGCTGGAATCCAAACATACCGGCAAAGATATTGTTCGGGAATTTCCTGATATACGTGTTATACTGTCGTACTGCCTCATTGTAGCGATTCCTCGCTACGCTAATCCGGTTCTCGGTTCCTTCAAGCTGAGATTGTAATTCGAGGAAATTTCGGTTCGATTTGATATCGGGATAACGTTCCACGGAAACCAACAATCTTGATAAAGCAGAACTCAAACCGGCCTGTGCCTGTTGAAACTTTTGAATCTGGTCTGGGTTGAGGTTGTTCGCATCAACATTCACTGAAGTAGCCTTGGAACGGGCTTCAATCACATCGGTAAGCGTTCCACGCTCGAAATCGGCTGAACCTTGAACGGTTTTCACCAAATTGGGGATGAGATCGCTTCTTCGCTGGTAAGCGTTCTCCACATCGGCCCAGTTCTTCTTGAGCCCTTCTTCCAGTTCTACCGCGGTATTGTTTACTCCGGCAGTGAGTTTAAAGACAATGATGCCGAGAACAACAATGATTATTACGGGTATCAGCCATTTTTTCATAATTACAATTGATTTTTGATTTCGGTTAGTGTAGCTTTTATTCCTTCTAGTTTCCTGATGATTTCGAAATTGGTAAGGGTTTTATGTTTTTCTTCTTTTAAGTGGGTTTTTGCTCCTTCCAGCGTAAAACCTCTTTCCTTGACCAGGTGATAGATCAGTTCGAGGTTTTTGATATCTTCGGGAGTAAACTTTCGGTTGCCCTTGGCGTTCTTCTTTGGTTTAATCACATCGAATTCCTTTTCCCAAAAACGAATTAGCGAAGCGTTCACCTTAAAGGCCCCGGCCACCTCTCCAATGCTATAGTAGCGCTTTTCTGGAAGATCTATGTGCATATTAGTCCAGAGATTGGTTTTCCTGCTGAGCCTTGTTCAGGATCTCATCAAATTCTTCAGGAGAAAGGTTTCCGTAGTAAAAATTGATAGGGTTAATGTGCTCGCCATCCTTGAAAACTTCATAATGAAGGTGAGTTCCCTGCGAACGTCCTGTGCTGCCCACAAATCCTATGACATCGCCCCGGTGCACCTTTTGTCCTCTTTTCACATTGTACTTGTAGAGGTGGCCGTAAAGCGTGGTATAGCCGTAGCCATGATCTATCCTGATGTGGTTTCCATAACCGGTGGAGCGGTTATCGGCTCTTATCACAGTTCCGTCTCCGGTGGCATAAACAGGGGTGCCCCGCGGTGCCGAGAAATCCATTCCGTAGTGGAATTTCTTAACCTTCGTAAAAGGGTCGGTTCTCCAGCCGTATCCAGATGCGAGGCGGCGAAGGTCTTCATTTTTTACAGGCTGGATGGCGGGAATCGAAGCCAGCAGCTTTTCTTTTTCCTTAGCCAGTTCTGCTACTTCATCGAGAGATTTTGACTGCACCACGATCTGCTTGGTAAGAATATCCATGCGTTTTGTGGTCTCTATAATGAGCTTTGAGTTGTCAAAGCCTTCCAGGTCTTTATAACGGTTGATACCTCCAAAACCGGCTTTTCGCTGCTCTTCAGGAATCGGATTAGCCTCAAAATAAAGCCGGTAAATATTGTTGTCCCGGTCTTCGATATTGGCCAAAACCTCCTGGACCTGACCCATTTTTTTATTTAGAAGTCCGTACTGCAGTTTCATATTCTGCAGTTCGCGTTTCAGGGCTTTTTCTTTAGGAGTTTCTATCTGGGGAATATTCAGATAAATGATAAGAAGGATGAATCCTGCGAGGAAAGCACCAACGATGCTCAGCAGGGCAATTCCGAGTCTCCGACCTTTGCGGCGCTCGATTTTTTTATAGGAAAGTGTTTCGCTATCGTAATAATATTTAACCTTCGACATGAGTTAAATTTATGCTATTTTTGCCTTTCAAATGGAGCAAATACTATGCTAGATTCAAACGCTAAACGAACAAATATATAAATTGTTTCTGCGTTGGCATAATTTAATAATCTTTAGAAGACAGAAGCTGTATGAATTCCCAAGAGATACGAAATAAATTCCTCGAGTTTTTCACGTCCAAATTGCATACCGTGGTACCCTCGGCGCCCATGGTGATCAAAGACGATCCTACGCTGATGTTTACCAATGCCGGAATGAACCAGTTTAAGGAGTTCTTTTTGGGGAATTCCGTTCCGAAGCACACGCGGGTGACCGATACCCAAAAATGTCTAAGAGTGAGCGGTAAGCACAACGACCTGGAAGAAGTGGGGATGGATACCTATCATCACACCATGTTTGAGATGTTGGGTAACTGGAGTTTCGGAGATTATTTTAAAAAGGAAGCCATTCACTGGGCCTGGGAACTGCTTACAGAAGTGTATAAGATCGATAAGAAGAATCTCTATGTTTCGGTTTTTGAAGGCAGCAGTGATAATGATAAGCTCGGCCTTGATGAGGAGGCGCTGGCTTTATGGAAGGAGATCGTTCCTGAAGATCATATTATCTACGGAAACAAAAAGGACAATTTCTGGGAAATGGGCGACCAGGGTCCCTGCGGACCTTCTTCCGAGATTCACATCGACATACGTTCTGCTGAAGAAAAAGCAAAGCAACCCGGAAGGGAACTCGTGAACGCCGATCATCCACAGGTCGTGGAGATCTGGAATCTTGTATTTATCGAATACAACCGCAAGGCCGATGGTTCCCTGGAAGAACTTCCCGCTAAACATATTGATACCGGGATGGGTTTTGAAAGACTGTGCATGGTGCTGCAGGGAAAACAATCGAATTATGATACCGATGTTTTTATGCCGCTCATCAGGGAGATCGAAACCATTACCAATAACAAATACGGAGTTTCTGATAAGACCGATGTGGCTATCCGAGTCATTGCCGATCACGTGAGGGCGGTGACTTTTTCTATTGCCGACGGGCAATTGCCAAGTAATACCGGGGCAGGTTATGTAATTCGGCGCATATTGAGAAGGGCGATCCGTTATGGCTTTACCTTTCTGGACACCAAAGAGCCTTTTATATACCGGCTGGTGGAGACCCTTAGTCATCAAATGGGCGAGGCTTTTCCAGAGCTTAGATCGCAGAAGAATCTCTGTGAAAATGTGATTAGGGAAGAGGAGCAATCTTTTCTCCGCACTTTAGATCAGGGATTAGTACTGCTTGAAAATATTATTGAAAATACCGAAGGGAAGACCGTATCTGGAAAAAAGGCTTTTGAACTTTATGATACCTATGGCTTTCCTATAGATCTTACGGCGCTTATCCTGCGGGAACGAGGATATGATCTCGATCAAAAAGAATTCGAGGCCGAACTGAAACAGCAGAAAGACCGTTCCCGTGCAGCCACTCAGGTAACTGCAGGAGATTGGCAGGAACTAAACCCTGTAGCGGAGGAGGCTTTTGTAGGTTACGACCAGCTTTCTGCGGAAGTGAAAATCGCCAGATATAGAAAGGTGGAGTCTAAGAAGCAGGGAGAGCTTTACCAGGTCGTCCTCACCCAAACCCCGTTCTACCCTGAAGGGGGAGGCCAGGTAGGTGATAAAGGCTATTTGGAAGCTGAAAACGGCGATGTGCTGTACATCATCGACACCAAAAAAGAGAACAATCTTATCATTCATTTCACAAAGTCACTTCCGAAGGATCCTGAGAAACCACTTAAAGCAGTGGTCGATGCTAAACAACGCGCCCGCACTGCCGCCAATCATTCGGCTACGCATTTGTTGCACCAGGCTTTACGCAGGATACTCGGCGAACATGTGGAGCAAAAAGGCTCTATGGTTCACAGTGGGTATCTGCGTTTCGATTTTTCACATTTCAGCAAGGTGACTTCCGAAGAACTTCAGGAAGTTGAGAATTTTGTGAACACCCGCATTAAAGAGCAACTTGATCTTGAAGAGCAGCGGGCCCTTACTTACCAGGAAGCAGTAGATCAGGGCGCGATTGCTCTGTTTGGGGAAAAATACGGCGATAAGGTTAGAGCCATCCGCTTTGGTAAATCTATGGAGCTTTGCGGCGGAACCCATGTGAAGAATACGGGCGACATCTGGTATTTCAAAATTACCGGGGAATCGGCAGTAGCTGCCGGAATTCGCCGTATTGAAGCTATTACCGGCGACGCGGTCAAAGATTATTTTGCAGAGCAGTCTGAAGTCCTGGGGGAAATCAAAAGCAGCCTGAAGAATGCCAATGATCCTGTTAAAGCCATTACCGGTCTTCAGGAGGAAAATGCCGAATTGAAGAAACAGGTGGAATCTTTGCTGAAGGACAAGGCTAAAAATCTCAAAGCTGAGCTGAAAAATGAGATTTCCAGTATAGACGGGATCAATTTTCTTGCAAAGAAAGTAGATCTGGATGCGGGAGGAATAAAAGATCTCGCTTTTCAACTGGGAGACGAGATAAAGAATCTATTCCTTCTCTTCGGAACTGAGCAAAACGGGAAGGCGCTGCTTTCCTGTTATATTTCTAAAGATCTGGCTTCAGAAAAGGAGCTCCATGCAGGTAAGATTGTAAAGGAACTCGGGAAATACATCCAGGGAGGTGGCGGAGGCCAGCCTTTCTTTGCTACCGCAGGCGGAAAGAACCCTGCCGGCATCAATGAAGCACTACAAAAGGCGAAGTCCTTTCTTGAATAGAGCAAAGCAATTATGGATTTCAGGACGAGAGTACCGATAGGGAAGGAACAGCCGCAGATGGATTATGACTCGCGGGTGTTTCTTACCGGTTCTTGTTTTGTTGAAAACATTGGCGAAAAGCTGCAATTCTACCAATTCCGGAATTTGCAAAACCCCCTGGGTATCCTGTTTCATCCCTTTGCCATTGAAAATCTATGTAGCCGGTTGAATTCTGATTTTCGATATTCTGAAGCCGATATCTTCTATCATAATGAACGCTGGCATTGTTTTGAGGCTCACTCGGGCCTCAGCCATCCCGGGAAAGATGAATTTCTTGAGAACCTTAACCGCGGACTTGAAAGCAGCCGTTCCTTTCTGAAGGAAGCATCTCATATAATACTGACCCCTGGTACTTCGTGGTATTACCGGCACCTGGAACAGGAGAAGAATGTGGCTAACTGCCATAAAATTCCGCAGAAAGAGTTTAGTAAAAAGATTGCTTCCGTAGAAGAAGTAAAGCAAAGCCTGCAGAGCAGTGTGCGGAATTTGCAGGGGCTGGCGCCAGAAGCAACAATCATTTTCACTGTTTCTCCCGTAAGACATCTAAAAGATGGAATGGTCCAGAACCAGAGAAGTAAAGCCCATCTTATTGCTGCAGTGCAGGACCTTATTTCAGAAATGCAGGATCTTCATTATTTTCCATCTTATGAGCTGCTGATAGATGAACTGCGGGATTATCGTTTTTACGCGGAAGATATGCTGCATCCCAATGTGACGGCGATAAACTATGTATGGGGAAAATTCTCGGAAGCCTGGATTTCAGCAGAAGCGCGGCGGGTAATGCAACGGGTAGAAAAGATAAGAAGCGGGCTGGCTCACAGGCCTTTCAACCCAAATTCAGAAGCACATAAGAGCTTCCTTCGGCGACTGCAATCAGATATTGATAAACTTCAGAAGGAATTTCCGCACATCTTATTTTAGGTCTGTTTCCTGGTTAAAAGAAACTTTAATTTAATCTTAAATTTTAAGACTTATTCAATTTATTTGTATTTTTACCTTGTGAATTCCGCGTATTAATTGTTGGGATAAAGGGGTGTACACCCTGTTCCGGCGAGGAGCTATCGGAATTTATGTTTCTAAAATTTGTTGGGGTAGATTTTAGAACTTACAAAACTTATGGACGGGTGGGGCCGTCCATAAGTCTTTTATAGACCTATCATAGTTCCCGCCTGCTCTGAGCGAATACACCGCAATTTCTTTTTTTGTATTTTTAACCAAAGTCTTCTTATGAGAAACCTTCTTCTTGGAGTTTGCCTGACTCTGCTTATCGTCTTCGGATTTCGGTATTGCGAACGAAAAAATGAGGAGCAGGATCAGCTTAAAGCAGACACATCTCTCCTTCAGGAACAGATAAAGAATGTAGGAAAGTTGGTGGTGACTGAAGGAACTTTCTCACAAGTCTATTCTTATAAAGATTCCCGGCAGTTTTATTTCGATATTTTTTCAGCACGTAAAAAGGCGTTGATTGTGGTAAATGCAAAAGCAACGGTTGCCTACGACCTGAGGAAGCTGGAAGTGGAGGTCAACCCGGAGCTGAAAACCGTGAATATCACTCATATTCCGAAGGAGGAAATAAATATTTATCCCGATATCAGCTACTATGATGTGACGCAGGATTATCTCAACCAATTCAAGGCAGAAGACTATAACAAGATCAGGAGCCGGATCGATAAATCTCTTCGGCGTAAAATTGAGAATTCTGACCTTAAGAGCAATGCGCAAAACCGCCTGATCAGCGAATTGCAAAAGTTCTATATTTTGACCAGTTCAATGGGCTGGACGCTTGAGTATAAAAGCCATCCTGTTCAGGATGAGCAAGCTCTTGATAAGCTTAAGCTTTAGTCGGTAACTAATTTGTGGTTGACCATCTCTATGCCATCATCGATGAGATGAGCAATTTCTGGTCTTCTTTTCTTTACATCGTGCAGGTGTTGCAATGTGGCTTTGGCCATTTCCGGATCATTTTCACTGGCAAGTTCAAAGATCTCCACACTCAACAGCCAGTCCTTCGGATGATGTTTTTTAGCGATTTCCAGGGCTGCATCCAGGGAAAATTCCGCATTTTCACCTTCCCTGATATTCCTGACTGCTTCATACAAGGATTCCAGTTCTTCCTTCTCGGGAGTTTTCTTGCTCTTTATGGTAGTGCTGGAGGGTTTATGGGTGATGAGGTCAAAGGAGTGGATATCGGCGGGACCCGCAAAAGCCGAGATCACCTCTTTGCCAATGGCCATATCGTATTTGCCCCAATCAGGCTGAAAAAGGATATCTTCGCCATGAGTGACCGTACAACCTTTGAGGCTGATAAGGATGATCTTGCCCTGCAGGTTTCGTGTACCGGTAATGATCTCGCCCTGCACCACGATGCCGCCTTCAAATTCAAAGCTGATTTTTTCCCCTTCGTAGATGTCGTAGGCGCGCAAATCGCGGGGACTCATGTCTTCAATAGCCAGATTGATTCCTTTTAACCTGCCAACGGGAGAACCAAAGCCTTCCGGGTGATTATGCGTACCGTGGCCCACCAGTTCCTTTTCCCTATGTGCCAAAGCAGTCTTGCCGGTGGATTGGAAATAAATAGGTTTTCCTTTATGTTCAATGACACGGGAAAAGTTTCCGGAAACCTGCAATCCGGTGCTCAGCTCAATGGTGCCGATATTCTTGGAATTGATCAGCTTCTGGATTCCTTCGAGTCCGCCGCGGCGCAGTGCCATGGTATTGGCAAATTCTTCGAGAACAGAGCTGAGGTGTGCAAAATCGGGAGTCACATAAAGTTGAGGTTGAGGTTTGGTAATATCGAATTCCTGCTGGGCAGCCTCTATGGTATAAGGCAGCTTTTTCACCTTATCTGTCATACAGGATTTGCTTTCTCCTATTGAGGAAAGAAGTCCGGCACCGTAAATTTTCGGATGTTCGAGACTGCCGA
>JBAWAB010000301.1:0-2857 GCA_049589035.1 Salegentibacter sp.
TTCAATCTTTATTTTGGTCGTTTCAGGGTCAGCACCATGGCCACTGCCGGTAAATTTTTCAACGCCAATCTCGGGCTGCATTTTACCATCTAAACATTTAACATTTAAGCCGCTGATATTAGAAAACCTTTGCTATTATTCGTACTTTCGCAAGTGTTAGTACTAATCCATTAAAAACATTTATAAAATGAAAGTTACAATAGTAGGGGCCGGTGCTGTAGGTGCCAGTTGTGCCGAATACGTTGCCATTAAAAACTTCGCTTCTGAAGTGGTTCTTGTAGACATTAAAGAAGGCGTTGCTGAAGGTAAAGCGATGGACCTGATGCAAACCGCAACTCTTAATGGTTTTGATACCAAAATTACCGGGAGCACCAATGATTATTCAAAAACCGCGAACAGTGATATCGCTGTGATTACCAGTGGAATTCCAAGAAAACCGGGCATGACCCGTGAGGAATTGATCGGGATCAACGCGGGGATCGTGAAAGAAGTTTCGAGCAACCTTATCAAGCATTCTCCCAATGTAACTCTTATTGTGGTAAGTAATCCTATGGATACCATGACTTACCTTGTTCATAAAACTACCGGACTTCCAAAGAACAAGATCATCGGAATGGGTGGTGCTCTTGACAGTGCCAGATTCAAATTCAGATTGAGTGAGGCTCTTGAATGTCCTCCTTCTGATGTAGACGGAATGGTGATTGGCGGACACAGTGATACCGGAATGGTGCCGTTGACAAGGATGGCTACCAGGAATTCTGTTCCTGTTTCAGCTTTTCTTTCTGAAGAGCGACTCAATCAGGTGTCAGAAGATACCAAAGTAGGAGGAGCTACTCTTACCAAACTTCTTGGAACCAGCGCCTGGTATGCTCCGGGAGCAGCGGTTTCGGGATTGGTTCAGGCCATCGCCTGCGACCAAAAGAAAATGTTCCCTTGTTCGGCTCTTCTTGAAGGGGAATATGGCCTGAATGACCTTTGTATCGGTGTGCCGGTAATTCTTGGAAAGGATGGACTGGAAAAAATCGTAGAGCTCGAATTGACCGATGCTGAGAAAAATAAGATAAAAGAAAGCTCTGAAGGTGTGAAGAAAACCAACGGCCTTTTGGACGTATAGTTTTTTTAACAGCTGAAAAGATAAAAAGGCCGCAAATTTGCGGTCTTTTTTTGTGTTAAAAAGTTAAATTATTCAAAAAAAAAATATTGGCATTTCATTTATGAAACCCTATATTTGTCCGTTTTTAAAATAGACCTATTTAATTATAATTTAAGGAATAATGCAGAACAAAGGACTGATAAAGGTTTTTGCAATTTTATTTGGATTGGTTTGTATTTACCAATTGTCTTTTACTTTTATCGCAAGTAATGTTGAAAACCAGGCTGAAGACTATGCTGTTCAGAAGGTTGGTGAAGATGTAGAGAACTACTCTGACCTGCGGGATCAGCAGGAAGCGAGATATCTGGACTCTATCGGCAACGAAGATGTCATTGCAGGCATCACTTATAATGATGCTAAAGAAAAGGAATTGAATAAAGGGCTTGACCTTAAGGGAGGGATCAACGTGATCCTTCAGATCTCGGTTCGGGATATACTTAAAGGCCTTGCTAACCATACTACCGATCCGGCTTTTAATAAGGCGATCAGTCAGGCCGATGAGGCTCAAAAGGACAGCCAGGAAGATTACATTGATCTTTTCTTCCAGGCCTTCAACAATATTCCTGATGCGAAACTTGCTTCTCCTGATGTTTTTGCCAACAAAACCCTTAGCGACGATGTAAACTTCCAGATGAGTAACCAGGAAGTTGAGTCGGTGATCAGAAGGAAAGTAGACGAATCTATTACTTCGGCTTTTGAAGTACTTCGTAAGCGTATCGATAAATTCGGGGTAACTCAGCCAAATATTCAGCGTCTTGGAAATTCAGGAAGAATCCTTGTTGAATTGCCGGGAGCCAAAGATGTAAGCAGGGTTAAGAATTTGTTGCAAAGTACTGCTCAGTTAGAATTCTGGCATGTATATAAGAGCAGTGACATGGGGAACTTCCTTGCGGAAGCCAACAATGTTCTTAAAGATATAGTGAAGAAAGAAGAGGCTACTCAGCAAGCTGATACTACAAAGGCTAAAGCTAATGACGAGATCGATGAACTTTTAGCTGAAGCTGAAGATACAACTCAAACTGCAAAGACCGGAAATAATCCGTTGTTCGACAAAGTAGTAGCTCCCGGATATCAGGGAGGTCCTGTGTTGGCAAGATTCTCTGTTAGAGATACGGCTCAGGTTATGGGTTATCTTACCATGCCACGAGTTCGTGCTTTATTGCCTTCTTCTCAGCGCTACGCCAAATTTGTTTGGGGAGTGCCAGACGATAAAACACAAACTGTTGGTCTTTACGCCTTGAAAGGGAACCGCAATATGGAGCCACCATTGAGCGGAAGTGTGATCACAGATGCTCAGCAAACTTACGACCAGTTAGGGCGTGTGGCTGTTTCTATGCAAATGGACGGAACAGGGGCTAAGATATGGGAAGAAATGACCGGTCTTGCTTCCAAACAGGAGAGCCAGATCGCTATTGTTCTTGATAATATTGTTTATTCTGCACCGGGTGTTTCTTCTGGAGCAATCTCAGGAGGTCGAAGTGAAATTAGTGGAGACTTCAGCATTACTGAAGGTCAGGATTTGGCTAACGTGTTACGTGCCGGTAAACTTCCTGCTTCCGCAGAAATTATTCAGAGTGAGATCGTAGGTCCGTCTTTGGGTCAGGAAGCGATCGATAGCGGTATCATGTCTTTCCTTATCGCTCTTGCGGTGGTATTGCTTTGGATGATATTCTATTATGGTAAAGCGGGTGCTTTTGCCGATAT
>JBAWAB010000302.1:0-2421 GCA_049589035.1 Salegentibacter sp.
TCCGGCAGGTCTTTGATGTTCATTCTTTGGCCAACGCGGAAGAAAACGCTGAACACTTCCTCTTTTTCAGAAAGGTCTAATTTCCGTTCAAGCAGCTCAAACGACCTGATGGAATAATCAATCAACATAAAGAGTACATCCCGGTAAGCCCAGTCGGGAATACTTTTGCCTCGCTTCGATTCTACACCGGCATGTATTGCAGCCATTTTATCGATAGCGGCCAGAGCAGCCTGCTTTTCAGCAAAGACAATAGTTTGGGCGTAGGAAACGGTGGAGAAGAGCCTCCCCAGAGGATCGGCGGGCAGGCGGCCCGTAAAATACAGCCAGTCTACCGCCTTGTTTAGGGCAAACTCAGCCGAGGCGCCGGCAAAGATGAAGAGGATCGTATCACTTTTTCCCCAGATCTGCCTTACCACCGTATCCTTTTCTACAAAATATTCCATTTCCTGACTATTTTCTATTGTTGAAATTCAACCCTCCCGATTCTAACTTCCGGCAAAGGGGGTGTCGAAGATACCGATGGCGAGTTCTGCCCAAATAAGGAATAATGCCATAAGGATCACTGCGAAAAATGCAAACCGGTACCTGAAGTTGCTGGTCTTTCTCACGACCAGCTCCAGAAGGAGCCCGGTGCCGAGGAGCAGGATGCCGGCAACCATAAAATCAAAAAATGTCCAGTTCACTTCCTCTGTAATCTGCATGGCTATGAGAGGGATAAGTAATAAAAACGCTACGGAGAGTACAATGGCGATAAGTCTTACGGTTTTCATAATCTTGATTATTTAGAAATTAGTTTTCTGAATTATTACTATTGTAAAGTACTTTGAAATACAAAGTGAATGAATAAAAAATTTTGATTTAACTTTTCAGTCTTCAAGTTTCAGGTTTTTCATATGCAGGTTATTAGCTGTTAATATTCTTCCCTGCCGACAGGAGCTTTTCCAGCGCGTCCAGGTGTTGCTGGAATGCCTTCCGGCCCTTTTCCGTTGTCAGGTAGCGGGTATTGGGCTTTCGGTTAATGAAAGATTTTTCTACCTGCACGTATTCTTCTTTCTCCAGCGCCTTAATGTGACTGGCAATATTGCCGTCGGTAGCGCCCAGTAATTCCTTGAGCGTGCTGAAGTCGGCATATTCATTCACCATGAGAACACTCATAATCCCGAGCCTGATCCTGTGATCAAAGGCTTTGTTTATATTGCTGATAATACTCTCCATTCAGGCAGCTTCATATTTTTTGTACATCCAGATGCCATAGATAATATGGAAAAGTCCGAAGCCGGCTGCCCAAAAATACAGGCCATAGCCAATGAACTGAGTAGCAATAAGACCTAATGCAAGGTTGGTGTAGCCCAAACTTCTAAGATCGCCGTAAGTATATTTGCTGGCATGAATAAGGGCCAGGCCATAAAATATCAGCATTGCCGGAGCTAAAAGTCCTACCAGGCCGTATTGCAATAACACAAGACAGAAAATTCCGCCAGCTGTAAGAGGGGTGAAAAAATTTATTAAAAGTCTCTTGCCTGTATTGTCCCATATTTTCTGACCATTTTTCCTGGCTTTTCTTGTGGTCAGAAAAACGGCTGTGCCAATGGCCAAAATCAGAACGACCAGGGCGATCAAGAATAATTGCATGATCAGTTTGGCGCGTGGAGTGGTTTCCGTAAAGGTATCATACCCCAGGCGATAGAGCGAAGCAGTGCGGGAAAGAAGAATTTTCGCAATTGCAGCTCCTGCAAGCGCATAGATCCCAGCGAATACGCCCGAGAGCCCGCTAAGGGAGATAAAGCGCGAGGAGCGGTTCATCATCTGTTTGATCTCGCTCAGGTCCTGAAGATACTTTTCGTTTTCCATTTTAAAGTACTTTGAAAAACAAAGTAAGTTAAAAAATTTTAATTTTTGATACTAAACTTTAAAAAAATTGAATCAACTTTATTTCAGTAAAATATTCCGAACTTTATGAAAATTTTGTTTTTCCGTATCCTAAACTGAAAAATGACGTCATTCTGAATTTGTTTCAGAATCTCATTTCATTTAAATCAATGCAATATTGATACCCTGGAATAAATTCAGGGGGACGTAAAAACTTTTAGGCAAGAAAAGGGATATACATTAAAAATTTATATCATATGAAAAATCTACTTCTATTATTGAGCATGTTCTTTTGCCTGACAACGGTGAAGAGTCAGGAAATTAAGATCATGACCTATAATATTAAATATGCCAATGAGAATGATGGAGAGAATAGCTGGTCTAAGCGAAAAGACTGGATAACAGATCAGATTCAGTTTTATGAACCTGATGTTCTGGGAGTGCAGGAAGCGGTGGAATCCCAGTTGGATCATTTTACCGAAAAGATTGATGCTTATAAGATGCTTGGTGTAGGTAGGGAAGGAGAAGATAAAGGCGAGTTCAGTGCTATTT
>JBAWAB010000303.1:0-2212 GCA_049589035.1 Salegentibacter sp.
CTGGAAATTCTGGAGGCTACAACCTTTACCCGCTCTTCTTTGGAAAAGGTAAAGAATATCTTCATCTTTTCCTGTTATTCCGGTCTTTCCTATGTTGATATTAAAGAATTAGTATCTGACCAGATAGTAAAAGGAATCGATGGTATTAACTGGATCTACACCAAACGGCAAAAAACAAATGAAACGGTAAAAGTTCCACTTTTACCCAAAGCCCAGGAAATTCTTTCTCTGTATTTCTATAAAAGTGACTTGCCAGAATCAGAACCTATATTTCCTGTTTTTTCTAACCAGAAGGTGAACAAGTATTTGAAAGAAATTATGGAGCAATTAAATATAAGGAAGACCATCACCTTTCATTCGGCCCGTCACACTTTTGCCACAACCATTACTTTGTCAAATGGAGTTCCCATAGAAACAGTCTCTAAACTCCTTGGCCACACCAAGCTCTCAACCACACAAATCTACGCTCGAGTCCTAGAGACTAAAGTCAGTTCAGATATGCTGCTGTTGAAAGATAAAATTGAAGCAGAGAAAGCTAAAGGATAGGTAAGGTTCCTTTTAGGAACCCTATCCTTCTATTGGTATTTGATGTCTCCCCAAAAAATTGGACAGTAAATTAAGTTTTTAAAAATAACCATAAATTTACTGTATGACACGAAGAACATTTACCTCCAAATTTAAAACTAAAGTAGCTATCGCAGCCTTGAAAGAGCAGGAAACTCTACCCGAACTAGCTCAGAAGTTTAGTCTACATCCTAACCAGATCCGACAGTGGAAGAGGGAGTTTCTGGAGAATGCTGATAAGGCTTTTGATAAGGGGAAAAAAGCAAGTAAAAAGTCAGAGGCTCAGGAAAGAGAAGAAGAGCTAACAAGACTGATAGGTCAACAGAAAATAGAGCTGGAATTCCTAAAAAAAAAGTTGAAGTGAAAAGCCTTCAGGAGCGTAGGTCATTGGTTGAGTTGGATCATAAAGAGTTGAGCATAAGCCGACAGTGTGAATTATTCTCTCTCAATCGATCTACTTTATATTATAAAGCTGCAGAGGAACCTGCTTTGAATCTGGAGCTAATGCGTTTAATGGACGAACATTATCTGGAATATCCAGACAAAGGAGCTACAAGGATGCACAAGTGGCTAACTTTAGATAAAGGATATCAGGTAAGCCTGAACCGGATTGAGAGACTGTATTACCGGGTAATGGGCTTACGTTCTGTTTTACCTGGCCCTCATACTTCTAAGAGGAATACGGAACATGAAATTTTCCCATATCTATTACGGGGTCTTCAAATTGATCGGGTAAACCAGGTATGGACAACTGACATAACATATGTTCCCATGGAAAGAGGATTCATGTATCTAACAGCCGTCATAGATGTCAAAAGCCGATATGTCCTTCATTGGTCAATTTCTAACAGCATGGATGCAGAATGGTGCGCTGAAGCGATTGAAGAGGCAATCAAAAAACATGGAAGACCTGAAATCATCAACACCGATCAAGGGAGTCAATACACCAGTGATGTTTTCAAGAATGCAGTGCTGTCAAAGGAAATAAAATTATCAATGGACGGTAAGGGACGGGCAACTGATAATGCATTTATTGAGAGGCTCTGGAGGAGCGTCAAATATGAGAAGTTATACCTTCATCCTACGCCCAGACCATTGGAATTAATTTCTCAGTTGAAAGATTATTTTCACTATTACAATCACAAAAGAAGACACTCCAGCTTAGATGATAAAAGACCCAATGAAATCTATAGCGAATCATTAGATTTACATGGAGAAACTATAGCCGCCTAAGCATGAAAAATAAACTAAATATCCTATAGAGACTGTCCAAAGAATTGGGGATGGATCACCATTTAAACAAAACCCAATTACCCCATCTCCATGTTCATTCATAATCGTCCCATCGCGAGTCAGGGGTTTTGTATAATGGGATGATTAATCCTTTAAATAATTTTAAAAGAAAAGGGGTTCTCTGGTATCAGGGCGAAATTAAACCGTAAATGGAATACCGAATAAAGATATTTGTTCAGAACATTAATTGAAAGTTGGCGAAAAGCCTGGGCTTGTGATTCCCATTTTACTTTGTTCAAACTGTAAAATTTAGAGGACACGCACCAGATAAGGTTTCTAAAATTATGGAAGCTCAATTGCAGGTGTACAGTGAAACCAAGAAATACTGGGGTTGTTTGCCCTATGGATGTGGGAA
>JBAWAB010000304.1:0-6296 GCA_049589035.1 Salegentibacter sp.
CTAATTCAGAATTTATAGTCCGTCTTCCGCTATTAACCAAACTTAAACAAGTTATGAGAGAACCTATTCAACCTGAAAGAGATGACAAATACCTGCGGGCAAAAGAGCAGGTGAAAAAGGAAAAGAATTTCTACGGAAACCTAACTGCTTACTGCATAGTGATCCCTGTGCTAGCCATTTTTAACTACCTCACCGCCGATTTTATATGGGTGATATTTCCAGCTTTGGGCTGGGGGCTGGGGCTTTTGCTTCACGCCATGTCGGTCTTCAATTTCAATCCTATCTTCGGAAAGAAATGGGAAGAGCGAAAAATCAGGGAAATAATGAATAAAAACCACTAAAATGACAACCATGAAAATTACAGACGACAAGTACCTGCAGGCGAAGGAGCGGGTAAAGGAACTCCGGGAGTTCTACAACCACCTTTTTACCTTCCTTTTGATCAATATCTTGATTGCTGCAATCAACTATTACAGTAATCAATGGGCTTATCCATGGTTCCTGTGGGTTACGGGCGGCTGGGGAATAGGTATTGCCTTTGATGCGCTCAAGACCTTCAGGCTCAATCCGTTTTTCAACAAGGAATGGGAGGAGCGAAAGATCCGGGAATATATGGGCGATGAAACTAAGCAACGTTGGGAATAGAGAAGAACATGAATGTAATCATTATTGAAGATGAAAAACCGGCGGCTCGCCGCCTGCAACGAATGTTAGCGAAGATGAATATTGAGCCGCAGGTAATGCTGTATTCGGTTTCTGAAAGCATTGAGTGGTTCAGCCAACATCCGCATCCCGATCTGGTGTTTCTCGATATTCAGCTTAGCGACGGACTTTCTTTTGAAATCTTTGAAGCAGTGGACGTGAAAAGCGCGATCATCTTTACGACCGCTTATGATGAATACGCCCTGAAGGCTTTTAAACTGAATAGCGTGGATTACCTTCTCAAACCCATTGATGAGGAAGAGCTGGAAGCAGCAATTGCGAAATTCCGTGAAAATAGCGGCTCTTCCACTAAAGGTTTCAGCATGGAAGATTTTCGTTCATTGCTGAACATTTCTGAAGCTCCTTCCTACAAGAAGAGATTTACAGTGCAGGTTGGGCAGCATCTAAAGATCATCGAAACGGCTGATATTTGTTGTTTTTATTCGGAAAATAAAGCCACCTACGCCCATACCGAGCTGGGGCGGGCTTATTTACTGGACCTTTCTCTGGAAGCTCTTGAAAAAGAATTGAATCCGGAACATTTTTTCAGGATAAACCGTAAAAGCATCGTACAGCTGAAGTTTATCAAAGATATTGTGGCCTACACCAATTCCCGCCTGGAGTTGAAAATAAAAGCTTTTGAAGAGTCTTCCCTAATCGTAAGCAGGGAAAGAGTGAAGGATTTCAAGAGTTGGCTTGCAGGGAATAAGATCGTATAGAAGAACAGGTCGAAAATTTAAAGGAAAGATAGACGTGAATGGACCACCCTGTCCTGCGGACACCCCTCCTCAAATGAGGCGGGGAGCTCTTAGCCAAGAAATTTGCCTGGTCCAAAATATTAGAGCATGATCCACAACTTTCCTCAACCTTTTCATCAAATTGTAGAAACTGACAGGAATAGAAAGCAGAAAAGCGGCCGTAAAGCCGCTTTTTATCTTTTTCTCGTGTGAGAGCTGGTTACATTTGCTCAATGGTACCACATGCTACACGTTTTCCTGAAGCACCAGATGGCTGAGACTTAAAGTCATCGGCTCCTTCGTGAACGATAATGGATTTTCCAACAATGTTCTTGTTCGCATCGTCACATCCTATACACCATTCATCGGTGGTCATACTAAGATGCCCGTTTCCGTCAGCATCTACTTCGATGTTTCCAATATCCCCTTTGTGATATCCTTCGGAATCTCCCCATTTACCGTGTTGTTCATCGGTAGGATTCCAGTGACCGCCGGCTGAAGAACCGTCATCTGCAGAACAGTCTCCTTTTTCGTGGATATGGATTCCGTGTTTTCCTTCCTTGAGGCCACTAACATCGGCTTCCATAGTTACTTCTCCGTTTTCTTCGGTAAAAGTTACCGTACCGGAAGCGTCACTACCGCTTTTTGACTGAAGATTCACGGTCACACTTTGATTTTCTTCCTCTGCCTGCTGATTCATGTCATTCATGTCAGAGTTCATCTCGGTGTCGTTCATTTCTTCGTTCTCGTTTTCTTTTTTCTCGTTTTTGCAGCCTGCGAAGAATAAAGTGGCGCAAAAGAATAAGGATAAGCTAATACGTTTCATAATCTTGTGATTGGTTTTCATGATTTTCAACACTAAATTAAACCTAATCCCTGCACTGTCCAAAGATTTAAGGATAGCTTAACAAAAGTCAGAATCTCGGAAACCGCCTAAAAGGCTGTTGGTTTCAACGCAAAGCCGCATCTTTAAGTTTCGTACGTACTTGCGTGTGAGAGGTCAAAGTTCGGTGTACAGGACATTTATTGGCTATCTCGAGCAGGCGGTTTCGCTGTTTTTCATCCAGTGGACCATCGAGCGCGATAGCCCTTTCAAAAGTGTCGATCTTTGAATTCTCCTTTTCACATTTTTCGCAATCTTCTGCGTGTTCTTTGGAGTAGGTGACGTGAGTTTCCACATTTTCAAGAGGCCATTCTTTCCTCCTGCTGTACATCTGTATGGTCATGGAAGTGCAAGCCGCCAGGGCCAAAGAAAGATATTCATAGGGAGTCGGGCCAAAGGCATTTCCTCCTGCTTTTATAGGTTCATCGGCCACCAGAGGATGCCTTCCTGCCTGCATTTGGGTGGTAAGACCTTCAGCTCCCAGGCTGGCAACTACCTCATGTTCGGTTTCCAATTCTTCGGTTTCAGGAACCTCGATGTATTTCTCGGCCCATACCGCTATAAGTTTCCCTGCATAAGATGATTGTTTCTCATCGCTCAGCAAATGGTCGGCTCCATCAAGAGAGATAAAACTCTTCGGATGATGTGCTGCAATGTATATACTTTCGGCATTGCTGATGTTCACCACCTTGTCCTGGGGTGAATGCAGAATGAGCAGGGATTTTTCGAATTCCTTTAAATAGGATTTTAGCTGATGGGACTCCAGGTCTTTGAGGAACTGTTCTTTGATAGTGAAATCCCTTCCGCCGATATTTACTTTAGCCTTTCCATTTTTCCGGATCTCATCTTCATCGCTTTTTAGCAGCCCTTTTACATGATCAAGATCTGAAGGCGCAGCAATAGTAGCCACGGCTTTCACCGATTTCATTTTCTTTGCAGCGAACAAAACTGCGGCGCCACCAAGAGAGTGCCCCACAAGAAGAGAAGGCGCCTGGTATTCTTTTTCGAGAAATTCGGCAGCAGCTATCAGATCCTGAATATTTCCGGAAAAGTTGGTGGCTGCAAACTCGCCATGACTCTCCCCCAGACCAGTAAAATCGAAACGCAGTACTCCGTATCCCTGGGCTGCCAGGCTACGGCTAATGTTCTTTGGGGCGAAGAAATTCTTATTACAGGTGAAGCAATGGGCGAAGATCACGAAATTGTGTGGCTTTCGGTTTAGAGGCAGTTCGATATAGCCTGCGAGTTCTTCGTTGCTTTTGTTATGAAAATTGACCTTTTGCGTGTTCATAATCGAGGTTTTTAGGGAATGAAAAAAAGCTGCATTCGACAAGGGTCTGATACAGCTTCTTTTGGGTTTTCAAAATAATGGAATTCTAATCCAGTTTTCTGATCTTGATATTTCTGTAAGAGACCTGGTTGCCGTGGTCTTGCAGGGCTATATGTCCACTTTCGTTCTTTCCGAAGTCTTTCCATTCGGTGAATTTGGATTTATCGATCATTTTCTGCCATTCATCCCCATGTACGGGAAATTCCGTGACTTTTTCACCATTGAGAGTAACAGTACCCTTATTGGTTTTATGATCGATTTTAATCACTTCTTTGTTCCATTCTCCCGCCGGCTTCGTAACGTCTTTACTTGGAGGCACCAGGTCATACAACGCACCTGCCCGGTGAGTGGTTCCGTTCTTAGCGTCGGGATGTCTTTCGTTATCCAGCACCTGGATTTCAGGCCCGGTCATGTAAGGCTCGGGGTATGCAGGATCTTCCTGAACGGCCCACATCACGCCGCTATTTCCGCCTTCAGAGATCTTCCATTCAAAAGACAGTTCAAAATTCTTGTAGACATCTTTGGTAATGAGATTTTCAGAACCCTGGCGATCTCCTTCAGCAGGCGTAAAGACCATGGCGCTGTCTTTCACCTGCCACTGGTCTGAAATAGAATCGCTGTTATAGGCTTTCCAGCCTTCATAATCCACTCCGTTAAAAAGATCTTCCCACGCGGTATCGCCTTGCTGAATCATAGCTTCTTTCTCGTTCTGCATTTGTGACTCATCTTCCATTTTCTTATCCTTTTTGTCATTACAGCCAATAATAGCCAGGAAAGCACCTGCTAATAATAATACACCTGTTTTTTTCATTTTCTATGGTTTTAGTTGGTTCCTAAGATTTTTTTGAGTTTTTCTTCATCGATCTCACTGCCGGCAAAATCATCGAATTTCTTTTGCGTGGCCTCAATGATGTGATCCTGAATAAAACCTGCGCCTTCCCTGGCTCCCTGTTCGGGAGATTTTATGCAGCATTCCCATTCCATCACTGCCCATACATTGCAGCCGTACTGGGTGAGTTTAGCAAAAATGTTCTTAAAATCTACCTGTCCGTCTCCCGGATGCCGGTAGCGGCCAGCACGGTTTATCCAATCTTCATAGCCACCGAAGGTTCCTTTTTTTCCCGTTGGATTGAATTCGGCATCCTTGACGTGGAACATTTTTATGTATTCATGGTAATGATCTATGTAAGCTAAATAATCAAGTTGCTGAAGCACAAAGTGACTAGGGTCATATAACAGGTTTACTCTTTTGTGATTGTTGGTAGCATCAAGAAAACGCTCAAAAGTAACGCCGTCATGCAGGTCCTCGCCGGGATGAATTTCATAACATACATCTACACCATGTTCGTCAAATTCGTTCAAAATTGGCAGCCATCGCTTTGCCAGTTCCTGGAATCCCATTTCCACAAGGCCGTCGGGCCGCTGAGGCCAGGGATGGGCGGTATGCCACAATAAGGAACCGCTGAAGGTGCCGTGAACATCAATGCCGAAATTTCGACTCGCTTTGGCAGCTTTCATCATTTGATCTACCGCCCATTGGGTACGTTCCTTTGGCTTTCCCTTGTATTCATCGGGGGCAAAATTATCAAACATTATATCGTAGGCCGGGTGTACTGCCACGAGCTGCCCCTGCAGGTGAGTGCAGAGTTCGGTGATTTGCAGACCGTGCGATTCCACTTCGCCCTTTAATTCGTCACAATAATCTTTATTTTCTGCAGCCTTGTCAAGATCAATAAGATCCTTTTCCCAGGTGGGGATCTGTATCCCCTTATATCCAAGGCCGGCTGCCCAGCCACACATGCCTTTCAATGAATTGAAAGGTGGTTTATTATCCATAAACTGGGCGAGGTAAACAGCTGGTCCTTTTATTGTCTTCATTTTGGTTGGTTTTTGGATTTAGTCATCGATTTTCACCCAAATATTGCCTTGTTTATGGGAAGATACTGCTTTTTCGATGAAATTCATACCTCTCAACCCATCCTGTAAACCGGGAAATTCACCATCGAAGCTTTTTTCTTTCCTGATGGCTTTAGCCACTCCTTTGTAAATATTCCCCATAGAGTCGAAGATACCTTCGGGGTGACCGGGCGGCAGTTTGGTCCCCTCACGTGAGAAGTCGCTCAGGTATTCGTGTCCCGGTTTCAGGACCTTCATTGGTTCCCCGTCCTGAAGCAGGTACAGGTAATTTGGATTTTCCTGTTCCCATTTCAGCGAAGCCTTCTCTCCGTAAATATTCACCTTGAAATTGTTTTCTTCGCCGGTAGCGATCTGGCTGGAGCGAAGCACTCCTTTTACATATTCAGAAAACCGTATCAGAATGGTCCCGTCAATATCCATCACATTGTCTTTGTACAGATAATTCAGATCTGCAAGGATCTCTTTTACTTCCAGTCCCGTGACATATTCGATCATATCAAAGCCATGGGTGCCAATATCGCCTATACAACAGCTGATGCCGGACTTCTCCGGATCCAGCCGCCAGGTGGAAGACCTTTTTTCCTTGTCGTGAATAATAGGATTGATCCATCCCTGGTAATATTGCACGTCTACCTTCTGGATTTTTCCGAGGTCGCCGCGCGAGATCATCTCTTTCATTTGCCGCACCATGGGATAGCCGGTGTAGGTGTAGGTCACGGCAAAAATG
>JBAWAB010000305.1:0-8924 GCA_049589035.1 Salegentibacter sp.
TTTGTGCTGAAAGAATACCAGGAAGATTACCAGCTTTTTGATGAGAATTCGGCCTATGTTTTTAATAGCTACTACGAAAGTGTGGGAGAAAAGGTGATTCGCACCAACCGCGGTAATCTTTCCCGGCCTACCGTAAAATGGGTGTATGATTACCGGGCCTACGTCACCAAAGCTATGGCCAGTTTCCTTAAAATGGAAGATCTTTCACAGGAGATTCTCGATGTAATTCAAATTGGCTGTCACCATGAAAAACAACACCAGGAATTACTGCTCACCGACATTAAATATATCCTGGGAAACAACCCGCTTTTCCCTAAATATCAAAATGAATTCGAGGAGAATCCCCTTCAGAATTTCGAGCGTGAATGGATTACAATAGAGGAAGGTATCTATGAAATTGGCCATAAAACGGATTCTTTTTGTTACGATAATGAGTTGGGGGCGCATAAACAATTCCTATGTGATTACCAGATTTCCAATAAGCTTGTTACCAACGCAGAATACATAGAATTCATCGAAGATGGGGGCTATGATGATGTTTTATTGTGGCATGCCGAAGGCTGGGACTGGATCAACATCAATAATATAGGTTCTCCTCTTTACTGGCATCAGATTGAAGGCGAATGGTACCAGTACACTCTTTCGGGACTGCAACCGCTCAACAAAGAAGCGCCGCTTAGCCATATTTCCTATTATGAAGCCTTTGCCTTTGCTCAATGGAAAGAAATGCGCTTGCCTACCGAATTTGAATGGGAAGCAGCCAGTAAAAGATTTGATTGGGGAAGTCGCTGGGAATGGACCGAAAGTGCCTACTCACCATATCCCGGCTTCAAAACAGCCGAGGGTGCTTTAGGCGAGTACAATGGCAAATTCATGGTCAGCCAGAAAGTTCTTCGTGGCGGTTCGGTAGCGACTTCTGAAAACCATACCCGCAATACCTACCGCAATTTTTTCCATCCACATCTGCGATGGCAGTTCACCGGTCTAAGACTGGTCAAATAACTCTTTTTATATGAAAACCATACCCGATACGACTTTTGAGTCTGCCTTCAAAGAAGATGTATACCAAGGCCTCACCTCCTTTCCGAAGTATTTATTGTCAAAATACATCTATGACGAAAAAGGAGATAAGATCTTTCAGCAGATCATGGATATGCCTGAATATTATCTCACCACCTGCGAATCCAATATCCTGAATAAACATACTGCAGCCATCGCAGACTCCTTCAATAGTGATGCTGGTTTTGACCTCATCGAGCTCGGCGCCGGTGACGGAAAAAAGACTAAAATCCTTTTAAAGTATTTGTCCGGGCGGGAATATGATTTTTGTTATTTACCGGTAGATATCAGTCAAAACGTTCTTGAGGAGCTACAACTGTCACTGGGAAGGGAATTACCGGGGGTACAGGTGCAACCACAGCGAGGTACCTACTTCAAAACACTTGAAAAACTTGCCGATTATAATACACGGAAAAAGGTAATCATGATGTTGGGTTCCAACATCGGCAATCTGCTGCATGAAAAGGCGATAGATTTTCTGAAGAACATCCGGAAAGCTATGAGTAAAGAAGACATGCTTTTCATGGGTTTTGACCAAAAGAAACACCCAAAGAAGATCCTTGATGCCTACAACGACCCTGCAGGAATTACCGAAGCTTTCAACAAAAACCTGCTGGTGCGCATTAACCGCGAGCTGAATGCCGATTTTGATCCGGATACTTTTCTACACTGGGAAACCTATGATCCCGAAACCGGTACCGCCAAGAGTTTTCTCGTAAGCAAACTGGAGCAGGAGGTAAAGATTAATGGTCTTGACCTGACGGTTCATTTCCAGGCATGGGAAAGCATTCACACCGAAATTTCACAAAAATATGATGATCATGTGGTGCAATGGCTGGCAGAAGAAGCAGGCCTGCAAATAGAGGCCACTTTCACCGATGAGGAAAAGTGTTATAAAAACTATATCTTTAAGGTCAAGTAATTGTTTACCTCATCCAATTATCGCACTTTATGAAGCTTTTTACCAGACTTTCTTCACTACGCATCCTTCTGCTCATCCAAAGAAAAGTAGGATAAGTATGAAAGCGATCTGGAATGACATTATAGTTGCCGAAAGTGAGGACACGCGCCTGGTAGAGAGAAACCACTATTTCCCCATGGAAGACATTCATGAAGAATATTTCCTTCCGAGTAATTCCCACAGCCGCTGTCCCTGGAAAGGCAAAGCTTCTTATTTCCACCTTAAAACAGAGGGGAAATTAGAAGAAGACGCCGCCTGGTATTATCCCGCTGCCAGCTATGCCGCAAAACCCATAGAAAACTATGTAGCCTTCGGCGAGGAAGTGGAGATTACAGAATAATATTGCGCCGAAGTTCTCTTCAGCTAAAATACCTGCAAATTTCTATACCTCAATCACGCAATTTTCAGCTGCAGCGAATTCGTTCCATCGGTAATGGTCAGCTTCAGTATCATTCTGCCATTCTCCATCTACCAGGTACCGAAATTCGTAGGCCTTGTCGACCGGCAGGTTCAGCTGGGTTTTGAAATTCCCGTTTTTAAGCTTTTTAAGTTCGGTTTTCTGCCAGTTATTAAAGTCTCCTGAAAGCACTACGGAAGAAGCTTCCTTGGCAGGAAAGTTAAAAGTCACTTTACATTCAGGTTTCGATTTCAAATATTGTTTTGTGATAGCCATAGCCATTCGTTTTTTATGATTCTACATGGCAAAAATAAGGATTGAATCCATTTAAAATACATAAAAACAGATACTTACATCATTTTTACGAAATTTGCATTTTTTGAAAAATGAATTGGATAAAACGAAAAAAGAAAAGCCTTTCATTTGCGGTATCACAAAGATTTTAGAAAATTTAAGATCCTGATCTGAGGGCCTTCAGCAAAATATCGACCTCTTTAAGAGTGTTGAAATAGTGAAAACTCACACGGATACCTTCTCCGCGTCGCGAAGTGATAATATTCCGGCTTCTAAGCCTTTGATATAATTTCTCATCTCCTTTAATGTTGAAAATAGAAGAATGTTCCTCCCTTTTCACGACCATCTCTTCCAGCAGGCCCATTTTCTCAAATTCAGAGCGGGCATAGTCTTTTAGTTCGGTGATCTGCGCTTCAATTTGGTCAATTCCCAGGTGGTTTATGAGGCGGAGCGCGTGAGTAAGACTTCCGTAGTTTAAGGTATCCTGATGCCCGGGCTCAAACTTTCCGATAAAATTACCTTCGTGTGCCTTGTATTTTCCCTGCAGCGAATTAAAGCCGAGACATTTCCCAATGATCTTGTCCTGCACGTTCTCGTTGAAGAGGATGAAGCCATTTCCGTAACCAGCATTCAGCCATTTATAGGTACTGCTGACCACTACATCCAGGCCGGTTTCATCGAAGTTGAAATTTTCGGTTCCGAAGTATTGAGTCCCGTCGGCGATGAAGATCACGTCGGGAAATTCCTTTTTCAGATTTGTCAGAAATTCCTTGGTAAGTTTGACCCCATTGATGTATTGCACAATACTGAAGGCGAAGAGCTCAGGTTTATGCTCCCTGAGCGCCCGTAGGATATTCTCTTCCAGATGCTCATTGATCTCGGCATAGACCACTTTAAAATCCCTTGATTCCACCGCCCAATTGATGGAAGGATAGTCATTCTTCAGCAATAAGGCTTTTTTTGGCTTTTCAATAGCTTCGAGAATAGTATTGAAACCATAGGAAAAATTTGGCACCAGGGCCACCCGGTTCGGAGCGCAACCAAAAAATTCGCCCACTGTTTCCCTGACTTCCGTCAGCACCTCACCCTGCTTTTCCTTCAGAATACTGGCTGAGATCAGAAAATCAAGATCATGCTCCTGGCGATACTCCCAAACCTTCTCGGGAAGAAGACCTGAGGCCGCCGTATTGAGATAAGTATATTGTTCTAAAATTGGGAAGCCTTTCCTTAATTTATCCATAAGCGCGTGCTGTTTTGTAGTAAAAAATGTAAATTTGGTTAGACACTAAAGTACTCCTTATTATGTTTTCTAAAAAGAAAAACCCGTCCAAACTGGATGCTGAGCAGCGCGAACTCTATGAGAATGCACGCAAAAGGACCCTTGAGAAAAGACGCCTCTTCCAGCATTTCGTCATCTTTCTAATTGGCGCCGTTTTCCTCATCGTCCTCAATGTGGTAATCGGCTACAAGGAAACTTTTAAGCCTTTCGGTTACAATTGGTTTGTTTGGGTGATCCTGCTTTGGACCCTGATCTTTCTCATTCACTTTTTCAATGTGTTCGTGGTGAACAGTTTTATGGGAAAAGAATGGGAAAGCAGGCAAATGGACAAGCTGGTGGCTAAACAAAAAGAAAAGATCGCACATCTTCAGAAAAAAGTCGAAAAGGAGTATCCGCTGCCTTCCGATAAAGAAAACACTTCTGTGCAGAAAAAGACCAATCCTGAAACGCCCAATGGGCCCATCAATAGTTGAAATAAGTATGATTACAATGATCGCCGCTGCTGCGGAAAATAACGCCCTTGGAAAAGACAACGACCTCGTATGGCATTTGCCCGATGATTTCAAAAGATTTAAAAAACTCACCACCGGCCATACAATCATCATGGGACGAAAAACCTTCGAATCTTTCCCAAAACTGCTACCCAACAGGAAGCATGTGGTGATTACCCGGCAGAGAGATTATTCTCCCGAAGGCGCTGTAGTGGTAGGCTCCATAAAGGAGGCTTTGACAAAAGCTGAAGATGACCGGCAGCCATTCATTATTGGCGGCGGTGAGATCTACCGGTTAGCGATGGATAAGGCGGATAAGATAGAATTGACAAGGGTGCATGGCCGCTTTGAAGCTGATACTTTCTTTCCTGAAATCGATGAAAAAAAGTGGAAACTAACGGCTGAAGAATTCCACGACAAAGACGAGAACCACAATTATCCCTTCACCTATCTTACCTATGAGCGGAAATAAGGAGATCATTCAAAATATCGCCAAAGAAAATCAGCTTAAGATTGAGCGAATTTCGGCCTTATCGGGCGGTGATATAAATGATGTTTTCCTCCTCTCTTCTGCTGCGGAAAAATTTGTGGTCAAACTCAATAAAGCTGAAAAGTTTCCCGGAATGTTCGAAGCTGAAAAAGCAGGACTGGAAGCCCTTGCCAAACCTGAAGTTATTGATGTCCCAAAGCCACTCGCCACAGGGAAATCCGGGAGCTATAGTTACCTTCTGCTCGAGTACAGGGAAACAGGCCGCAAAAACAATGATTTTTGGGAATTATTCGGAAGACAGCTAGCCCGGCTTCATTCCAACAGCGCAGAGGACTTCGGGTTTTCGCAGGACAATTATATTGGCAGCCTTCCGCAGTACAATAAAAAAAAGGCTTCAGCTTCCGAATTCTACATTACTCAGCGGCTGAAACCGCAAATAGAAATGGCCCAAAGCAAGGGCTATAATTTGGGAAATATCGACTCTTTCCTGAAGAACATTTCCCATCTTATTCCCGAAGAAGCTCCTGCCCTGGTACACGGCGATCTATGGAATGGCAATTACCTGGTAAATTCCGTAGGCATGCCCTGCCTTATTGATCCCGCAGTGGCATACGCGCCGCGGGAAATGGACCTGGGAATGATGAAATTATTCGGAGGTTTCGATGAAAAACTCTTCAGCAGCTATAAGGAAGAGTTTCCGCTGGAGCCGGGATTTGAAGAGCGGATTCCTCTCTGGCAGCTCTATTACCTGCTGGTTCACCTCAACCTTTTCGGCACCGGTTACCTCGGCCAGGTAACGGGCATCATCAGGGATTTTAGCTAAATCAATTTTAACAGTAGAAAAATATCTTTTAGCAGTTTCTTAGGCCAAATGCTGTAAGCAGCTTGTTATCTTGATTTTACAATCAAAAAAAAGAAAGAGATAATGAGCACGGAAAATTTGAGTAGTAAAGAAGCGAGGGAGAAAATGACCTCCCTTGTCGACGATATAGAAGTAGCAATGATGGTGACCAATATTGGAAGCAAACCGATGAACGCCATCCCCATGACCACCAAAAAAGTAGATGAAGAGGGCAATATCTGGTTCCTGAGTGCCCTGGACAGCGATCACAACGGCCATATCGTTTCCGATCCAGATGTGCAACTGCTTTACAGCGACACTTCCGACATGGAGTTTATTAGCATCTTCGGGAAAGCCAGTGTCAATACTGACAAGGAAGTGCTCAAGGATCTTTACAGCAAGATCGATGATGCCTGGTTTAACGGGGTCGATGATCCTAACCTGGCTGCCCTGGTGGTTTCTCCCAAAGAAGCCCATTATTGGGATACCAAACAGAACAAATACATTACCTTATTTAAAATGGGAATTGCAGCCCTTAGCGGAGACCAAAAAGACATAGGTGAAAAAGGAAAGTTAAAGCTATAAAGGCTGTATTTGTCGAGAAAGACCTCGTAACGCCTCGATTGTTATGAGGTCTTTTTTTTTCTCTTTACTTTAGCTGCTTTAAAAATAACATTATGAAAGCATATGTTTTCCCGGGACAGGGAGCCCAATTCCAGGGCATGGGTCAGGATCTATACCAGAATTCTGAAAAAGCCAGGGAGTTGTTTGACAAAGCCAATTCAATATTGGGATTTTCAATTACCGACATTATGTTTGAAGGTTCTGCCGAGGATCTTAAGCAAACAAAGGTTACTCAACCTGCGGTGTTCCTTCATTCGGTGATTCTTAGCCAGGTATTAGGGGATGATTTTAAACCCGACATGGTAGCCGGGCACTCTCTTGGCGAATTTTCGGCTTTGGTAGCCAACGGTGTTCTTAGTTTTGAGAATGGTCTCCAACTGGTATACAAAAGAGCGATGGCCATGCAACATGCCTGTGAATTGGAACCTTCTACCATGGCCGCTGTGCTGGGTCTTAAAGATGAGTTAGTAGAAGCAGTTTGTAAGGAAACTGAAGGAATTGTGGTAGCCGCCAATTTCAATTGCCCGGGGCAACTTGTAATTTCAGGAGAAGTAAAAGCAGTTGAAAAGGCCTGCGAAACACTGAAAGAAAAAGGTGCAAAGCGCGCCATGCTTCTACCTGTGGGAGGCGCTTTCCATTCTCCACTCATGGAGCCAGCGAGAAAAGAACTGGCCGCGGCTATTGAAAATACTACTTTCAATCAGCCTATCTGCCCTATTTACCAAAATGTCACCACTACCGCAGTGAGCGACCCCGAAGAAATCAAGAAAAACCTGATCCTGCAACTTACCGCTCCTGTAAAATGGACGCAAAGTGTTCAGAATATGATCAAGAACGGCGCTACGGAATTCATTGAAGTAGGCCCGGGAAAAGTGCTGCAGGGACTTGTCAAAAAAATCGACAGAAGTATGGAAACATCTTCAGCTGCTATCTAAGTTTTTTTCACAAAAGAGGCTGCGTCAAAACCAGAATCGTCCTTCTAAATTGTTTGTCAACTTTGAAAGAACCTGAAACCAGTTCAGGTTAACGAAAAAAACAAAAACAAAAAGACCTCACAGGTTTTCGAAATCTGTGAGGTCTGCTTGTATCTGGAAAAGTAAGAGATTATTTCTTATACACCTTCCCTTCTTTCATGACAAATTTCACGTCTTTCAGAGTTTCAATATTCTCGGTAGGGTCTTCATCCACAGCAATAATATCGGCGTAAAATCCGGGTGCTATTTGCCCAATTTCATCTTCCAGCTCCAGGATTATAGCCGGGGTTATGGTAGCACTCTGAATAGCTTCCATAGCCGGCATTCCGGCCTCGGTCATATACACAAACTCCCGTGCATTCTCACCGTGAGGAAAAACTCCGGCATCTGTTCCGAAGGCGATCTTAACTCCGCGCTTATAAGCTTTTGAAAAGGTGTTCTGTATCTTCGGCCCTATTTCCTTTGCCTTTGGCACTACTATTTCAGGATAATATCCATCGATTTTTGCGTTTTCGGTTACTTCCTTACCCGCGGTTATAGTGGGAACAAGATACACATCATATTCCTTCATCAGGTCCATTGTTTCCTGGCTCATAAGCGTACCGTGTTCAATGGTTTTTACACCACCTTTGATAGCCCGCTGCATGCCTTCATCGCCATGAGCGTGGGCAGCCACATGAAAACCGTAATCTTTGGCTGTTTCGGTAATGGCTTTGATCTCCTCCAGGGTGAACTGCGGATTTGAACTGCTCTTCGCTACACTTAAAACTCCGCCGGTTGCAGTGATCTTAATAAGATCGGCGCCATTTTTATAGCGCTGTCTAACAGCTTTACGGGCATCGGCTACACCATTCACTACTCCTTCCTTTGGCCCCGGATCGCCCATCAAATGTCGGCTCCATCCATCAGTTGGATCACCGTGACCACCAGTAGAAGAAATGATCTTTCCCGCGGTGAACATTCGCGGGCCTTCTACTTCTCCCTTATTGATGGCATTCCGCAGAGAAATATTCACTCCCGTACCACCCACATCGCGTACCGTGGTAAACCCGGCGAGCAAGGTTTTCTTTGCGAAACCTATAGATTTAAAAGCAATATCAGCCTCATCATCAGTAAACTCTTCTATATAGGCCTTGGGATTCGATTCATGCTCGAGATGTACATGCATGTCGGTAAGACCTGGCAAGACCGTTTTATTCCGAAGATCGATAAGGCGATCTTCCTTGTTTCTGGGGCTAACAAAGCCCTTTTCCACACTTTTAATACTATCTCCTGAAACAATAATGGTCCTTTCCTGAAGCACCTTACCATTTTTGGTATCTATAAGTTTTCCGGCCTGGATATAAATATCCTGTGCCTGTACTCCCGCTGTAGCGATAAGTAACAGGAAAAGCACTAAAAGCTTTTTCATATAAAGTTGTTTAATTGTTTACAAATTCGATCACTGTTTTCGCGATATAATCAATTTGCTCAGCATCAAGTTCTGTGTGCATTGGCAGGGAGATCACCTCTTT
>JBAWAB010000306.1:0-7572 GCA_049589035.1 Salegentibacter sp.
CCGAGCAGGAAATATGCATTTCCTTCCAGGGTAATTTCTTTGCCTTCCAGTACATCTTCAAGGTCGAGGTTCGAATAGAGGAACAGCGAGTCATATTTGCCTTCCCTGGTAAAACTCTTTATATAACTTCCTTTATTCTCGCTATAGGTCTTTTCTCTTGCGAATTCGAGTTTGGGATCATATTTCACCCTGATTTTCGGGTTCCCCTTTTCCAACCTGATAAAGCGAATAATATCGGGCGGGGCATAAAATGAACTATCATCGCGGGAGTATCGGGGCATAAAATCGATAAGCTGAAAAGCATCTTCTCCGTTATCAAAATTGGTACTAAGAATATTGGTTTGCCAAAGGTATTCCTGCGTGATCTTATAGGAATCGTCTACATTTATTTCGAAGCTTCCTCCTATCTCATCATCCAGAAGTTTGGCAAAGACGGCCGCCGAGTCGAAATTAGGCAGGCAGCACCAGTCCATGGAGCCGGTTTTTGAGATAAGAGCAGCACTTTTGCAGTTTCCAATGATTCCATAATCCAAATTATCCATATAGTCTTAAAGTTCTTTTAAAAGGATGGTGTTGTGAAATGATTTTCGGAAATTTAATAAAAATCGGATTCGCAGCAACAGCATTCACATATTATTATGAGTAAAACTATTATCATATCTAACCGTTTACCACTACAAATTTCACTTGAAAACGACCAGCTAAAAGTCACTCCCAGCGTGGGCGGCCTTGCCACTGGTTTGAAGTCTTTTCACAAAGAAGGAGATAGTATCTGGATAGGATGGACCGGGCTTACCGAAGAGGAAATCCCGGAGCATCTCGAGGAAGAAGTGCGGGAAAAGGCCAGAAAAGAAGGCTGTGTTTCCCTGGGGCTTACCGAAGATGAAATTGATGGTTTTTACTATGGCTTCAGTAACAGGACTATTTGGCCCCTGTTCCACTACTTCATGGAATACACCGAAGCCGAACACCATTATTGGGAGGTTTATAAAGAGGTTAATCAGAAATATGCCGATGAGATCCTCAAACACCACCAGCAAGGTGATCATATTTGGGTGCATGATTATCAGCTTCTACTCGTTCCGCAAATGGTTCGGGACAAAGCGCCCAATGCTATAATTGGATTTTTTAATCACATTCCTTTTCCTTCCTATGAAGTCTTCAGAACCCTTCCGTGGCGGGATGAAGTGCTGAAAGGACTGTTGGGAAGCGATCTTATAGGTTTCCATACCTATGACTATGAAAGGCACTTTCTGAGTTCGGTGAGCCGTATCTTACGTCACCAGGTGGATTTCAACCAGATCACTCTGCCAGACAGGATCGTAAAAGTGGATTCTTTCCCCATGGGGATCGATTACGCCAAGTTCGAGAATGCCGCCCGGGAACATTTCAAGAATACCGCCGAGGAACATTCGGAACTTCAGCGCCGCCTTGATCATCACCTGCAAAGTACCCCCGATGCCAAGCTCATTCTGAGCATAGACAGGCTTGACTATACCAAGGGAATCGCCAACAGGATCAGGGCTTTTGAATATTTTCTCGACCACAACCCCGAATATATCGAAAAGGTAAGATTGGTAATGCTGGCCGTGCCTTCGCGGTCCAACGTTCCACAGTATCGAAGATTGAAACGGGAGATCGATGAACTCGTAGGACGTATTAACGGTAAATTTTCTACTGTAAGCTGGACGCCCATCTGGTATTTCTTCCGCTCTATGCCTTTTCCTAACCTCATCGACCTTTATACCAGCTGTGATATTGCACTCATCACCCCTATTCGCGACGGAATGAATCTTGTGGCAAAAGAATATGTAGCAACCCGCACTAACGGTAAAGGAGTGCTTATTTTAAGTGAAATGGCCGGAGCTGCACTTGAAATGAATGAAGCCATTCTTATAAATCCGAATAATTTTGACCAAATATCGGGAGCGCTGAAGCAGGCGATCAAAATGCCGGAAGAAGAACAGGCCAGGCGGCTTGAAATGCTGCAAAGCAGACTTAGAAGGTACAGCGTAGAGAAATGGGCGCAGGACTTCATGAAGGCGCTTCGGCAAACCGAAAGAAGCCGAACTTCTTTCCAGTCTATCCGCCTTTCCGACGATATTCTTAACCAGATTCGCAATGACTTCAATAAAGCTCACAAACGCATTCTTTTCCTCGATTACGACGGAACTCTCGTTGATTTTGCAGATAAGCCGGAAATGGCCAGACCTGATGAAGATCTTGTTCAACTGGTTCGAAACCTTAACAGCCGTGACAATACTGAAGTGCTGCTCATTAGTGGGCGCGACAAAGATACTCTTGGCACCTGGTGGCAGGATACCCAGGTAGAACTTATTGCTGAACACGGTGTATGGATTCGCAAAAGCGACCAGGAATGGCAACTTTCAGAAAACGTCCGAAATGACTGGATGGGTTCCGTAAGACCGGTGATCGAAAATTTCGTAGATCGCACTCCCGGTACCTTCATAGAAGAAAAAAATTATTCCCTTGCCTGGCATTACCGCAAAGCCGACCCGGAATTGGGAGAATTACGTGCCAATGAACTTTCCAATGTTCTGAAAGAACTCATCTCCAATCACGGCCTGAGCGTATTGGAAGGAAACAAGGTACTCGAAATTAAGAGCAGTGGCGTGAACAAGGGTAAGGCCTGCAGCAAAAGACTTGTAGATGCCAATACAGATTTTATTCTTGCTATAGGCGACGATTGGACCGATGAATATATGTTTCAGGAATTGCCCGATAACGCCTACACCATAAAAGTGGGCATCAAAAAGACCAATGCCAAATATTATGTGAAAGATACCCAGCGTGCCCGGGAATTACTCATGATGCTGGCGGAAAAGTAAGCGGGTAATTTTGTTAAAAATGTTGAGAATTCCCTCCAAAGTTTAAATCAACCTTAACTCGCGGAATATGGTTTGGCGCCGTATTCTCAGTATTTTTATCCTAAGAAAATTTACGAACAATAAACTAAAACAACGCTTATGAAATCAGGAAAATTGCTAATTGGATTATTATCCGGTGCAGCTGCCGGTGCAGTCGCAGGATTGTTGTTCGCTCCGAAAAAAGGAGCCGATACGCGCAGAGCAATTACAGACACTAAAGATAACTACGTAAAAGGAGCTAAAGGAAAGTTTGACGATTTTTCAGATAGTCTGAACCATAAAATGGATGCTCTCAAAGCAAAAACTAAAGCTAATTTCGCCAACTCAAAAGGCAAAGAAAAAGTAAATGAAGCTAAAGCTGAAATTCATGAAATGAAAGCCAGCTGATACCCTCTAATTAACCATTCTAACGAAAAAGCTCCGGAAGAAATATCCGGAGCTTTTTTGTTGAATCCCTGTTTTTGCTTTGTTGCTGAAACTTTCCTTAACTTGGAGCTTTAAAAAATAGCTCTAATGTTCAAAAACCTACTCCCTGCTCTTGCTTTGGCCGCCTTTTTATTTGCGCCGAAAGCAAAAGCCCAACAAACTGATTCCCGACTTTACGATATCATCAGCGATGTTTCTGCCGCCCGTATTGAAAACGACGTGCGTAAACTGGTAAGTTTCGGCACCCGAAACACCTTCAGCGATACCGTTTCAGATACCCGCGGAATCGGCGCTGCCAGAAGATGGATAAAATCTGAATTTGAAAATATCTCCGAAGACTGTGACGGCTGCATGAATGTCTTTTATCAAAAAGACTTTGTGACCCCCAAAGATGGAGATCGTATTCCGAAGGAGGCGTGGATTGTAAATGTCGTGGCTATCCAAAAAGGAACCAAATATCCAAACCGCTACATCATCATGAGTGGCGATATCGATTCCCGCGCCAGCGACGCTACCAATTATACCACCGATGCTCCCGGGGCCAATGATAATGCCAGCGGCATGGCAGGAACTATTGAAGCAGCACGCGTGCTCTCCAAATACAAATTCGAAAGCAGCATTGTTTACCTCGGTCTTTCTGGCGAGGAGCAAGGTCTATATGGCGGAAAAGCCTTCGCCCAATATGCCAAAGATCACAACTGGGAAATCGTTGGAGTCTTTAACAACGATATGATCGGAAATATTGAGGGAATAGACGGAGTGATCGACAATCGTAGTTTCCGAATTTTTTCTGAACCTGTACCTCCCACCGAGACAGAGCGCGAACGAAAAATGAGAAGATACTATGGCGGTGAAGTTGACGGGATCTCCAGGCAACTTGCGCGCTATGTGTATAAAACTACCCAGACCTACATGCCCGAGATGAACCCGATGATGATCTACCGTCTGGATCGTTTTGGGCGTGGCGGCCATCATCGATCCTTCAATGATCTCGGCTACGCCGGAATAAGGATTATGGAGGCGCATGAAAACTACAATCGGCAGCACCAGGACGTGAGAATTGAAAATGGCGTCAAATATGGAGATGTAGTTGAAGGCGTCAACTTTGATTACGCGGCCAAGCTTACTGAGGTAAATGCCATCAATCTTGCCAGCCTTGCCTGGGCACCGCCCGCACCTAAAAATGTTGAAATTGGTGGAATTGTGGAGCCTTCCACCAGGCTACGCTGGGATAAAGTTGAGGGTGATGTCGCGGGGTACAAGATTTACTGGCGTGACACTACAGCCCCGTACTGGCAACATTCACGATTTGTTGGAGATGTAAATGAGTTCACTCTTGAAGGCATTGTGATAGACAACTACTTCTTCGGGGTTTCCAGCGTCGGAAAAAATGGCCACGAAAGCGTCGTGGTTTTTCCTTCAGGCGTCTTCAGATAAAAAAAATATACTCCTTATAAACCGGGAACAGTAATCTCTGCTGTTCCCGGTTTTTTATTTTTACTGCTACCTGCCGCCCTTCGGCCTGCATACTGATCTCGCACCACCATCTTTAGTACTTAATTAACAACACTTTAGGCTAAGCTTAAACAAAATTTGTGGTCGGCTACGTAATTTAGAGAGTACTAACTAACATTTACTACTATGGCAGAAATAAGAATTGAAAAGAAAAAACCGGTATGGCCATGGGTCCTCCTCGCCATCATTGTGGTTGGAGTGATCCTGTTCTTTTTATTGCGGGATTACGACACCAATGACACCGATATGAACACCAATGCTGATACCGAGGAACTCGATCAAATGGATAATGAGGAGATGAACACTGCCGCCTGGAAAAAAGATTCGATGCAAAGCGACTACGACCGGACCGGAAAACGAACCTCAGATTCGGCATATATTGGCGACAACTCCCAATTGGGCCGCGACAGCACCTATACCTCCAGCGCATTCACTCAATTGATCACTGCTGTTGAGATGAAAGCTATGCAGAAAAACATCGACCTGAGTGCAGATTTTCGGGAGATGAAAAATCAGGCGCAGCAGTTAAGCATGAATATGAAAGAACCTTCTATGAAAGAGCTGAGCACGAAGATCTCGAATGTCTTTCAGAATATTCAGGAAAAAGAATATCCTACGCTTCAGCAGGAGGCTCAGGATTTGAAGGATCAGGCACAGGAAATTGGTGCTTCAGAGACTTTTGATGATAACGGACCCCTGAAAGATTTCTTCAGAAAAGCATCTGAGCTTTTACAGAAAATGAACTAAAAAAGACCAATTATGAGTACCAAAGATAAATATTTGTATTACCTCGATGAGCTTTCAGACTACAAGGTTTACCATAAAGATCAGGATGTGCGCGGATGGGCCATCAAAGATCGGGATAATCGGGTGGTAGGAAAAGTCGATAACCTCCTGGTGAACAAGAACCTTGAAAAAGTGGTCTACCTCGATGTGGAAGTTGATGCTACCATTATTGAGGCCAACCACGATCCCTATGGGAAATCGGCGAATCCTGAGGTTCGTGAATTCATCAATAAAAAAGGAGAAAACCATATTATAGTTCCGGTAGGAATGGTGACAATTCATCATGATCCGGATTATGTGTTCACCGAAAGCATCAATTATCAGACTTTTGCAGAAACCAAGCGCTATGAAACCGGTACAGCGGTAAACCGTGAATATGAAGAAAACGTACTTCATTCCTACAACCGTGAGCGCAAGCTTCCGCATGAAGCTCCGGAAGAAAAGGTGGAAAGAGATGTAATAGTAGAAGATCAGTTCAAAAAAGAAGAGCCCGAAGCCGAAAAAAAGCGGATATCTGAGGAAAAACAGCGGCAGCGTACGGCAGATGAAATTGATTACGACCGTCATAAAGATGATCCCGATTACCGGGAACAGGATACACGATATTCTGAACCTATTCCCGATGAAGATTACGACGAGGATTACGAAAGAAGACGACAAAAAAGAGAAGCCGGGGATTTTAATGAAAATCAGGCTCCCTTAGAAGAAAAAGAAGGACGTCGCAAAACCGACTGGAACCCTGAAGCTCCCTATAATAAAGAAGCCGAAGACCGATCTGCAGAGGAAAGAATTTCTGAAGAGCACCGGAAAAAAGGCCAAATTCCCGATGACGATTCCTTCTACAAAAGAAGGGAATTCGATGACAGGAATTTCCGGCGAAAAAAATAGCAGACAGGCTGTCTTAAGTCACTGCAGCAGTATTTCTGTTTGAATAGGGATACTGGCCCTGAATATGCTTTAGTTAATAATGATGACTGACTTAAGACAGCTTTTTTTAGTCGATCAACGAAAGTTGCACGCGCTTTCTTTCAATATCTACCTCCAGTACACTTACCTCTACCTCCTGCCCCAGCTTCACTACCGAGTTCACGTCGCTTACAAATTCATTGGCAAGTTTAGAGATATGCACAAGACCGCTCTCTTTAATACCAATATCGACAAAACAGCCGAAATTGGTGATATTGTTGACTATTCCCGGCACTTTCATGCCGCGGTGCAAGTCTTGGATGCTCCTGATATTCGGATCAAATTCCAACTGTTTCAAAGGCTTCCGGGGATCGGCTCCGGGTTTCTCCAGTTCCGGTACAATATCTTTTAAACTTGGAAGCCCCGTTTCACCGCTGCAATATTTCTCCAGCTTCAGTTGCTTCAGAACCTTGGTATTGCCGATAAGCTCCTGCAGTTCCATTCCCACATCTGCTGCGATCTTCTCGACCACCGGGTAACTTTCGGGGTGTACCGCGGAATCATCCAGGGGATTTTCAGCATTTTTTATCCGAAGGAAACCTGCGGC
Organism: Salegentibacter sp.; assembly: GCA_049589035.1. Classification (GTDB taxonomy): domain Bacteria; phylum Bacteroidota; class Bacteroidia; order Flavobacteriales; family Flavobacteriaceae; genus Salegentibacter_A. The sequence continues at coordinate 7,129 of JBAWAB010000306.1, forward strand.
TTGTTCAAAGGCCTTGGCGCCCAGCCGGGGAATATCTAACAGCTCTTTTCTGCTTTTGAGATTTCCATTTTCCGATCTGTAAGCGATAATATTTTCAGCCAAAGCCGGGCCAATACCCGAGACATAAGCCAGAAGCTCCTTGCTGGCGGTGTTAACGTTGACTCCAATCCTATTCACGCAGCTCATCACCACCATATCAAGTTTGTTCTTCAGTTTCGTCTGGTCCACCTCGTGTTGATACTGCCCCACCCCAATAGATTTGGGATCAATTTTCACCAATTCCGCCAGCGGATCGCTGAGTCTTCTTCCAATGGAAACCGCTCCCCGCACCGTGACATCATAATTAGGAAATTCCTCGCGCGCCACTTTTGACGCTGAATAGACCGAAGCCCCAGCTTCATTTACCATAAAAACAATAGTTCCCTCCGGAAGAGGAAGCTTTTT
>JBAWAB010000307.1:0-1979 GCA_049589035.1 Salegentibacter sp.
CCCATGATCCCCGTCATCACCGAAAGATTGCCGCCAAGTAACTGGCCTTTGGCGGTACCCGGTGTGATCGTCCTGATGCGGTTGGTGGTTTGTACAAGTTCATCTCCTTTATCGGTAGGATTCTGAAGCAGCAGCGCATCTTTGTCAAAAAGGATCTTTTTCAGGTGTTCTACGCTGAAGGAATTCCAGGTAGAGACCGCTACCGGCCCGTGGAAAGTCACCAGTCCGGTTTTTGTGAAAATCGCCAGGTGTAGAGCGGTAATATCGCTGTAGCCGATAAAGATCTTCGGATTGTTCCTGATGGCCTGGTAATCCAGCTTATCCAGAATTCTTGCCGAACCAGAGCCGCCTCTAAGAGCAATCACCGCCTTCACCGAGCTGTCGCGGAACATGTCGTTCAGCTCCTCGGCCCGCTCTTCATCAGTTCCGGCGAGGTGCCCGTAACGATTCCTGACGTATTTCCCGAATTTCACCTTCAATCCCATCGCTTCGAAAGACTCCTTCGCGATCTCGTAGGGCTCAGTTTCAAAAATAGCGCTGGCGGGACTCACAATGCCGATGGTGTCTCCTTCCTGAAGCGCATCCGGAATGATCACATCTTTGTAGTCGTAGTTCTTAAAGCCCTGCGGAATAGTAAGGGAACTTAAAGGTACGGCTAAACCTCCCAATCCTATGTTCTGAATAAATTTTCTTCTCTCCATTTTGTAAAATTAATAGTTATCGCGAATGCTTTCGAGGATATTTTCCATTCCGGCCTTCAAACTGGAGGTAGGAACGGTGTAGTTGCTGTTCATAAAACTAAAGATCAGCACCTTTCCCTTTTTCGTTATTAAAAATCCACTTAGACTGTGATTATTGCTCAGCGTGCCGGTTTTGGCGTAAATATAAGGTTCTTCAGCTTTATAGTAGTTCTTCAGAGTGCCCGATTTTCCACCGGTGGGCAGCATGTCGAACAATTTTTCCCGCGGAACTTCCTCGCTGATCTTCTCCAGTAGCTTCACCATGGTTCTGGGTGTGAAAAGGTTATAACGGGAAAGTCCGGAGCCATCTACCCAAATTGGTTCATCTGGCAGGTCCTTTAAATAATTCTTTTTCATGTAGTCGATAGCGATTTCTGTCTTCAGACTATCCGAAATTTTCTGCGCCGCCATTAGCAGGATCTGTTCAGCTATAAAATTATCGCTTACCTGCAGCATGTGTTTGTACATGCTATCGGCCGGGATGCTATATAGGGTTTTATCTAAACGGACCTTTGGAGGAAGGTTGTGCAATATGTTTACTTTCTTCTGAAGCGTATCTTGCAATAGGTTCACCAGCAGGTGAGGGGAATATTTGAAAGGTACTTCCTGTTCAAAATCCTTGGTCTTTAAAGTATTCTCAAAGCTGAAGCCGTTATAGGCCAGTTCTCTTCTGATACGCGAATTTGTGGTGTCGGCTGAAACGAGCAGGGAATCCTTAAAAATCTTCGGAAAGCTCTTCGGCCTTTCCTGGCCTTTTCTGAAGCTGAAATACACCCGGTTTCCGTAGATGGGAAGAGGAGTTCTTTCTACCGAATAATAGGCGTTGTAATCGTCCCAGGCCCAGCCGGGGCCAAAGTAGCTTTCAGTATAGATGGGTGGAACAAAGTAAAGGCTGTCGCCGGTATTCTTTAGAAAAGACAATACCTGTGAGTCGGGAAGATCGGGATACAGCAGCGAAGGATCGCCGGTTCCTTCGAAGATGAGGGAATCATTCTTTATGGTATATTTCAAAGCCGGCACGGAATCGCCAAGAATTTTCAGCCCTGTATAAAAGGTGAAGAGTTTGGTGTTTGAGGCGGGGGTAAAATACTTGTCCGAATTGTGCTCGAAAAGCATCCGGTGTTCTTCCGGGTCATACACGGCAAGTCCGGCAAAGCCCTGCTGAAAAACGGGAGCCGATTCCAGGTCGTCTTCAATATGGTGATTGGCTCTTTTCAGGCTGGAGCAGGAAGAGAGCAG
>JBAWAB010000308.1:0-2098 GCA_049589035.1 Salegentibacter sp.
ACTAATACTGGTGAGACATGGGAAATCTTCGCGGGAATATGATTTGCCCGATAAAAAGAGACCCTTGAAAAAGAGAGGTTATGAAGACGGGAAACTTGTCACAAAGGCCTTCAGGGAGTTTTTTACATCCCCGGCAAAGTTTTGGAGCAGCCCGGCTGTAAGAGCTCATGAAACGGCGAAGATGTTTAAAGAAAAGCTTGAGATCGCTGATGAGGATTTTGAAGTCATTCCCGAACTCTACACTTTTGATTCCAGGGAACTCCTGAAAGTGATTAAATCCTGCCCCGATAAGGTGGGACAACTGGCTGTTTTTGGTCATAATCCTGCCATGACTTCCATGGTGAACCGCCTGGGGAACAAACCTCTTGATAATTTGCCAACCACAGGCCTTTGTGTGATAGATTTCGATGTGGAACATTGGAGCGAGATTAGCCGCGGGCAAACTTTATTAATCCTTACGCCTAAGAACCTGCGCTAGATATATGCCGAATAAACAATACATTAACAGAGAATTAAGCTGGTTACAATTCAATGCCCGTGTGCTTCAGGAAGCCGAAGATGAAACGGTTCCCCTTATCGAAAGACTTAGGTTTCTGGGGATTTTTTCCAATAATCTCGATGAGTTTTTTAAAGTGCGCTATGCGACGGTGAAGAGGATAGATCTTGCAGGAAAAGCCGGGAAAAGTGTTCTGGGTGGAATAAAGGCCAGCAAATTACTGGAACAGATCACCCAGATCGTTATTCAGCAGCAGGCCGACAGTTTATCCATACTAGAAGATATTCATACGAAACTGAAGGATCACGGGGTTTACATCATCAATGAAAACCAGGTTTCGGAATCTCAGCAAAAGTTCCTGAAGAATTTCTTCCTTTCAAAAGTTAGCCCGGCCTTGGTCACCATTATTTTGAATGACCTTCCGGAAATCCCCAGTCTTAAGGATAGTGGCGCTTACCTGGCCATTAAGATGGTGATGAAGGAGGAGGTGCCAAAAGAGGGAATTTCGAAATTGCTGGATCATCCGGTGAAGGAAAAGAAATATGTTCTCATTGAAATTCCGCGAAGTATAGAGCGTTTCGTGGTCTTGCCCGAAGAAGATGGGCGGCAGTATATAATTCTTCTGGACGACCTTATCAGGTTCAATCTGAAAAGCATTTTCAACATTTTTGAATATGAGAGCATTTCTGCTCATATGATCAAGATCACCCGCGATGCCGAATTGGATATCGACAGTGATCTGAGTAAAAGTTTTATAGAAAAGATTTCCAACAGCGTTAAAGATCGTATAAAGGGAGAGCCGGTTCGGTTTGTGTACGACAAAACTATTGAAGAAGATACCCTCACATATCTTCTGAACAAGATGGGAATCGATTCTACCGATAGTATTATTCCGGGCGGGCGTTACCACAACCGTCGCGATTATATGAATTTCCCCAATCTCGGGGGGACAGAACTTCTTTATGAGGTGAAGGAGCCTTTGCCTATTCCAGGCTTAATCCTTCAAACAAGTCTTTTTAGTGGTATTGCTGAAAAAGACTTCCTGCTTTACGCCCCTTACCAGAGTTTTGCCTATACCGTAAAATTCTTGCGGGAAGCGGCCCTTGATCCGAAGGTGAAAGACATTAAGATCACTATTTACCGGCTGGCAAAGATCTCGCATATTGCCAGTTCGCTCATTAATGCGGTGAAGAATGGTAAGAAGGTAACGGTGCAGATCGAACTTCGGGCGAGATTCGATGAAGTAGCCAATATTCGTTATGCCGAGCAGATGCAGGAGGAAGGGGTGAACCTTATTTTTGGTGTCCCCGGATTAAAAGTTCACTGTAAGACCTGTGTAGTAGAGCGCGAAGAGAACGGGAAGCTGAAAAGATACGGTTTTATCAGTACGGGCAATTTCAACGAATCTACCTCGCGTGTTTATACAGATTATACTCTTTTTACTGCAAATCCTGAGATCCTGAAGGAAGTGGTAAAGGTATTCGAATTCTTCGAGATCAATTACAAGGTTAGCAAATACAGGCATTTAATCGTTTCGCCACATTATACACGTTCCAGCCTCATGAGGCTTATCCAGACCGAAATTGAAAATGCTTCAGAAGG
>JBAWAB010000309.1:0-7851 GCA_049589035.1 Salegentibacter sp.
TCACCTTCTATAATTAATAAAGACACGCCTTCTTTCTCTGTTCCTTTCCTGGTTTTGACAGCTACTAAAGAAAAATCACACATAAAACCATTTGTGATGAAGGTTTTCTGTCCATTTACCAAATAATAGTCTCCCTTGTCTACCGCCGTAGTTGTGATAGCCTGAAGATCACTACCACAGTTCGGCTCTGTCATACCCAGGGAAGCAATTATTTTTCCAGCAGCCATGGCTGGTAGATACTTTTTCTTCTGAGCTTCGGTTCCATACTTTAAAAGATATGGAGCAACAACATCTGAATGTAATGAAAAACCTGGTCCGGTAACTCCCTTCTTCGCCAGTTCTTCGATGAACAAAGCGCTAAAACTGAAATCAAAACCACTGCCACCATAGGCCTCAGGCATATCGATACATAGCAACCCCAGTTCTCCGGCACGTTCCCAGATCTCCCTGCTCACCATTCCATTTTTTTCCCATTCATCCATTTGATCCAGGATTTCATTATTGATGAAATCCTGGATCATCTTTTGCATCATTTTATGTTCTTCTGATGCGTATATTTCGCGTTCTAGTAATACATTTTGTAACATATGGCCTGAGCATTTGAATTATTACTTCTAAATAGTACCCGTACTGGAATATTAAAGGTAACCATAAATCACATTTCATAAACATTTCCACTTCGCCAACATCCTCCAGTAGTCTCAGGCCCAGGTTTGTGGGGTGTTACAGAGGAAAATTGAATTCTAAACTTAACAAGAAACAAGTTCAAAAGAAGGTATCCTTGTATTGCCTGGAGATCCTGAAATGAGGTCAGGATGACATGTTTTGTGAAAATCAGGAACAAATTAAGAGGATGGTAGGCGTTTTACCGAATATGACTTCCCGCATTCATATCAATCGTTGCACCGGTAGCGTGATCCATGTGTCCGCTGCACATGAGTCCGACTAACGGTGCCAGATCTTTGGGCCGGGTTAATTCGTTTAAAGAGATTTCTTTTAGCACCCGTTCTTCACCATATTGTTCAATAAACTGTTCAGCCATCGCGGTCCTGGTGAATCCGGGAGAAACAATAAAAGATTTGATATTCTCTTTCCCGAAAGATCTTGCTACAGAGCGCGCTAAAGAAGTCAATCCGCCTTTGGAGGCTGCGTAAGCGAGATATTCTTCGGTTTCGCCACGAAAAACAGCTCGGCTGCCTACATAAAGAAAGCGGCCTCCCCCATTTTCTTTAAAATGATCGATACCGAGTTTTGTTAAAATTCCTACCGAATTCAAATTAATATCCATGGTTTTTTTCCATGTTTTCAGCCATTCTTCGGAAGTTTGTGAGGTAGAATGCTTCAGAAAAACTCCGGCATTTAAGATTATGACATCAATTCTTCCGAAATTTTCTTTGACTTCTTCGAAAAGCCGGAAAACTTCTTTCTCTATTTCAAGGTCTGCCTGGAAAATACGGGAACCGGTATCGTATTTCTGCACAAGTTCTTCCGCAGAAGCTTTATTTTTATTATAATGAACGGCAAGAGTGGCACCCATTTCCATTAAGAAATCGGCCAGCCCCTTCCCTATTCCCTTGGAAGCTCCGGTTAGCAGGATCTTCTTTCCTTTTAGGTCTAGCTGGATCATTTTACATAATACTTTTAATCCATCCACCGTCAACAGCCAGGGAAACTCCGGTGATGTAGCTCGCTCTTTCGCTGGCCAGAAAAGTAACTGCTGCAGCAAATTCTTCAGGCTGGCCAAAACGGCCAAGTGGAATTTGATTTACCGCTTTATTTACTTCCGGATTTTTCTCGATAAGACTTTTTAAGCGATTGGTATTCGTATAACCCGGCATTACGTTATTTACAGTGATGTTATGTTCCCCAAGTTCTCCTGCGAGCGTTTTGGCAAGTCCGGCTACCGAAGCCCGGACGGAATTAGATAAAATCAGGTTCTCTACCGGCTGCTTTACGGTTTGTGAAGTAATGCTTATGATGCGGCCCCACTGTTGTTTTTTCATCCCTGGAATAAAACTCCTGATGATGGATACCGCGCTACCAAGCAATAGATTATATGCCTTATCCCAGTCTTCCTGCTCAAAATCTTCAAATTTACCTGAAGGCGGCCCGCCGGTGTTGGTTACCAGGATATCAATATGCCCAAATTTGTCCAATATTTTATTCACAATTCGTTCCCGGTCTTCAGCAATGGAGAGATCTCCGGCGATTGTTGTTACTTCGGCATCACAGGCTGCGGCAATTTCAGTTTTGGTGCTTTCCAGCCTGTCTTTGTGACGCCCGTTGATAATCACCTTCGCGCCTTCACGAGCCAGTTCCAGTGCTACAGCTTTTCCCAACCCCTGGCTGGAAGCCGCTACAAAGGCTATTTTATTCTTCAATCCCAGATCCATTCCTATTATTTCTTCTTAGAACCAAATTTACTGTTTCCTCCTGGTCTTCTCAAGATTTTCCGGCGCTTCTTCTAAGATTTTACACAGCTTCAGCCTTAAATTCTGCCTGTTGCCGGTTGATTTTGGAAATGTAAAAGCTGCTTATCAAGATCAAAGCCCCGCCTGCGAAGGTGTTCCAGGTAAGCACCTCATTCAGAATAAAATAGCCAAATAAAATAGCGCTGACCACCTCGAGGTACATCAGGGAAGTCGCGGTAGCCGCAGGAAGGAATTTGAGTCCGTAGAAAAACAACTTGAAAACCACTACTCCAATGATGATCCCGTAAACCACGCCAAGACCCATGTGTGCAGGTAGCGCTGAAGGCAGGGTGCTCAAAAAAGGCAGAAATACAATGGCGCCCGCTATGTTCTGATAAATAATAATCTGATTTTGACTGTAGTTATGGCTTTCCTTTTTGAACATGATCACCGTGATCGCATATCCCACTGAGGCCCCAATGGCAGCAAGCATTCCTACAAAATCATTTGATTCAAAACTGAAGGGTTTTCCTGCATAGGTAAGCACGATTCCCGCAAAAGCCAGAAACAGGAACAGCCACTGTTTTTTATGAATAGGACGCTTATAATACAGGCTTTCTATAGCAGTGACAAACAATGGGTAGGTATAAAACAGAACCACGGCATTCCCGATAGAAGTAAAAATGTAGGCGGTAAGATAGAGATACATACGCCCGGCGTTTATAAAAGAAGCCAGGATCATGTGCTTGTAATTCCCCTTAATTTCGAGTTCGCCCTTTCGCCAGACTGCAGGTAGTAAGAACAGCACGGGAATTACGGCTCTAAACCAGGCAATTGAACCCGTGCTCATGCTGGACATGAATTTGATAAAAATGCCGTTGGTTCCGGCAATTGCGGCACAAATTATTACGGCGTAGATAGCTTTTTTTGTCATTGCTCGTCAAATCTATCCGGGATGGATGCGAAACGGCGAAGCTACAGGATTTTTCGAAATTATTAATGAAGTGCTTTCCTTACCTCCAACTGGGATGGCTTTGTGCATCTTATCTACGAGTTTAAATTCGGGAAATCAAAAGGCTAAGCATTTCAACAGTCTCCCCCGCTGGATCTTTTGTCCCTTCAGCTTCTACCTCATTGTATCTTTGGCATAGTTACTGAGCAATATGGGCTATAAACGCTGTATTTCAGCAAAAACAAACCAGAAAATATTGATGAACAGAGTCTTGATGATATTGGGCGTTGCTGGCTTCCTCTTTACCTCCTGTCAAAAAGACCAGGTGCCACAGGATAACCAAAGCAACAAAGTGAATACTACAGATAATCCTAAACTTGAAGTAAAGGATTTTGTGTATAATGCCATGAACGACATTTACCTTTATAAGGCTGATGTTGCTGAACTGGCCGATGACTATTTTACTTCAGCTTCGGCAAAGACCGATTATCTCAATACTTTTGATTCTCCTGAAGCTCTTTTTGATGCAGTGACTGCTTCTTCAGACCGCTTCAGCTTTATTACCGATGATTACAACAGCCTGGAAGACAGCTTTGCCGGGGTTAGCGGAAGCACCGGCATGAAATACGGCCTTGGCAGGATCACCGGCACCAATGACGTCTTTGCATATCTCGAATATATTTTACCGGGAACTTCGGCGGAAGAAGCAGGTCTTACCCGCGGAACCGTTTTTACTGAAGTGAATGGCCAGCAATTGACCATGAGCAATTATTCCGATCTTCTTAGTGCCGATAACTTTACGATCAACATCGGAAAAATTGAAAACGGCGTGATCAAAATGACTGACCAAACCGTGACTCTTGAAGACATTCACTATACTTCCAATCCTGTATATATTGCGAAAACTCTGAACGTAGATGGCACAAAAGTAGGATACCTGATGTACAACAGCTTTGTAGGCGATTTTGATGATGAATTGAATGCTGCTTTTGCCCAATTCCAGGCCGATGGTGTGACCGATCTCATCCTGGATTTGCGCTATAATGGAGGCGGTTCTGTAGAATCGGCTATAGATCTTGCCAGCATGATCACCGGGCAGTTTGACGGCAAGGTATTTATGAAAGAGCAGTGGAATGAAAAATATCAGCAGCATTTTGAGTCGGTTTCGCCGGAAAGTCTAGTCAACAAATTCGATTCGAAGATCAGGACGGGGGAAACTATCAATAGTCTTAATCTTAGCAAAGTCTATATCATTACCACTGCGGCTACAGCATCTGCCAGCGAACTGGTGATCAATGGCCTGGCTCCGTACATCAATGTGGTGCAGGTTGGAGAAACCACCACCGGTAAATTCCAGGCTTCAGTTACCATTTACGACAGTTCAGATTACAGCCGTGAAAAAGCCAACGAGAACCACACCTACGCTCTTCAGCCTTTAGTCTTTAAATCGGTGAATTCCGCCGGAAAAACAGATTATGGCAATGGGTTGGATCCTAATGTGGTATTTCCGGAAGATCTCAATGATCTTGGAACACTGGGAGATCCTTCAGAACCCCTTCTGCAGGCTGCCATAAACGACATCCTTGGCAAAACCCAGAAATCTCCTTCCGAAGCTGCTAAAAAAGCTGCAGCAAATTTCAGAAATATTGGCAATAGTGAAATGTTCGAACCTGATTACCAAAGAATGTATATTGATAAAATCCCTGCTGTCCTCCAATAGCTACTGAAAAATATTACGATGACAAATCCCGCTTCCTGGCGGGATTTTCTTTTCTGCGGAAAAAATAAAAGGAGACCAAAAACCTCAAATTTCGTTATATTTAAAAGCCATTACCTCTTAAAGCCTGAAGAAAACCCGGGAATTTCGGGAATTTTACTTGCTTTTTTCGGGAGCTCTTAGATTGCCGCTGATGATCAGGAGCCATAGAAGCGCAAAGAGGTCGGCAAGCGATGAAATTCTATGAAAACATTTGCAGATAAAGTCATAGCCTTTAATAAGCAACTGAAGTACAAGGGGGCACTTCCTGAAGGAATAAAAGTCCTCAATCCCTTCCGCGAAAATCCTGAAATTCTCAAGGTCAGCAGCGCTTTCTATAAAAAATTCTACAGCGATCAGGAAAAACGAAAGCTTATTTTGGGCATAAATCCAGGACGTTTGGGCGCCGGGGCTACCGGCATTCCTTTTACCGATACCAAAAGGCTCTCGGAGATCTGCGGGCTTCATATTGATAACTTTCATACCCACGAACCTTCTTCGGTTTTCATCTATGACCTGATCGATAGGTTTGGCGGAGCAGCCTCTTTTTACAATGAATTTTATATTAACTCAGTTTCGCCCTTGGGCTTTGTGCAAAAGAACAAAAGAGATAACTGGGTGAATTGCAACTATTACGACCACAAAAGCCTCCTTATTGCTTTGAAAGATTTTATTATTTCAAGCCTGAAAAAGCAGCTGGATTTTGGAATAGACACTTCCATTTGTTTTGTTCTCGGCAAGAAAAACGCGAAATACCTGGAGGAGATTAATAAGAAAGAAACTTTTTTCGATTCGGTCGTCGCGTTGGATCATCCCAGGTATATTGTGCAGTACAAGTCTAAAGAAATGAATAAATATCTGGATGAGTATTCTGATGTGCTTAGCCAGAAGTTACCCGGAGCATAGCAGATCTCCTGAAGCAGACAGCTTCCCTGAACCAAATTCGGGAACTATACTGCTTCAGCCTCAAAAAAACAGTAACTTTAGCATAAGAAAAAAAACATCTTAATTCCGCCAATATGGATACCTACACGGTTGTCACCCTCATTTTGATCCTTATCAGTTTTATTATCAGCCTCTTCGGATCGATAGTGGGCTTTGGCGGCGGTATTTTTATGGTGCCTATCCTGGTCACCGTTTTTCATTTTCCCCTGACGGAAGCCGTAGGCGCGGTGATGGTGGCCCTTATCCCCTCCTCTATTATTTCCACATATCTCAACCGCAGGGAAGGCCACGTGGATTTTAGGATGGGAATTTTCCTGGAGTTGCCTACCATGATTGGGGTGGTAGTAGGGAGTCTTCTGCTATCGTTTATCTCTGCAAAACGCCTGGAGATAGTCTTTGCAATTATGGTCCTCATTCTTGGACTATCTTTCATTATAAATCTCAGGAAGTCTTCTGGAAAAGGCGGGATAGATATTTTTTACTGGCTTAACAAGATGAAACCACGCTTCATTATTAAGAACGAGCCTAATTTTGTGGCTTATAGGGTAAGTATCTGGATGGTTCTTTTCTTCGGAATGCTGGCGGGTACCCTCGCGGGACTTTTCGGGATTGGAGGCGGATTTCTGAAAACGCCCATTATGATCAAGGTGTTCAAAATTCCGGCGAAAATAGCCGCGGCTACGGGGCTTTTCATGATCGTGATCACCAGTATCACCGGAAGTATAAGCCATTATCTTCAGGGGCATATAGATTTGACCAAAGCCTGGCCCATCATGCTGGGATTTGCGATTGGGGCACTGGGCGGACAGCGGCTCAATGTGAAGCTGGACAGCAACAGTCTTGAAAACCTTATCGGACTCGGGCTGATGTTGGCTTCTCTCATCATGTTATCCAATTTTCTTCTGAATACCTAAAATTCTTATACCTCCTTCAACCGGAAACTCAGCAGCACGGCTATAATGAGTAAAAGAAGGAAGAATATTATTTGTGCGGGAAGTCCGAACAGCTGAGCTACAACTCCAAAACCGGCTGCTACCAACGTGAAAAGCCCGATAAAGGTATTGGCTACTGAAACATAGGTGGGCCGGTCTTCAGCAGGTGCATAATCTACTAAATAGGTTTTTCTGCTTAGCCGCGCGCCGCTGTAGGCGATCCCATTGATAAAAAATACAGGCAAAAAAACATAAAATCCAGGTTGGAGGTTGGAGAGAAAATAAAACAACAAGGCATATATGCCCCCGCCAATAGCTATAAAGCATGAAATACGCATGAGCCGCGTGGGCGATTGATCGGCAATTTTGCCCCAAAAAGGACTGCTAAGTACATTCGCCAGACCGTTAACTATGATGAGATAGCCCAGAAGATTCCAGCTGGTATTACTGATATCCTTCGCGATGAGCACATAGAAAGGCTGTAGCAAAGGAACTGCCATGAGCAAGGCCCTGGTAAAAAGGAAATTCCGGAAATTATTTTCCTCCCTGATAAGACTCCAGCCAGCTTTCACTTCTTCAAGCGGATTTCTCCCTCCGCTGGTGGCGCCTTTTTCCTCTTTGATCATTGAAAAGACAAGGGCTGCGAGGAACCACAGCAAGGAAGCCGCGAGAAACATGCCGCCATAAATCGAAGTATTACTCTCTCCCCTTATCACAAAAACTAAAACAGCTCCCGCGACAAGACTAAGAATTCCACCGAAAGTAGATCGGTAGCTGAGCATCTGTCCGCGGGTATTTTTGGGAATGGTCTTGGCGTTAACATCTTTAAATGCTACGGAAGCCACTCCACTGGCC
>JBAWAB010000310.1:0-6128 GCA_049589035.1 Salegentibacter sp.
TGAATGGAAGCGCCTCGAGTTTCCAGTGAATCACCGAAATATCAAAAAGCTTTTTGCCATTGAAAAGATGGATGTATAACCAGGAGACGAATGCGGCAGAGGTACAACTGATAAAGATTGCTTTTGTGACTTTTCCTGAGATCACTTCCACGGCAAATAATAATCCGGCGAGTGGGCTGCCAAAAAGCGTGGCGATTCCGGCCGCAACTCCGGCGCAGATCAATTCGGTTTTATAGGTCGTTGCAATTTTGCTGTTGCGATGTGCCGAATTTCCCAAAGCCGCAGTAGCCACAACGGTGGAAACCTCAATCCCGGTGGAGCCGCCAAAGATCACGGTGAGGAAACCGTTGAGGTAATGGGAAGAGATCTTATATGGGGGCAGCTGATTTTTCCGGCGCCTGATGGTTTGAAAGATCTCCTTGATCCCCTTGTTCTTCTTTCCTTTAAACAGGAATTTTCGTGTCAGGAAAATCAAAGATATTCCGATAGAAGGGAAAAAGAAGTAGAAAATCGGCCAATCCTGCAGGATCTCGAGGAATCCCTCTTCCGCAACAGCGGTAATATATTTAAGGGTTTCAGCTAAAAAAGTGGCGCATAAGCCAACAATTAAAGCATAAAGTATTAACCCGATGTAACTTTTGTAAATGACTGCCTGCCGCATCATCTGGCCTTGAATATTTTAGATTCTAAACGGATATGTTTAAGCTTCGTTGGCCGCTAATGTATGATAAAATTAGGCAAGGCAGAATTTGAACCGCTTTGTTTATCAGGATTTGATCTTCAGCCAAACCACCTCAAGAGTCTAAGCATTCGCGCTTTCAGTAGGCAAGAGCCCCGGTATTCTTTAGGAAATTTTATAGTACTCCTAAAATTTCTTCGAGAGCTATTCCGCGGGAACCTTTAATTAGAATATTCGAATTTTCGATTTTAGATCGTTTCAGATGATCTTTTAGGCTCTCTTTGGTCTTGAACTTTAAAGTGGAAGGTTTACTGGTTTCGGTAGCCCTGAAATTCTCCCCTACAAGGTAAGCTTCAGCAAAATTACTGTTGGCTATGTAATTTACGATAGCCTGGTGCTCAACCTTTGAAGATTCGCCCACCTCAAGCATATCTCCCAAAATAACGACCTTGTCCTTGTTTGTCTTCATTTCTGAAAAGTTCTCCAGGGCCGCCAGCATACTGGTGGGGTTGGCATTATAGGCATCCATAAGGATCGTATTGCTGTTTTTTTCAATGATCTGCGATCGGTTATTCTGCGGACTATACTCTGCAATCGCCTCCTGAATATCCTTGACCGGCACCTTAAAGTACAGGCCGATGCTGACGGCCGCGGCTATATTTAGAGCATTGTATTTACCGGTAAGTTTACTCTCAAATATCGTTTCATTGAATTCTACCTTGGCGTAGGGCGAAGAGGCCGGGTAGCTTAATTTCACCTTTGACCTTCTCCCGGTACCGAAGGGGAAGCTATGGCTGTAATTGCACTGCACCCGCTGAATTTCGTCATCGGTATTGACAAAGATGAGTTTCTTGTTCTTCTTAAGATTGTCGTAGAGTTCGCTTTTGGATTTAATAACGCCTTCCAGGCTTCCGAAGCCTTCCAGGTGAGCTTTTCCGAAGTTAGTGATATAGCCGTAGTCAGGTTGGGTGATCTCCGAAAGCATCTCAATTTCTTTTGGATGATTTGCGCCCATTTCTACAATGCCTATCTCTGTCTCTTCATCCATAGAGAGAAGAGTTAGAGGTACACCAATATGGTTGTTGAGATTGCCTTTTGTGGCAAGCGCTTTATATTTTTTCGACAACACCGCATTGATCAACTCTTTGGTCGTGGTCTTGCCGTTGCTCCCGGTAATACCAATGATAGGGAGATTCAGGTATTTTCGATGAAAAGAGGCCAGTTCCTGCAAGGTTCTAAGGCAGTTCTTCACCAGGACGAAGTGTTCGGTTTCCAGCGCGTATTCCGGTTCATCTACAACAGCAAGTTTGGCACCTTTATTTATCGCTTCAACGGCATAGGTGTTCCCGTTAAAGTTGTCTCCCTTAAGGGCAAAGAAGATACTGTCTTTTTTAATCTGTCTGGTATCGGTGCTTACGCCAGAGCTAAGCAGAAAGTGTTGGTGTAGTTGTGCTAGTTTCATAAAAATAAAGCTATAAAAAAAGCCCTAAATATTTAGGGCTTTCTCATGATTATTTTAGAACGCGAAAAAACAGGTTAGTCTTTCGCTGTTTTATTTTTCTCTTTGGATTTTGATCCTACTCGCGACATCGCATTTCGGAACCCGATGTAGTCGGTGGCCATATCCTGAGGGAAGAAACGACGTTGTGCCGGGTCGAGCCAGTAAGCGCGGTCTCTCCAGGAACCTCCTTTATAAACACGAACCTCGTCACTAATAAGAGTTGTCCTTTCCTTTTCGTCATAACCTCTTTCAGAGATATTTCCTGTGCTGTCTACTTTTACATTGTCATAAGTAGGAGAGTTATACATCCTTTTAGAGGGATTGTCGATTTCCTGAAATGGCTCGTAATAGCGACTTGAAGATTTATCTCCATCCCGGAAGTCGCGTTGATCACTCTCGGTAAAGTTGGTGCGCATATAGGTGTCTTCTTTAGTCACCGGCACCTCTGCGATCTCTCCCGGAAGGTCTCTCGCCACGATCTGTCCGTTGCTTAAGGTGTCATATTTAATGTCATCGGTTCCCACCACTCTCACGGTTCCGTCTTCATTGATGGCATGTTTGGTATAAACATTTCCTCTGTAGTAGTTGAAGTCATTGAACTCATCGTCAACAATAGGTCGGTAAACATCGGCAACCCATTCGGCTACGTTTCCAGCCATGTCGTACAGACCAAAATCGTTAGGAGGATAAGATTTTACTTCTGCAGTAATATCGGCTCCGTCATCGCTCCAGCCAGCAATTCCGCCGTAGTCACCCTTGCCTTGTTTAAAGTTGGCAAGCTGATCGCCCTGCGTTCTGATGTCTCCGGAACGGGTGTACTGGCCATCCCATGGATATTTCTTTCTTCCACGGTATACGTTGTACTCGCGGATGCCTGAAAGGGCAAGAGCTGCATACTCCCATTCGACTTCAGTCGGCAGGCGGTATTCAGGAAGAAGTACTCCGTCTTTTCGGCGAACAAAGGTGTGGCTTCCAAGGGCGTTTCCATCTGCATCGGTATTGGTATTCTTGTCAATCAGCTTCTGGGAAGCTTTTCCACCCTGACTAATTTCGGTATTTCCGCCATACACTTTACTTGGTGCGTTCAGGTAAGTTTCCGTATTAAAGGTAGAACCGGCTTCCACATCGGTATAGCGGGCACCATCCTTAGTGTATCCTTCTTTCTCCAGGATGCGTTCGTTCACCCTGTCGGTTCTCCATTTACTGAATTCAACAGCCTGGATCCAGCTAACTCCTACCACCGGATAATTGGCATAAGCCGGGTGGCGCAGATAGTTGTTCACCATGGTTTCGTTATATCCAAGGCGATTTCTCCACACTAAAGTATCAGGTAAGGCACCTTGATAAATTTTTCTGTATTGTTCCTGGCTTGGAGGGAAAACCTTTTTAAGCCAGTCAAGATATTCCATGTACATCATATTGGTGACCTCGGTCTCATCCATATAAAATGACTGTACATGTTGTTGGGTAGGGCTGTTATTCCAGTCGTGCATTACATCGTCCTGAACGCGACCCATCGTAAAAGTTCCTCCTTCAATAAAAACAAGACCCGGTCCTGTTTCCTGCTCTTCATAGTCGGTTTTGTACTGAAAACCACCGTCTTTAGAGTTGATGTCCCAGCCGGTCGCTCTGGAATTATTCTTATAATCCCTGGAGTTGTTACAGCTCATCAAACCTGCACAAAATGCGACAGTAAAAATTGCTTTAAAAGCAGTATTCATCCTCATATTAATCATCTCTTTTCGTAGAAATTAGGCTTTGCAATATAGTAATTAACGCCAAATGTACAAGTTTATTTTATTATACGGCTTTGGGCTTTAAAGTCTCTAAATGCCTGAGGTAGTTAATGCTAAGCCTGCTTCTGGATTTAAAATTTGTATATTGGTTTTGGGTAAAGCTTCATTGTGATACTTCTGCAAAAATAATCGTTTTTTTATTCCAGACGTGCAGGGGTGCAATTATTTCTGGGTAAAATCCTGATTACAAACAATATTCTGGCATTTTTGAAGTTATTCTTAATGGCCGGCCGGAGCGTTCTTTTTACAGTCGGTTTCGATACTAGCAGCCTTGTTTGGGAGCAGATGGTCGATTTTGGCGAAAGCGCACTTTCTAAACAGGAATATATAGTATATATTTGTTAATCACTTAAGAATATGATGAAGAAAACTACAATTCTGCTACTTGGGGCTGTTCTATTTTCAAATCTTTCTGCGTTTGCGCAAGAAGAGCGGGACCGGGTGATTACCACAGCAGTTCCTTTTCTTATGGTTGCTGCCGATGCACGCGCTGCAGGTATGGGTGATCAGGGGGTGGCAACATCCGTAGATGCCTTTTCGCAACAGTGGAATCCTGCCAAATATGCTTTTGCCGAGACTCAACATGGATTGGGGGTGTCTTATACTCCTTATCTCAGTGATATTGTAAATGATATTTTCCTCGGAAACATCAACTATCATTATCGTATTAATGATAGGAGTGCTGTGGCTTCAAGTTTGCGCTACTTTAGCCTGGGATCTATTGAAACCCGCACATCTTTTGAAGGAGAACCTTTGTTGGTGAATCCTAATGAAATGACCTTTGATCTTTCATATGCTCTTCGTATTGGCGAAGATATTTCCATGGCTGTGGCGGGAAGATATCTCCGTTCCGATCTTGGACTTAAGGATGAACAGGATCTTGGGGCGGCCAATACCTTTGGAGTGGATATCGCGGCTTTTTATCAGAGTAAACAAATGACCTATTCGGCTTTTGACGGCCGCTGGAGATTAGGGGCAAATATTTCGAATATCGGCCCGAAAATGAAATATGACGCGGCGGGGCAGGAAAACTTTATTCCTACTAATTTTAAGATCGGGGGTGGCTTTGATTTCATCTTTGATCCTGATAATAGCCTCGGAACCTATGTCGAGTTCAATAAATTGCTGGTGCCTACTCCGCGTGACTTTAATAATGATGGCGTGATAAATGCTGAAGATTCTGCCGAGTATAATGATATTGGTGCTATTCAGGGAATCTTTACTTCCTGGACTGATGCGCCGGGTGGTTTTTCCGAAGAACTTCACGAGGTAACCTGGGCTCTTGGAACCGAATATCGATACCGGGATGCTTTTGCCTTTAGGGCAGGTTATTTCAACGAGAGCAAAACCAAAGGAGCCCGTCGCTTCCTTTCTTTTGGCGCCGGCTTCAAGTATCAGATGGTGAATGTTGATGTTTCCTATCTTTTTTCCACCTCCGATGTACCGAGTCCTTTAGAAGGAACGCTGCGTTTTGGACTTACCTTTAAATTTGGCGAAGAATTTGTTGAATAGATTTATCCTTTGCTTTCCCGGTTCACATGAGGTTCAGGTGAGAAGTTGTGCGGGCATCGCGGAGAGCTTCAATCACAATAAGACTATATGAAACCATTGACTATAACCTCTACCCTGGAGGTATACGACTCTTTCGAGGAACTTTCAGAAGAGGTGCAGGGATTAATGAAGGAAGCTTTTGCTGCCAGAGACAAGGCTTACGCTCCTTATTCCAAATTTAGTGTAGGCGCTGCCATTCAGTTGGAGAACGGCGAAGTAGTGACCGGTAGCAACCAGGAAAACGCTTCCTATCCTTCGGGGTTGTGTGCCGAACGCACTACCATTTATTATGCCGGCGCAAAATTTCCCGATCAGAAGATGGAAAAAATGGCTATTTCGGCCAAATCTATGAATCATTCTCTTTTGTCTCCGGTGCCGCCTTGTGGTGCTTGTCGCCAGGCCATGGTGGAATATGAGGTGAAACAGGAAGAGCCTATGGAGGTTTATTTCATGGGAGAAGGTGGGAAGGTAGTAAAGGCTAATTCGGTGAAAGATTTGTTGCCGCTTATTTTCGACAGTTCCTGCTTATAACGTTTTCGTTATTTTTGCCCTAAAACTGTTTTCCATTCTTCTTGAAAATAGTATTTTTGTTATCCGCTTG
>JBAWAB010000311.1:0-4611 GCA_049589035.1 Salegentibacter sp.
AGATCGCGATCACTTTGGCTCCTTCCGATTTTGCCAACTGGATAAGCAGACTTCCCAGAAAGCCACTGCCTACAATAGCTACCGTCTGCCCTTTAGAAATATCACTTCTTTTAAAAATATTCATCGCACAGCCCAAAGGCTCGCCGGGAAAGGCTTTTCCGTCGAGAAAATCAGGTAATTTCACCACATTTTCGGCTTTGGCGATATCATGGGTTGCATAGGCATTATAGCTAAGTGCTGTTACCCGCTCTCCTTCGGTAAAACCCGGTACATTTTTTCCCACGGCATCGATCACGCCCCAGCCTTCATGGCCGGGATTACCGGCTTCCACAGGATAATCGAACCAGTCGCGGCCTTCCCACACCGGAATGTTCGAGGCGCAAACCCCGCAGCCTTCCAACCTGATCCTTACCTCGCCCTCACCGGGCTCGGGCAGATCCAAGTCCTGCAGTTCTACCTTTTTAGGCGCTGCAATTACCGCCGCTTTATACTCCTGATTTTTAGAGGAAACAGGAGGCATTTCCTGAAGTGTTTTGCTTCTCATATAGCTACTGCTTTTGCTGAAGATTGGGAGCCATTTTCCAGTTTGATATTGCGGGTTTCACAAAGCCATTCCAGCAATGCCTGCACCCCTTCATCTACAGAATGCTTAGGCTTCCAGCCTGTGGCTTTTTTAAATTTCGTCGTGTTTGATACATAGTAAATCTGATCGCCGGTACGCCAGTCTTCGAAAGAGATTTCCATTTCTTTTCCGGCCTTCTCCTTGATCATGTCGAGGATCTCGATAAGGCTTACCGTATTCTCGGGGCCGCCACCAATATTGAAGACTTCCCCGGCAATAGAATCGATGTTTTTACGGGCCAGTACAAAGGCATCGACCAGGTCTTCTACAAAAAGAATATCACGCACCTGTTTTCCATTTCCGTAGATGGTCACCGGATTTCCTTCCAGAGCGCTGATAAGGAAATGTGCCACCCAGCCCTGATCTTCGGTTCCAAACTGATGTGGACCATAGATACAACTCATCCTGAAAACGGCCGTTTTCAAGCCATAGGAACGGGCATAGTCCAGAATATATTGATCGGCAGCTCCCTTGGAACAACCATAGGGACTATGGAAATCGAGTGATCGGCCTTCATGAATCCCGTTGTTTTCGATCTCCTTGTCTGAAGGATGGTAGCGCGTCTCATTCGGGATCATCTCCACATCGTTCAGGTTTCCGTAGACCTTATTCGTCGAGGTAAACAACAATGGCGGCTGATGCGGAGATCTTCTGATTGCCTCCAGCAGGTTGAAAGTGCCTTGCAGGTTCACCTGAAAATCGTGTAACGGATTGGTAAGCGAAGTGGTCACGGCAACCTGAGCAGAGAAATGGAAAATCTCAGAAGCATTCCGCACACACTGGTCGAGAATCCTTTTTTCCCTGATATCGGAAATCTGGATGATGAGTTTATCGCCGTATTTTTTCTGAAGCCATTGCAGGTTTTCCTCTACGCCATCGCGGAAAAGGCTGTCGTAAATCATTACCCGCTTTCCTTCGCTTAGTAGCCGGCTGGCCAAATTAGTACCAATGAAGCCGGCCCCACCAGTGATCATGGTATATTTTTCTTCGGAATCAGTTTTGTAATTCTTCTGAATGTATGGGTGATTTTGGATGTTTTCGACCCCTCCTTTTTCGAGCAGTTTATAAAGAAGTTTTTTGGTGCCATCCACTTTTCTGAGACCAAAGAAATATTCCCTTTCATCGAGGTGGAAACCACCCACGGTAGGATTCTTGGGATTCAGATCACGCAGGCTATACCAGTAAATGCGATCGGCATCAGCTGAAAGCACCTTCTTGAATTCCTCATATTGCTTCACCTCATCGTTTTGCCAGGTAGAGAAACCTGCTTCCGAGATCCACAATTCCTTCTTCATATCAAACCGCTTCAGCACCTTTTTAACATGGCTGATATTTTCATTCCAGCCGTCCCACTGCTGATCAAAAACATGTGGAAAACCGTGAATTCCGATGGCATCAATATCTTCCAGCGCTCCAAGTTCAGCCATTAGCTGAAGCCAGTTGGGATCTATAGGACTCATGCCGCCCAAAAGCGTCTTTTTCCCGCGTTGTTTGGCCCAGTAAGCAGCCATCCCTATCATCCGGGAAAATTTATTCCAGGAATAATCGAGTGTGAAGTCGTATTCTACCTTATTATTTGGTTCATTCCAGAGTTCAACCCAATCAAAATACTCCCCGTAATTATCGATCATCACATCGATAAAATCGGCATAGGATTTCAAGTATTTTGGCGGTGACGAAGTCTTGGAAGATTCCCCGATAGAGGGCGGGGTATAAAGAAAGCAAGGCAGTACCTCAACATGTTTACTGAGCTCTGGGAAAAGCCAGTCGTACCATTCTTTTGTCCCCTCGCAATACCAATCGGCCCATGAAATTCCCGTTCTCAGGTGCTTTATACCAAGCGCCTTCATGTCTTCAATGGCATCCTTTACTTCCTCGTATTCTCCCGGTCTAAACCATTCCAGAATACCCAAAACAGGTGTATTAGTTTTTTTGATCTTCTTCATCGTAGATTGATTTTTATACGGTTAATCCTCTGGAAGAAAGCTCATCGCTGGCTTTACTTACATGATCGGTAGCGATCTGGTCTTTCAGCCATTCCGCCAGTTCCTGTAGTCCTTCTTCAAAATCCACTTGGGGTTCAAAACCAAGGATGTTCTTCGCTTTATCTATGTTGCCGAAACAATGCCTGATATCTCCTACCCTGTACTTTCCAGTGACTTCCGGAGAAATATCCTTATTCATGACCCCCGCCAGTTTTTCGGCGATGCTACTGATGGTGTATTGATTGCCACTACCAATATTGAATACTTCGCCATTGGCTTGGGGAGTTTCCATCGCGAGCCTGCAGGCACGGGCCACATCTTTTACATGGATAAAATCCCTTTTTTGCTTTCCGTCTTCAAAAATGAGGGGTGGATTGTCGTTGAGCAGCCGCGACGCGAAAATGGCCAAAACCCCCGTATAGGGATTGGATAAAGCCTGGCGCGTTCCGTAGACATTAAAGAAACGCATCGCTGTAGTTGGAATATTGTAAGCTTTGCCGGTGATAAGGCTTAGCCTTTCCTGATCGTATTTTGACAAGGCATAGACCGAAGCCAGATTCGGCTTTTTATCTTCAGAAGTGGGAATTGGCTTCAGGGTTTCTCCATTTTCATACAGTTCCCAGCGATCATTTTTAAGATCTTTAAGTTTTCTTTCGCACTCCATCTTTAAATTCCCTTCGGAATCCTGATAGAGGCCTTCGCCATAAATGCTCATGCTGGAAGCCACCACTAATTTTTCGGCCGGATTGTCGATGAGGGCCTCCAGCAGAGTAGCCGTACCAACATTGTTTACTTCGGTGTAATCCCTGATCTGGTACATGCTCTGGCCCACACCCACCATGGCAGCAAGGTGAAAGACGGCATTTACATCCTGCAGGGCTTTGGTGACTGCTTCTTTATCGCGAACATCACCTACCATAAATTCCACCTCCGGATTAAGGTATGCAGGCTTTATTCTTTCTTTTCCGTGCACCTGCTCAGAGAGGTTGTCCAGCACCCGTACCTGGTAGCCGCTATCCAGAAGCTCGTCTGCAAGGTGCGAACCTATAAAACCCGCTCCTCCGGTGATCAATATTCTTTTATTCATTTAGTTGGTCGTTTAGAATGGTTAAAAACTCTGATTTATTGGTCTTGTAATTATTTTGTTGATACTGCTGCCGCCTTTTTTGCTGATGGCATAAAAGACATCTTTGGCGATCTCTTCCGGCGAAATCGAACCCATTCCGAGTTCTTCCACACTGCTGTTGCCGGAGATCTGGTTTTTAAAAAATGAGGTATCCGTAATTCCGGGGCTAACTACGGTCACGCTGATATGGGGCAAAGTCTCCAGCCGTAAAGTTTCCGCAACCACTTCCAGTGCTGTTTTCGTCGCGCTGTAAATGCCTCCGTAGGGGTGAGGCTGGTTAGCGGCAACCGAAGAGATTATTACAACATGTCCTTTTTTCTTCTCCAACATGGCGGGAACAAAAGCCCTGATGCACCTTAGTGCACCCATGAGATTGGTGTCTACCACCTTTTGCCATTTTTCCGGGTCGCCTTCCGTCAATTTCTCCTGAATTCCCTGCCCGGCATTGATCACCAGGATATCGGGATCTTTCTTTTCATGGCTCCAGGCAAAGAGGGCATTAATATCGCCGGCCCGGGCAACATCGCAGCTTTTAAAGGAAATATTCTCTGCATTTCCATGGTATTCCGTTTTATCTGCAATGCGTACTTCTATCCCTTCTGCGGAAAACTTTTCGGCAATGGCCTTTCCTATGCCGCTACTTCCTCCAGTCACTAAAGCTCTTCTAGGGATGTTTCCTGCAGACATAAATTTATTTTCTTTACAAAATAGTCCGGAATTTCCCCTGAAGGACTGAATGACAAAAACGGGTCTAACTGTCAGGTTCACCCGTCCATAATCCTCAGTCCAAAGAAGATTCTCTTCCAGGAAAAGGCCAAACAGGCCGTATTTCCAGAACTTCTACTCCCAAAGTTATAAGAGAGGCATGTGAAATTTTA
>JBAWAB010000312.1:0-2038 GCA_049589035.1 Salegentibacter sp.
TGCAAAGTGATCAGAAGGTAAAAGGAGCTGATATTCTCGTAATGGGAATTACGTTTAAGGAGAATTGTCCTGATGTGAGGAATACAAAGGTAGTAGATGTGGTGAAAAACCTACAGGAATATGGAACGAACGTAACTATTTTCGATCCTTTGGCAAATCCGGAAGAGGTGAAGCACGAATATGGCCTCTCAACAGTAAAAGAACTTCCGAAGGCAAAATTTGATGCCGTAGTTTTAGCGGTTGCACACAAGGAATTCCTGGAAATGGTTCTGGATAGTCTAAAAAATGGAAATACGGTGATCTATGATGTTAAGGGAGTTTTGGGGGAGAAATGTGATAAAAAATTGTGAAGCTGTGATGTTGTAATGAAGTGATGATGTGACGTTGTGAGGAAGTAGAACGGAAATCTGGAAACTTGTGATGTGTGATATACGGTGAAGTTTTGATGGATGGGTATAATTGAGAAGGTAACCTTAAAAATTAAAAATAATGAAGTCACACAAAGATTTAACCGTTTACAAGACAAGTATTGATTTAGTTATTGATGTTTATCAAATAAGTGGGAGTTTTCCGGATGTTGAAAAATTCGGATTGACGAGTCAGATTAGAAGAGCTGCAGTTTCAATTCCCTCGAATATTTCGGAAGGAGCGGCAAGGAACAGTAAAAAGGATTTTATTCGATTCCTTTATATAGCATTGGGTTCCCTGGCGGAAATGGAAACTCAGATGGAAATAGCTCAGAGGCTGGAATTTATTAGGGAAAATTCTGAATTAGAAGAGAAATCAATTTACATCAGAAGGATGATTCTGAAATTAATAAAAAGTTTAAAGGAATAAATTACAAATAGAGTGAGGTAGTAGCGAAGTATAGTAAATTCTTGGGAATTCTTATTATTAATTGAATCCCGTCAAGGGTTTTACAAGGTCACTTCGTCACTGGATCACATGATCACCAAAAAAATGAAAATAAAAAACATCTGCTGTATTGGCGCCGGTTACGTAGGAGGACCTACTATGGCGGTGATCGCCCAAAAGTGTCCTGAATTAAATATCGACATCGTAGACATTAATGAGAAACGGATTGCTGCCTGGAATGATGAAGATGTTGCTAATATTCCGGTTTATGAGCCGGGTCTTTCGGAAATAGTAAAGGAAACAAGAGGCAGAAATCTTTTCTTTTCTACAGATGTGGATGCAGCTATAGATAAGGCAGATATGATCTTTATTTCAGTAAATACTCCCACCAAGACCTATGGGATTGGTAAGGGGATGGCAGCCGACCTGAAATACATTGAGCTTTGCGCGCGCCAGATAGCCCGCGTGGCCAAGGATGATAAGATCGTAATAGAGAAATCGACGTTACCGGTCCGTACAGCAGCAGCTTTAAAGGAAATTCTTGATGGCACCGGAAATGGTGTGAAATATCAAATACTCTCAAATCCTGAATTTTTGGCTGAAGGTACCGCAGTACAGGATCTCCGGAATCCGGATAGAGTCTTGATTGGTGGGGACATAGATACAGAAGATGGCAGAGAGGCTATGCAGGCCTTAGTCGACATCTATGCCCATTGGGTGCCAAAAGAAAATATTCTTACCACAAACGTGTGGTCTTCGGAATTGTCTAAATTGACAGCAAATGCTTTCCTGGCTCAAAGAATTTCCAGCATTAATGCCATGTCTGAGCTTTGTGAAAAAACAGGAGCCGATGTAAAGGAAGTGGCCAGGGCAGTAGGAATGGATTCCAGGATTGGACCTAAATTCCTTCAATCTTCAGTTGGTTTTGGCGGATCTTGTTTCCAAAAGGATATTCTGAACCTCGTATATATTTCAAAAAGTTTTGGCCTTAATGAAGTGGCTGATTACTGGCAGCAAGTGATCGCCATGAATGACCATCAAAAGCGTCGCTTTGCCGCAAAAATGGTAAAGACACTTTTCAATACAGTCGCTGGTAAGAAGATCGCGCTGTTGGGCTGGGCCTTTAAGAAAGATACTAATGACACGAGGGAATCTGCTGCGATTTATGTTGCCGATTATCTGC
>JBAWAB010000313.1:0-3756 GCA_049589035.1 Salegentibacter sp.
AGCCAGTCGTAAAATAATTTTTCCCTTGCCTGGTGGATCTTCGGCATGTTTAGGGTCATATTGTTATAACGTTTAGCCTCATAGTCGCTGTTCACTTCTTGCAGGGCCCTGTCCAGTTCGGTCTTAAAGGCACTGAAATCCCGGGGCGGGGTTTTGAACTCGATGATCCATTCATGCGCGCCTTTCTCCCTTCCATCCATAAAAATAGGCGCTACGGTATAATCTACAATTTCACAACTATTGGCCAGCGAGGCTTTCTTAAGGGCTTCTTCGGCATTTTCAATGATGAGTTCTTCCCCAAAGACATTGATGTGGTGTTTGGTTCTGCCTGAAACCTTTATCCTGTAGGGGCTGGTGGAGGTAAAGCGTACGGTGTCTCCTATTTTATATCGCCATAGCCCGGCATTGGTGGTGATGACCACCGCATAATTTTTCCCGGTTTCTACTTCTCCCAGTGGGATGATCTTTTCTTCGGGAGTGCCATAGGTGTCCATGGGAATGAATTCATAAAAAATTCCGTAGTCGAGCATCAGCAGGAGTTCTTTGGAATCATTGCGGTCCTGGCACGCAAAGAAGCCTTCTGAAGCATTGTAGATTTCGTAGAATCTAAAGTCTTCCTTCGGCAGGATCTTCTGGTATTGCGGGGCATACGGATTAAAATTCACGCCACCGTGAAAATAAACCTCCAGCTGGGGCCATACCTCGAAAATATTCTCTGCTCCGGTAGTTTCCAGAACATTGTTCAGCAACACCAGCATCCAGGAGGGAACGCCGGCAAGGCTGGTGACATTTTCCCTGATCGTTTCATCTATGATCGCCTGCATTTTCACTTCCCAGTCATGCATCAGCGAAACCTCATTGCTGGGAGTACTACTGAATTCTGCCCAAAGGGGCATATTCGCAATAAGAATAGCAGAAAGGTCGCCGTAGGAAGTACCATTATTGCGATAGATCTCCTTGCTGCCACCAAGGCGCAGGCTTTTACCTCTAAAAAACTGTGATTGGGGATTATTGTTGAGATACATGCACAGCAGATCTTTGCCCGCCGCATAATGGCAGTACTCCAGCGAATCCTGGCTTACCGGGATGAATTTACTTTTAGCATTTGTGGTGCCACTGGATTTGGCGAACCACTTTATGGGAGTGGGCCAGTAAATATTATTTTCACCCCTGCGGTTGCGCTCAATGGCAGGCTGGTAATCTTCATAAGTTTGCACCGGAAGCCGCTCGGCGAAGGTGTCATAGCTGTGAATGCTGGCAAAGTCATATTTTTTGCCAACCTCGGTGTCTTTCGCTTTGGAAATGAGATCCCTGAGAAGCTCGCTTTGAACCTCCTGCGGATATTTTATGAATAATTCCATCTGATGTATCCGCTTCTTCAGAAACCAGGAAGCGATGGAATTTACTAATGGGATTGGCATTATTTATTCTATATTTATGCGCCTCAAAAAGCTGCAGCGACTAAGGTTATGGGGCTAAAAATAATTTAATCTTCGAAGCCTGCAAAAAAAAAGGCTTCAGACAAAATAAAGAAAAAATATGAGATATGAAGGGGTTCTTACAAAAATGAAAACGGAGCTGGATACACCAATCCAGTACTACCTCATTTTTGATACCGACTTTATAAATCTAAACCAGGTTCTAAACAAGAAGATCAGTATCAATTTTTTGCATTATCAGTGTTTGAACTGTGGCCGCCAGAAGAAAGTTTTTCGTCACGGATTTTGCTGGGATTGCTTCAGTACCCTGCCACAGGCGGGAGAATGGATCATGAAACCTGAACTCAGCCGGGCTCATCTGGACGAGGAAGATCGGGATCTGGAATATGAGAAAGAGGCCCAGCTACAGCCGCATGTGGTATATCTTGCCAATTCCAGTAATGTGAAGGTAGGCGTGACCCGAAGTTCGCAGATTCCTACCCGGTGGATAGATCAGGGCGCGCACGAAGCTATTGAGATTGTGGAGGTGCCTAATCGCTATCTAGCAGGCATTACCGAGGTTGCTCTAAAAAGCTATGTTTCCGATAAGACCAACTGGAGAAAAATGCTCACCAACGACCTAAAAGATCTAAACCTGGCGGAAGAGCGGGACAAACTTCAGCCTTTTCTGCCCGAAGAAGTCAGGGAATATTACCTGGCCAGTAACAAAGAGACTGAAATTGATTTTCCGGTTCTGGAATTTCCGAAGAAGATAAAAACGCTGGGGCTTGCAAAGAACCCATTCTATGAAGGAATCCTGAAAGGCATCAAGGGACAGTATCTCATTTTTGAAGATGGTACTGTTTTCAATGTTCGTGCTCACGAAGGTTTCCTGGTAGAGCTGAATATAGACTGATATCAGGATTATGAAAGATCAGCCCTCACAGGTTTTCGAAACCTGTGAGGGCTTTTCTAAATACCCGATGCTTTATGGCAAGCAGGATGTTATTTTCAGAAGTGCTCTGAATGAATTCAGAACAATTCTCGTAGACATCTCTATTGCTTTGTCGTATCTTTCTTTTTCTTCGCGTTCTTAAGAATACCGCCCAGGATACTTTTCGCGGCCTCCTGCACCTTTTGATCGGTGGTCGTGGTGGTATCTGTAATATCGGGAAGGCGATTTTGCTGATTTTTAGGAGTCTTTGTGGTGTCAGCTTTACCTCCCGTTTTTTGGGTGATGATATCCTGGATGGCTTTTTCGCCCTGGCCAAGCAGTTTTTCTTTTTGTTTCTGAACGATCTGCTGCGTGAGGTTGGTAATCGCCTGTTGCATGTTCAGATTGATCTGCGGATTCTGAAAGGTTCCGGTTAAGCCGATCGGAAGAGCTACACTCATGCTATTTACCTGCTCTCCTGTGAGTTTTGCCAGTCCGCCGCCAACTTCATTGCCCAAATATTTCGCCGGAACGTCCAATTTCAGGTCGTAGTTCATCTGCATATCAAAGCCGTGACTTCCCGAAACCTGAACATTAATATCTTCTACCTTGAAATCAAAGGGGTGAATTTTTACCATTCCGTCGCTAAAAGTTAACTGGGTCTTGAGATTGTCAAGATTGAGCTTGTTCAGATCTATGAACTTCAGCTGCTGATCCAGGCTTGCCAATAAAGGCAGTTTCTCAGGATCAACCTTGGCGGTAAGAATCTGTGCCAGAGCATTTCCGGTTAGGGAAGAAAGGTTTGGCGTAAGGTCGTTGTGCAGATTTCCCTTCAGCTTAATATTGGTCTGCAATTTTCCCTGCAAGGCTTTTGCGACCGGCGCAAGATTTTGTAAAAGTTCAAGTCCGTTAAAGGAGGAGGCGATATCCAGCTGGTTCAGGTCGAGGTCCATCTGGAAAGTCGGTGTGGGATTTTTTGTAGAGACCTCGCCATTCAGCGCAATTCCGCCGTTAAAAATATTGGAATTGACATTCTGAAGAGTGGCAGTTTCATCTTTAATGATGAGAGTTCCTTTGGTATTGTTGAGCACCAGGTTATCGTAGAGCACGCGGTTCACGTGAAATTCGAGCCTGGTGTCGAGGAAAGACGGAATCTTGATCGCCTCGGCATCTGAAGTGGTTGTTGAAGGTTTTTTCTCAGCAGTGGAATTGGTCTTTTCTGAAGCACTTTTAGCAACCATAAAATCGCTCACGGCAAAGGTATTTGAATTCACCTTAAAATCGCCCTTGAGATCCTGGTCGGTAAAGAGGAATCCCATCAAATTTTGAATAGTTCCGGAAGCTTTCATATCGGTTTGACCCGTGGTGAGCAGCAGCTCGGGCACTTTTACATTTCCCTGGTTA
>JBAWAB010000314.1:0-1978 GCA_049589035.1 Salegentibacter sp.
TAGATTTGGGGCAAAAAAAGGTGGACGAAAGTCCGCCTTTTTTTATCATCTGCCTCCGAAATTAAAACCTACAGGCAAAGCAAAAAGGACGAACGTTAATAATAGGTTCTTTTTCTTTGGAAGTCACCTCCCCAAGATAACCCTACAACACTTTTTAGAAATGCATGCAGATGCACATTTGATAAGGTAAGTCTACATTTTACATGTTGCAGTTCAGTATGCAAAGAGAATATTTTTTGAAATTGAAATTCTCCTGAATAAAGGTATGCTTTCAAGATTGGGAAAAGACCATTAAAAAAGGAAAAACCATTCTAAATATCATCTAAAATCAAAATTTATGAGAACTTTAAAAACTTTATTTTTTGGCCTGGGAATACTCACTTTATTGCTAAGCGCGTGCAGCAGAGAAGAACCGGCGGGTAAAGATTCCGATGTTTCTAATGATGTGGCTGTGTTGTCCCTGAAACCTGTGTTGAATACGATGATGGACAGAGCAGCTTTGAAACAGGCTATGCCAGATGTCGTTAGCTGTTCTGACGCTGTCCCTGCTTATGCTCAATTGTCACTGTCCTATGGAGACTCAAACATTCCGGTTGAGGTCACAGTAGATATTCTTAGTGACGAGAACGGATTCTACACTTCTTATGATAAGGAACTTGAATTACCCATTCCCTCGGGCTCAACCAATGTTACAGTAACTCTTAATGATTTTTTGGTGCGTAGTGACAATGGAGGCGCTCCCGGGGAAGTCATCTGGGCTGCGCCCATTACAGGAAGTGAATATGCGGGGCTGGTAACTCAGGCACTTCCGGTGAGCTGGGATCTTAGAGCAGGTTCAAAAACCTATCTCGATGTACCTGTACTCTGTTTTGATCAACGCCAGGTAAATCTATATGGTTATCAGTTTTTTGATATTTCACTGCAGCAGGCAACTCAGCTTTGTTTTTTCGCTAATTATTGTAGCGATGCCGGCCGACATTATTCGGCAAATTACAGTCTTGATCTTTATCTTGGCAGCTCTGCTGAGGGTACTCCCTTATATACCGATCTACGGCCTGAAACAGGAATGGATATAGATTTTTATGCTGAACCCATTTGTATGGCGGTTCCCGCTCCCGCAGAAGGTATTGCTGCTGATGCTCCTTATTTGTATTATGACATCACTCTGTTGGACTGGCCGGAAAACTATGGAACGGCCGGCGATCACGTCGCTACCGGCACTCTTAGCTGGAATGAGGTCCAGGCCTTACTTAATGATGATAGTACTTCTGCTGATTATGAACATATCTTTATCAACTGTGGTGATGTGACTAACGGCATGGACACACATGTCTTGATGGCTGTAGATACCCGCAACATCAATGAGGACAATATAAATTCAAACATTTTTTTCATAGATGACAGGATGGTATGCTGTAACACTCCTGTTGACCCCGAGAATTATGTATCCCTTGTGGATCAAAACCGAAAAATTTACTGGAGAGGAAGAGCTTTGGATGAAACAACTGGTGACAGGATTGATATTACCGCGTTTTACCGGAAGCCCGAAGGTGGTGCTGAGATCCTGGAAAGTTCTTTTGCAGATCCCGAACAGGAAGGAGTTCTCGTAGGAAAAGTCAGGAACGAGCAGGTTAGCGGCTTTGAATTGTACAGTCTTGAATTCAGTATCATCAATGGAGATATGGTGAGGACCTATACAGTTGATCCGAAACTAAAAATGACGAATAATTAATGCCTTTCTACGGAATAACAGATTGTTATAAATGGATTTTTTTCCTATTAAAAGAAAATGATTTTCCTACATTATTATGATTATCAGTTATTTAACGATTTTGTAGGGTGTTCATCTAAAAAATTTTTTATTAGGATTCTTCTTGTGTACTTTAGAATCACCATAACATAAGTAGGTTAAGTTCATGGTAGATTTGGGGCAAAAAAAGGTGGACGCAAGTCCGCCTTTTTTTATGGGTGAGATGGT
>JBAWAB010000315.1:0-5299 GCA_049589035.1 Salegentibacter sp.
ACACCATTGGAAAGAGTTACTGTGGTGGCAAAAGTGTGTCGGGCCATATGGAAGGTAAGATTCTTTTTAATTCCGCAGCTATCTGCAATTTCTTTCAAATAACTGTTCATTCTTTGATTGGTATAGACTGGCAGTAATCTGTTCTGAGAGAATTCCATATTCTCATATTTTTCAAGAAGTTTTTGGGCGACAGGAAGTAAGGGAATGCTGCTCAGGGATTTTGTTTTGGTTCTTTTGGTTTTGATCCAGAGGTTTCCGTCTATGCCTTTGACAATATCATCAGCATTCAATTTCTGCACGTCGGCATAGGCTAAGCCAGTATAGCAGGAAAAGAGAAAAACATCTCTTACATGTTCAATCCTCGGAATAGAGAATCCCTTCTCCATGATTTTGATTAATTCATCCTTGCTCAAAAATTCCCTATCAATTATTTTATTCTTAAGCTTAAAATTGTAGAACGGATCTTTCTCTATCCATCCATTCGCATAGGCTATTCTCACAATTTTTTTAAGGTAGGATACGTATTTCAAGGAGGAATTATGAGAAAGATCTAGTTCGGTCTTGAGATAATAAATAAAACTATTAATGAACTTTGTATCGATGTCCTTCACGGGATAATCTTTCGTTCTAAAATTAGCAGAGATAAAGGCGCCCAAATGTTTCTTTGTCGTTTTATACCTCTGAAGAGTCCGGAAGGAATATTCCTTTCCGACCAGTTTTTCCATCCTCCCATTGTGTTCTTCAAACATCTCCAGGATGGATTTTTTATTATCACCTTTACCAAGATAAACATCCTTAATTTTTATTACGGATATATCCTCTCCATTTTCCAGGAATCTTTGATAGATCTCGTAAATCTGATTTTTGATTATATCGAGATTCCTGTTAATCTGCCTCGCCTCCGAAGAAGATCCACTTACTTTATTAGCTTTTGAATTCCATTTGGAGAGGGGAACTTTTCTAAATGTACTGAGCTCAACTCTCTTTCCATCGTAGGTAATTCGCACATAAGCAGTGGCATGAGTAGTATTTTTATTCTTACTCTTTCTAACATAAAACAGAACTGATAGTGAATTTTGCATCTTTTCTAGCTTTGATTTTGGATTAAATTTACTCCAAAGAATCAAAACAAAAAACTCGTAAGGTTTTATTTAACAGGGGGTTGCGGGCAATTCGGGGACACCTCGATCGAAAATCAAAGTGTCCCCGAATTAGACACCTTTTATTTGATTTTAAATGGTTTTAATTGACATTATAAAAAATAAAAAACCCCGTAAACAGTGAGTTTTACGGGGTTTTGATTCGATTTGATATCTTAAAAGTACTCGAGGCGGGAATCGAACCCGCACAACCGAAGTTACTGGATTTTGAATCCAGCGCGTCTACCAGTTCCGCCACTCGAGCAAGTGGACGGCAAAAGTATGAATTTTTTCTTTTTCCCAAATAATATTTTCCAGATTTTCTTCTGTCTCTATAGCTGCGGCATCTTTGCTCTTAATTTGGGTAGAATGCCTGCGGGAATCTCTGTTAGAAGTAATTAATTTCTAAATTTGCAGCACGCAACAATAAACACAAAACAACACAACATGCCTAACACAATTCCCGAAGCCAAGGTTTTTTCCTGTACTCAAAGCAGGGATTTGGCCGAAAAAATTGCCGCCTCCTATGGCTGTAAATTAGGAAACGTTATCACTTCCACGTACAGCGATGGGGAATTTCAGCCCTCTTTCGAAGAATCGGTGCGGGGATCCCGCGTCTTTATCATCGGCTCTACCCACCCCGGGTCTGATCACCTTATGGAAATGTTGCTGATGCTCGACGCGGCCAAAAGAGCTTCTGCAAGACACATTACCGCAGTAATGCCCTACTTTGGCTGGGCGAGGCAGGATCGTAAAGATAAACCCCGGGTGCCTATCGCTGCCAAGATGGTAGCCAGCATCCTCGAAACTGCCGGTGCCACTCGTATTATTACCATGGACCTGCATGCCGACCAAATTCAGGGGTTCTTTGAAAAACCCGTAGATCATCTGTTTGCTTCCACCATTTTTCTGCCCTACGTTCGCGGGCTCCAACTCGATAATTTGACTATCGCCTCGCCCGATATGGGAGGATCAAAGCGGGCTTATGCCTACTCCAAGGCGCTCGAGACCGATGTGGTGATCTGTTATAAACAGCGTGCAAAGGCTAACGTTATTTCTCATATGGAACTCATCGGGAATGTGGAAGGCAAGAATGTCGTCCTGGTAGATGATATGGTCGACACCGCCGGAACTCTAACCAAAGCCGCTGATGTGATGATGGAAAGAGGAGCTAAAAGTGTTCGTGCCATCTGTACGCATCCGGTGCTTTCTGGTGAGGCGTATGAGCGCATTGAGAACTCCAAATTGCAGGAGCTTATCGTGTCTGATTCTATTCCTTTGAAAAAGGAAAGCAGAAAAATTAAAGTAGTTAGTTGTGCCGATCTTTTTGCCGATGTGATGAAGCGTGTTCATAACAACAAGTCTATCAGTTCCAAATTCATTATGTAGGGTTGCTGTTAATTAGCAGAGGCTTCTTTAGCAGGCTTTTAAAATATTCGGCTTGAAGCTTTTAATAGCTGAGAAAAAAGATTTACTTTTGCAGCCTAAAAATTTTTCATAATGAAATCAATTACGATCAACGGATCTAAAAGAGAAAGCGTAGGCAAGAAAGCAACAAAAGCACTACGTAATGCTGGAAAGGTTCCTTGCGTATTATACGCGGGAAACGGTGAACCAGTGCACTTTGCAGCAGATGAAATTGAGTTTAATGACCTGGTTTACACTCCCGATGTGCATACTGTGGAGATTAAATTGGCTAATGGGGATCAGCACGATGCCGTGCTTCAGGACATCCAGTTCGACCCGGTAACCGATGCCATTTTGCACGTAGATTTCTACCAAATCTTCGGAGACAAACCTATTACTATGGAAATCCCTATTCACACCGTGGGTGTGGCCCGTGGGGTTAAAAATGGTGGGGTGTTGCGTTACAACCTTCGCCGTCTTAAAGTGAGAGGTTTACCTGGAATATTGCCAGATTACATCGAGGCGAATGTTTCCAAACTTAAAATTGGACAGAAATTGTATGTTACCGCTGTAGAAAGCGAAGACTTCAAAATTCAGCATCCCGATAACACTGTAATTTGTCAGGTTAGAACTTCACGTAATATCGTTGCTCTTGAGGACGAAGAAGATGAAGAAGAAACTGCAGCAGACGAAGTACCGGCAACTGAAGAAAATCCTCAGGAATAAATACATTCCGGTAAATAATTTAAAGCATTCCGCTCCGGAACATTTCCGGAGTTTGGGATGCTTTTTTTATTAAAGCAATTCCGAAGCGGTAGAATTCAATGGCTGAAATATTTTTATAATTTTATCTTTACCAAAACGAATTTCATGCTGTCTTTCTTCGGAAGAATATTAAAAAAAGAAAAGCCCCGGGAAGAAATAGATCCAATGAAAAAATTCTTGATAGTCGGCTTGGGTAACATCGGGCCGAAATATGAAAATACAAGGCATAATATCGGCTTCAAAATTCTTGATGAACTTGCCCGCCGCGAGGAGATCAACTTTGAAACACAGAAGTTAGGCGATGTGGCACAATTTCGCTTTAAAGGCCGCACTTTCATTTTGCTGAAGCCCAGCACGTATATGAACCTTAGTGGCAAAGCGGTGAATTACTGGATGACCAAAGAAAAAATTGCTCCCGAAAACCTGCTTATTGTGACCGATGACCTTAACCTTCCATTTGGAACTCTAAGGCTTAAAACCAAAGGTAGTGATGGAGGCC
The DNA here is from genome assembly GCA_049589035.1 of Salegentibacter sp. Lineage (GTDB taxonomy): Bacteria > Bacteroidota > Bacteroidia > Flavobacteriales > Flavobacteriaceae > Salegentibacter_A. The sequence goes on from JBAWAB010000315.1 coordinate 3,811, forward strand.
ACAATGGCCTGAAAGATGTGCAGACGCAACTAAATACCACCAAATACAACCGTTTTCGGTTTGGGATTAGTGATGAGTTTTCCAAAGGACAGCAAATTGACTATGTTCTTGGAGAATGGTCGCCTGCAGAGCTGGAGAAACTTCCTGAGCGCCTGGAGAAGTCGGCAGAACTTATAAAATCCTTCGGAACCGCCGGAGTAAACAATACAATGAATACCTTTAACGGAAAATAAAAGGCTTTGAAAGAACATAAAGGAGCGAACGCTTTTAGCAGTGCGCGTTCAACTGCAGTGACGATTGGAACTTTTGACGGGGTGCACGCGGGACATCAAAAGATCATTGAGCGCCTGGTGAAAGCTGCTGAAGTTGGTAACCTGGAGTCGGTGATCCTCACTTTTTTTCCGCACCCGCGGATGGTGCTTCAAAAGGAAAGCGACATAAAACTCATCAATACCATCCAGGAACGTTCGCAGATCCTTGAGAAAACAGGAATAGATCACCTGGTTGTTCATCCTTTCACCCACCAGTTTTCCCGACTTTCGGCCCGCGAATTTGTACGCGATATCCTTGTTAAAAAACTTAGAGCCAAAAAGGTCATTATCGGCTACGACCACAGGTTTGGCCGCAATCGCACGGCCGATATTGAAGATCTTCGAAATTTTGGACAGGAATTCGGTTTCGAGGTAGAAGAGATCAGTCAACAGGAAGTGGAAGAGGTCGCGGTGAGTTCCACCAAGATCAGGAAAGCCCTATTGGAAGGCCATGTAGAAAAGGCCAATCGCTATCTTCAGCACCCTTTTACTCTTACCGGCACCGTAATTCGTGGCCGCGGCCTCGGGAAAGAATTCGATTATCCCACCGCCAATCTCGAAATCAAGGAAGAATACAAGCTTATTCCAAAGAATGGCGTCTATGTGGTTCGTGCCATGATCGAGGACCAACAGTACTTCGGAATGATGAATATCGGCACCAATCCTACCGTGGGTGGCGAAGAGCAATCCATAGAAACGCATTTCTTTCAGCTTGATAAAGATCTCTACGGAAAAAACCTTCAGGTGGAATTACTGGTGCGCATCCGCGATGAAAAGAAATTTCCTTCAGTAGAAGCCCTTAAGATCGCGATGAAGCAGGACGAAGCTTTTTCGCGGCAGTATATCAAAGATAATTTCGTAGAATAAGAGTCCTTCTTTCCGAAGAATTTAGCCAGATTCTGAAAATTTACCGGAAAATTCACCAATTCTGTCCCTGTGGCAGGATTTCGGCTTTCTTCCGCAGCAAAACTTTTCGCTGCTTTTGTTACATTTGCTGCTTGAATTCCAATAAACGGCAGACCTAAAATTTATAGCCTTATGTTACAAGTTAACAACATCAGAGAACACCGGGAAGCTTATATAGAAGCCCTGAAAAAGAGGAATTTTGATGCTGAAGAGCTCTTCGACGAAGTTCTGCAGCTTGACGAGACCCGTCGTTCCACTCAAACCAGACTTGA
>JBAWAB010000316.1:0-4151 GCA_049589035.1 Salegentibacter sp.
TCATTTATCTGCGGTTTTTGTTGCCAAGAACCTTTAGCTGCCTACCCTCCGGCAACGGACGGGCGATCCTTAAATGCCGGTATACATGGCATTGCACCGCATAGAGTTTACCTGGTTTCACTACAGCATTACCTGTACATTCTTTCTGTTGCACTTGTCCTGACCTCTCGGCCGATGGGTGTTACCCACTATGCTGCCCTGCGGTGTCCGGACTTTCCTCCACGCTAAAAAGCGTAGCGATAAGGCGGCCTGCTTAAGGCGCAAAGGTACAGTAATTCCCTTTGCCTGCAATTGTTAATTTCTATACCTCTTTTGTTTAAAAATAAAAGGTTCTTACTTAGAACTTCGGCCTGCGATCTTTATATTTGTGCTTCAATAGATTTCAATGGAGCATTTCGTAGTATCAGCACGTAAGTACAGACCTCAAACCTTTAAAGATGTTGTGGGCCAACAGGCTATTACCAATACTTTGTTTAATGCTATTGAACACAATCATCTGGCCCAGGCGCTTCTATTTACCGGGCCCCGTGGAGTAGGAAAAACCACCTGCGCCCGTATATTGGCCAAGATGATCAACCAGGATGGAACACAGAGCCCCGATGAAGATTTTGCCTTCAATATCTTCGAGCTCGATGCCGCCTCCAACAACTCGGTAGACGACATTAGAAACCTGATCGACCAGGTGCGGATTCCCCCGCAGGTTGGGAAATACAAGGTGTATATTATTGATGAGGTGCACATGCTCTCACAATCAGCTTTTAATGCTTTTCTGAAGACTTTGGAAGAGCCGCCAAAACACGCGATTTTCATCCTCGCGACTACTGAAAAACACAAGATCATCCCCACCATCCTTTCCCGTTGCCAGATCTTCGATTTCAAACGGATCACCGTGACCGATGCCAAGAATTACCTGGCCTATATTGCGGAACAGGAAGGAGTGAACGCCGAAGAGGACGCCCTCAATATCATTGCGCAAAAAGCCGATGGTGCCATGCGGGATGCGCTGTCTATTTACGATCGGGTGGTAAGTTTCAGCGGAAATGATCTTACCCGCCAGGCCGTGACCGAGAACCTGAATGTTCTTGACTACGACACTTACATGAAGGTTACCGACCTGATCCTGGAAAATGACATCCCGGGGTTATTGGTTAACTTCAACGACATTCTTTCCAGCGGTTTCGACGGACATCACTTTATCGCCGGGCTTGCCTCTCATTTTCGGGACCTGTTGGTTTGCAAAGACCAAAAGACGATCAACCTGCTTGAGGTAGGAGAGCAAACGAAAATGAAGTATTTTGAACAATCTCAAAAGACCTCTCATCAATTCCTGCTGAAAGCTATTGATCTCGCCAATGAGTGTGATCTTAAATACAAAACCAGCCAAAACCAACGCTTGCTGGTTGAACTCTGCCTCATGCAGCTCGCCTCCATCACTTTTGATGGAGAAAAAAAAAAGTCTGAGCCCACAATAATTCCGGCGGAACACTTCGAAAAGAAAGCCGTTAGTATTTCTTCCGAAGAAAAAAAGCTTATTCAGAATAACGAATATGGGCAGAATGCTTCAGCAGCACCAAAAGAAGCTCAGCTTCCTTCCGAAGCACATAAAACACCCGGCCAGGATTGTAAACCTGCCGAAAACAGCGAATATCATTCCGAAGCCAGTCCTACAGCTACAATAGCCGAAGCGCCTGCAGCCACGACTGTAGAGGTTCAAACCGAACAAAAAGCTACTCCTGAGCCGCTTGTAGATCCAGGCATCAGTAAAAAGAAAGTTTCAGGTCTTTCCCTTAAAAGCATCAGTAAAAAGAAAGAGCTGGAAGCAAAACAACAAGAGCGCACCGCCACTCATACGATAGAACTGGATGAGCCATTCACCGAAACCCAGCTACATGCCGCATGGGATGATTACGTGCACAGGCTGAAGAAAAAGGGCGAAAAGATCCTTGCTTCCATCCTGGAGACCGATCTTCCGAAGCTAAACGAAAAGGAGATCCTGCTGGAACTCCCTAACGAAACCATGAAGCTTGACCTGGAACGCCAGCAAAACAAGCTGGTGGGATTTCTGCGAAACAAATTACAAAATACTCACATCAGACTTACCATTAACGTGAATGAAACTACAGCAAAGAAATTCGCATTTACGCCGATGGAGAAATACAACAAGCTGAGAGAGAAAAATCCGCTTTTGGACAAATTACGAACCACTTTTGATTTAGACGTATAGATATGCTTGGGTTAAAACTTCCTACCGATCCCCGCTGGGCAGACGTTGCCGAAAAAAATATAGAAGAAATTCTGATCGACCATGCTTATTGTGAGCAGAAAGCAGCATCTACCGCCATTTCCCTGATTGTAACCTACCCGGAATATTCAGAACTGGTTACGGCCATGACGGCTTTGGCAAAAGAGGAAATGAGCCACTTCAGGATGGTTCACGACAAAATTATCGAGCGCGGTTTCAAACTCGGCTGGGACCGCAAAGACGAATATGTATTAAAACTAAGGGAATTCTTTCCAAAAGGCGGCAGCCGTGCCACACAGCTGGTACACCGGCTTTTGATCGCCGGGCTTATTGAAGCCAGAAGCTGTGAACGTTTCAGAATGCTTTCAGAGAAACTGCAAGATAAGGAGTTGGCAGAATTTTACAGAAACCTTATGGTAAGTGAAGCCAATCACTATACTATGTTCCTGAAATTCGCGAGGAAATTCGGCGAAGATCGTCAGGTAGTCGAGCAAAAATGGCAGGATCTACTTACTTTTGAGGCCGAAGTCATGAAAGATCTCGGTCGCCAGGAAAGCATTCACGGCTAAGCTTTTCTCTTAGCATCATTGTAGAGCGACTTGATAATGCCGTCTGCTAGCCCGATCTTCGGTACGTAAATATTACTTGCCCTGGCCCATTGCATAGAGGCAAGATAGATGCGGGAAGCAGGAATAATAACATCGGCCCGGTCATTCTTCAGGTTTAATTCGGTGACCCTTTCTTCGTAGGAATAGGAATTCAAAAGTTCGTTATATTTCTTTATGTACGACATGCTTAAAGGCTTCCCTTCCTTTTTACCACTGGTCTTGAAGATATTGTTGATGTTTCCGCCGGAACCTATAAGTTCAATATCTTTATAGGATTTTGTAGTGTCTTTCACCCAGCTTTCCATTTCTTCCCAGGTGCGGTGTTCCACGAGGTCATTCAGCAATCTTACGGTTCCTACTTTGAAAGATCTGGACGCAATTGTTTTCCCATTGCTGTAAAGAGTATATTCGGTGCTACCGCCCCCTACATCTACATAAAGATAGTTACAGTCATTCTGAATGAGCGCCTGAAGATCGGTCGCCGCGATAATGGCCGCTTCGTGCGAACCATCAATTATTTCGATTTTTATACCGGATTTTTCTTCAATGAGCGCCGCCACTTTTTCAGCGTTCCTGGCCTCCCGCATCGCCGAAGTTGCACAGGCTTTATATTTTTCGACTCCGTGTGAATTCATCAACAGCTTAAATGCCTGCATGGTATCAAGCATTCTTTCGGTATTATTCTTATTGATCTTTTGACGAAGAAAAACATCTTCTCCCAGGCGTATAGGAACCCTCACCAGGGAAGTCTTCCGAAAACTCGTGGCTTTACCTTTTTTCTCTATGATCGTAGAGATCAACAATCTCACGGCGTTTGAACCAATATCTATTGCGGCAAATTTTCTTTGTGTAATCACTGATCTGAATTTTGAATTTTATCTAAATAATATTCATAGAGAGCCAGTTGAGAACGAACTGCGGGTTCTCCTTCCTTTCGCTGCCGGTATGCATTGTTTTGAGAATCGGACAACAGCCGGGCCTTGACATTATCTTTCCAGCTTATTTCGAAGGTTTCCATGATCTCCTTCTTGATATCCTGATCGTAAATAGGACAAGTGATCTCTACCCGATTGTCCATATTACGGGTCATCCAGTCGGCAGAAGAAATGTAAACCTTCGGATTTCCACCATTTTCAAAAATGAGCAATCTTGGATGTTCCAGGAATTTATCGACGATGCTTACAGCTTCAATATTCTCGCTTAAACCTGGAATACCGGGAATAAGGCAGCAAATTCCGCGTATTAGAAGCTGAATCTTGACACCCGCCTGGCTTGCCTGGTACAGTTTGTCAATCATAGGG
>JBAWAB010000317.1:0-5539 GCA_049589035.1 Salegentibacter sp.
TAAGCTGCGTACTTTCCTTTCCCTGTTAGGGGTGACCATTGGGATTTTTTCCATTATCGGGGTGCTGGCAGCGGTAGATTCGCTAAAGAGAGAGATTGAAGGCAGTCTTAGTGCGCTGGACAACAGCACGATTATAGTCATGCGTTTTTCCTTTGGTCCTACCGATGTTCCGCAGTGGAAGCGGGAGCAGTTTCCCGACGTGTCTTACGACGAATATCAACACCTGAAACGCACTTTGCCCAATACGGAAGCCATCAGTTATGTTATTGGAGTGCCGCAGGAGTCGCTGAAATACCAGGACATCACTACCGAAAATGTGGATATTGGGGCGGTGACCAGCGAATATTACGAAATTGAAGAATTTGATCTGGCCGAAGGCCGTTTCTTTAACGAAGCTGAATCGGTGAGTGGCGCTCCAGTGATAGTTCTGGGGCATGAGGTGGCCAATAATCTTTTTCCGAATACCGATCCGTTGGGAAAACAGATCCGCCTGTATGGCCGAAAGGTATCGGTGATAGGTGTGATGGCAAAGCAGGGGAAAAGTCTGCTGGGCAATTCCCGCGACGGGCAGGCCTTTGTGCCTTCGAACCTGGTGAGAAAGATCTACGGCGACAGCAACCGCAATATTTATCCGCGATTAGTGATAAAACCCGAAAGCGGGGTAGATAATGCCGAATTTATCGCTATCCTGGAGCAGCAACTGCGAAACTACCGGGGGATAAAGCCGGGAGAGATCAATAACTTTTTTGTGAATCAGCTGAAGGGCTTCACCGATTTTATCGATAATATCACCGGACAACTTAATTTGATCGGCCTTATTATCAGCGGATTTTCTCTGCTGGTAGGAGGCTTTGGAATCGCTAATATCATGTTTGTGAGCGTGAAAGAGCGCACTAATCTTATCGGCATCCAGAAGTCTTTGGGGGCAAAGAACAAATTTATTCTTTTTCAGTTCCTTTTCGAAGCGGTAATTCTCGCGGTAATAGGGGGGCTGGTAGGTCTTGCATTGGTATGGCTGGTATCGATATTGGCATCGCAATTTACCGGGGATTTCCAATTTGTCTTGTCCGCTTTCAACATGATGCTGGGAACTGCTGTAGCAGCAGTAATCGGATTGATCTCCGGAATTATCCCTGCCATCTCGGCTTCAAAATTAGATCCGGTAGAAGCCATTAGAACGGGAATGTAACGGGAAGTACGAAATACGAGGTTGGAAGGGAAAAGTCTTCAGTAGGCAGTGAGGAAAAGAGACAAGAGACAAGAGACAAGAATCAAGAGACAGGACAAAAAGGTAGGCAGTTTGCAGTTGGTAGTGAAAAAGAAACATCCGACATTTTCCAATTAACATTTAACCATTAACGCAGAAGATTGCCGCGGCTCGGCCTCGCAATGACGTGAAACATGACTCTTCGACTGCTTCGCACTCAGGGACCATAAAATAAAAACTTTCTACCTTAACCACCCCTCTCGACTCCGCTCGAGGTGACCGTTTTAAGCCAGAATCTTTAACCTTAAACTACTTCAAAATTTCTGCGACCTTCGCGTTGACAAATTCCAGGAAACGTTCGTCTTCAATATTGAAAGGATCGGGAGTGTGGGAATCGATGTCGATCTGGCCGATATTCTCGCCATTCAGAAATAGTGGTATCACGATCTCGGCCTTTACATTGATGCTGCAGGCTATGTAGTTGGTTTGCGCCTTCACATCGGGCACCATGAAATTCTTGTTGGAAACAGCCACCTGTCCGCAGATCCCTTTTCCGAAGGGAATAATAGTATGGTCGGTAGGTTCTCCTGCAAAAGAGCGTAATTTCAGCTCTTCTTTATCATCGTTCTTAAAGTAAAATCCCACCCAATCGTAATACGGAACGCTATCCTGAAGTAGTTCGCACACCTGTGTGAGGCGGTGATCTACCGAAAGTTGCGGATTCTCAAGTATGGCTTCAACCTGTGGGCGGAGTTTATCGAACATAGCAATAGGTTTTCTGCAAAAGTATTTAAAATTTATAGCAAGCGCGAGGCAGAAATGTATAAATTTGTTAAAAACGGTAGGAAGCTTTGCTGCAATTATTTAAAAAATACAAATCGGTCATACGGTTCATTTTTATCTTTATTGGCAGCTATTTTGTTCTCTCTCTTTTCTACAATGCTTACCTCGTTTTTTTCAGATCTGTACGATATTATCCCGATTATATTACCCATCTCGTGGCGCTACAAAGTGAAAAACTCATCAGGAGTCTGGGCTATTCTGCCGATATTCTTCCGCATAAAACAGAATTATCGATGAAGCTTTATGTCAATGATTTGTTCATGGCCCGTATCGTTGAAGGTTGTAATTCGGTGAGCATTATCATTCTTTTTATTGCCTTTGTTCTGGCTTTCTTCGGAAGATGGCGCATGACGCTTCTTTACATCTTCGCAGGATCGGTGATCATTTATGCAATGAATATTTTCAGGATAGCGGCGCTTTCCGTTGGCATTTACGAATATCCTCAATACGCTCATATCCTGCACGGCATTCTATTTCCCCTGGTAATTTTCGGAACCGTTTTTGTGCTCTGGCTTATTTGGGTGCGAATTTATTCGAATCAGGTATGACAATGAAAGCCAGATACCGAAGTTTGGGAATAGCTCTTTTGGTAGGGCTGCTAGTGCTTATTCGTTTCTATGAGCAGTCGTTGTTCTACGATCCGCTGATCCGGTTTTACAATACAGATTATCTCCACGGAATTGTTCCCGACCTGGATATGTCAAAATTGCTGGTTTTCCTGATGCTTCGGTTTGTCCTGAACAGTCTTATCTCGCTTGGTATTATTTACGTAGCTTTCCTGGATAAGGAGATTGTGAAGTTTTCGGCTATACTCTTCCTGGTGCTTTTCCTGGTGGGAGGAACGGTCTTAAGTATCATGTTGTTCAACATGGACAGCGCCGATTATATGGCCATTTTCTATGTGCGCCGTTTCCTTATCCATCCGGTGTTCGTGCTTATCCTGCTACCTGCTTTCTATTATTACCGGCTGCAGCAAAGACGAAGAAACAGGGCTAAAGAAGGCACAGATCAATTCTGAAGCTGTAGCTTTTCTCTGTTCTTTTTGAGCCACTGCTCAAAAGTCAGCAATTCCGGATTGAGTTGCCGAGTGAATTCGGGATCCCGCGCTCCGCAGAAGTAATCCTCAAAATCGGCATTGAACTGAAACATATTTCCCAGGTCATCGGCGCCGGGAAAATCAAAGCTTCTGTAAACTTCGGGAGAAATACTGTTGTATTTCACTTTCCTGTCATACACGCGCGAAAAGGTATCTGCCATTTCCTGCCCGCTAAGATGTTCCCCGGCTATTCCCAGCGTCTGATTTTGATAAGTGTCCCCGGCTTTAAAGATGGCATAGGCACATTTGCCGATATCTTCGGAAGCGATGCCCGGAAGTTTTTTGTTACCCATCGGGAAGGTGATTGCTAATTCTCCATTTTGGTCTTTTTGCGGGGCCATTCCAAAATTGATGAAATTGTCCCAGTAGAAGGAAGTAAGCAGCAGGGTGTATGGGATTCCGCTGTCAACAAAGTATTGATCAGATTCTCCTTTGGCATCAAAATGAGGTACTTTGTATTTTTCCATCAGGGTGGGCATGCGTTTGTCGTCAAGGGGCACCCATTGGCGGGTATCTTCCAGGGTAGACCAGATTACGTGTTGTATGCCAGCTTCTTTTGCGGCTTCGGCCATATTCTTAGCATTTGCCTTTTCTTTTTCCGGGGAAAAATGTTCCCAGAAAAAAGTAACGCAATAAGCTCCATATGCACCTTTAAAAGCTTTGATAAGGCTTTCTTTATCTTCCAGATTTGCCTCTACAACTTCGGCTCCAAGCTTTTCAAGTTCCTTTGCCTTGTCTGAAGTGGCGTTGCGGGTGATCGCCCTTACTTTGAATCCGCCATTGGGATCGTTGAGAATAGCGCGTGCCAATCCACCTCCCTGGGAACCTGTGGCGCCCACGACGGCAATAATTTTAGTGTCCTCCATTTTGATAAAATTAGATCATGAAAAGATCCAATGAAGTTAGGAGGAATCGAGGAAAGTATTTATACGGATTTTCCCTTAGAAACAGGAGCAACAAAATGCCGGCCTCAGTTTTTGATTCCCCTGAACTGAAGTCCATAAGGTTGATCTCCATCCATCATCCGGAAGAGATATTCAAACGAATGATCCTGCATATGGAATCCTCCAAAATGTTCATCCCCAGGCTGATGCTCGTTCTGCAAATGATACATCCATTCGCTCTGGTTGCTGTTCATCATGCCTCCCATTCCATTGCCGGGCATGTGCCCGTACATGTGCTCGAAGGCTTCGCCTGTGAGGCAGACCTCATAATCGCCCATGTTTTGGTAATAGTTCAGCATAAAGATCGTGTCCAGGTTTTGGGCGGTGCAGTGTACCTGGATCTGGTGCTCGCCGGTAATGCGAACTTCGGATTTGGCCTCTGTAGCGGCTGCTTTTGTGAACTGAATATTTGTTGAAGTGATAGTTCCGTTGTAGGTTCCTTCAATAGTGTCAGCTGGAGTTTCTGATTTCTCACAGCTCGTAAAAGCTGCCAGCATTAGAACGCCGACGAGTACTGGTCTTAATATTTTGCTGTTCATAGCGCTGAAAGTTTTGTGAAAAAATATTTTTACTGTCGGCAAGAAAGCTTCAGCCTTTTTCATTGAGCGTTTTCCGGGCCTCTTCATACTCTTCCCTGGTGATTTCTCCTCTTGCATAACGCTTTTGCAGAATTTCAAGGGGAGTGTCTTTGGTCATTATCTGGCGCCTTCCGGCAGGGATCAGTAAGAACCAAACAAGAACTGCTATCCAGATAAACCACCAGATGAGGTGCATTCCGCCGAACATGCCATCGTGATACATCATAACCTGAAATTTCAAATGGTTCCGCGGTAATGTATGAACGATAAAAAGCTTTTAAAATGAGGAATATCATATTCCGTTATTTTTCAAAGGTTTAAAACCTGCAGGTAAGGGAAAAGTGAAAAGATTTTCCCTAAAAAAGAAAAGTCATTTTCGGTTTCCAGGTTTAAATTTGTGATATAAACCTGCCTTTGGTGTGAGATATAATTATTCTCTATCTTTGTAGCTAATGAAAAAAGCTCTTCAGCATACAGCTTCTGTGTTAATGGCCGTATTGGTGCTGTTTTCGACCTTTTCTTTCACGGTCGATATGCATTACTGCGGGAGGACGCTTGTTGATAAAGCTATTTTCTCCAAAGCCAAAGGCTGCGGAATGGAAATGGAGACTGCTTCAAAAGAGCATTCCGATATGAAGAATTCTTCCTGTAGCGACAAAAAAATTGTCGTGCAGGGCCAAAAGGAACTGAAGCACTCCTTCCAGGACCTCAATCTTCAGCAACAGCTTTTCCTTACTGCTTTTACCTATTCTTATTTCGGACAGTTCCGCACTGCTCCCGAAAAACTACTTCCTTTTAAAGATTATTCGCCTCCCTTGCTGGTCACCGATATCCAGCTGGAAGACCAGGTATTTCTCATTTGATTTTTAAG
>JBAWAB010000318.1:0-14122 GCA_049589035.1 Salegentibacter sp.
GTGTAACGGCGGTCTCGGGTATAGCAATAATATTTGAATAGTAACCTGCATCATCTAAATAATTCATATCTATGGTCTCTTCAAATGTATACCCGTAAAGGCCATCTTCTCCCGGGGGACCTTGTGGTCCTTGTGGTCCTTGTGGTCCGATTGGTCCCTGGTCGCCACTACAGGCAGTAAATAAAAAGCTAGTTAGAAACAGTAATGAGAAAATCTTTTTCATAATTATAAAGTTTAAGTGGTTATTTTTTAAAATCAATGCTTGCCGAATTCACGCAATAGCGCTGTCCGGTTTCGGTGGGGCCATCATCAAAGATGTGGCCAAGGTGGCTTCCGCAGTTGGCGCAAAGAATTTCCGTGCGGATCATTCCGAAGCTCTTGTCCTGTACATATTCTATGCTGCCTTCAATAGCTTCATCGAAGCTGGGCCAGCCGCATCCGCTCTCGAATTTGGCATCGCTTTCAAATAGCTTTGCATGGCAGGCGGCGCAGTAATATTCGCCATTCTCGAAATGGAGATTGTATTTTCCTGAATGTGGGGCTTCAGTTCCTTTTTGTCGCAGCACCCGGTACTGTTCTTCAGAAAGCTGTTCCTTCCATTCTGTCTCCGATTTTTCTATTGGGTATTTCTTCATGATTTATTGTTTTGATTATCGGGAATGAATTTCATAGCCACTCCGTTCATACAATACCTTTTTCCTGTGGTTTCCATGGGTCCGTCGTTGAACACGTGGCCCAAATGGCCGCCACAGCGGGCACAATGGACTTCATTGCTTTGATAGCCGGTGGCATACTGCCTTCCCATTCCTATAGCTCCTTCAATAGGCTGGTCGAAACTGGGCCAGCCGGTACCACTGTCAAATTTATGTTCGGTTCTGTATAGTTCTTTTCCGCAGGCGGCACACACAAAAACTCCTGGTTCTTTTACATCGTCAAGAGGACTGGAAAACGGCCTTTCGGTAGCTGCTTCCCGTAACACGCTGAACTGTGCATCGGTTAATTCGCTTTTCCATTCCGCACGACTTTTAGTGACCTCAAATTTTTCAGAGGCTTGCTCCTTTTTTTGCGCCTTTCCGTTACATCCAAGAAGGAGGCTGAGGAAAGCTAAAATCAGGATATTTTTCATTGCTTTTATTTTACAAAATACAAAGATTATACCGCGATGAATGTTGTGATTTTGTTAATAACCTTTTGATCTCCTAATATGCGTCTATGGCCCAGGCCGGTGGTAATATAAAGCTCGCTGTTATCGAGTGCTTCGGCAATCTCGTAAGCAGAAGTCACGTGCACATCTACATCTTCGGTATCGTGAATTACAAGGGTAGGAGTGGAGACATTTTTAGCCGAAACGGCTCCCGAATGAGCATCCATATCCTCTCCGAATTTCATGTCGAAATATGTCTTCATCCTTTCCGCTACCTTTTTATTCATCTTAAGATTTTCCACAAAATTGATGGTAATCGCAGTGATGCTGTTGGCGGTGCCAATTATTACAAGGCGTTTAACCTTCAGTCCTTCCTTAATAGCCCTTAGAGAAGCCATTCCTCCCAAAGAATGGCCAACCAGCGCTTCAAAAGGTCCGTATTTTTCCTCCATTAAATGAATGGCCTCGCTAAAATAAAGCATAGAACTCATTTTGCCTGGTGCCTTCCCGTGGGCAGGGGCATCAAAACTAAGGGTACTGTAACCATTTTGGACCAGCGCTTTGGCTATTTTAGACATTTGTGTTCCTCTCCCGCTCCAGCCATGGGCGAGTAGTACCTTTTTTGGGGAATTTCCGTATTCGTAAACTATGATTTCCCTTCCCGAAGCAGGGAGTTCCAAAGGAGTTTGCTTTGAGTTCTCATCCATTTCCTTTTCCCTTTTTGGAAGTTTATACTTGTAAGGGGTAAGAAATAATTTAGCCGCAAATCTGCTGGCGAGAAATGACGAAATACTGCTAAGAATTTTCCCGGTGGCCAGTATGTACCAGGGTAATAATAGTCTTTGAACGGGGAGATGATCTTTTTTCTTTTTGGTCATAGTAGGTGAAAGCTGCAAGTTAAACATATTCCGCTTACAGACGAAGCCGAAAAAAGTCCTGTTTGTAAGTAAATTGAGGAATCCGGTCTCATTTTTTCAAAGAAGATTTTTGTTAAATCCTACTTAAACGGATGAGCAGGAACAGAGCGCTTTTGTAATTTTAATAACCAAAACAACCATTATGAGACACAATAGAAAATTTAAAAAGGTATTGCTGGTCGTGAGCACATTGTTGTTGCTGGTGGCCTGTAAGACCAATCCTTTTACAGGGGAGAAGAATCTGAATTTTGTTTCCAATGACCAGATATTTCCTGCTTCTTTCCAACAATATGATCAATTTCTTCAGGAAAACCAGGTAGTCACCGGCACCCAGGAGGCACAAATGATCCAAAGGGTAGGAAATAAACTGGTGACCGCTGCCGAACGTTATCTTAATGCCAATGGTTACCAGGGATTCATGAAAGATTACAAATGGGAATTCCACCTGGTAAAAGATGACCAGGTCAATGCATTTGCAATGCCCGGTGGGAAAGTAGTCGTTTATACGGGACTTCTTCCGGTTGTGGAAAATGAAACAGGACTTGCCGTAGTGCTTGGCCACGAAATTTCTCACGCCCTTGCCGATCACGGAGCGCAACGCATGAGTGCTGCTGAACTTCAGCAACTTGGAGGTGCTGTGGTAGGTGCGGCTACTGCCGGACAGAGCGAAAGTACCCAACAAATCCTTGCCCAGGCCTACGGCCTTGGTAGCCAGGTGGGAGTAATGTTGCCTTTTAGCCGTAGCCAGGAAGCTGAAGCTGATAGGATTGGGCTTACCCTGATGGCGATTGCCGGGTATGATCCCGACCAGGCAGCCGAATTGTGGAAAAGAATGCAGGCCCAGGGAGGCCAGCAGCCACCGGAATTCCTTAGTACTCACCCCAGCAACCAAACGAGGATCAATAACTTAACAAAATGGGCGGCCGAAGCCAAAGCTGAAGCCAGGAAGTATGGTGTTACCAATTTCCAGAACTAGACCATAAAAATTATATGGAGAAAGCTGCTGTTAAGGCAGCTTTTTCTATTTTTAGCCTATGAAGAAACTTCCAAAGGGCAGCAAAAAGCTATTGAATGCCTGGGCTTTTTACGATTGGGCAAATTCTGTTTACAGCCTGGTGATCTCTTCGGCTATTTTCCCCATTTTTTATGGCGCTCTTACCATTGTTAAGGATGCCGATGGAACGCTGCACGATACCGTCCATTTTCTCGGCTTCGATTTTAACAATGACACCCTCATTAGCTATGTGACCGCCGCCGCTTTCCTGGTCGTCTCGGGCCTGAGTCCTTTTCTTTCCGGCATCGCCGATTACATTGGAAATAAGAAGAATTTTATGAAATTCTTCTGTTATCTCGGCGCCCTTTCCTGCATCGGACTTTTCTGGTTTAATATGGAATACCTGTGGTTTGGGTTGCTGTGTTATTTTCTGGCTCTTATCGGGTTCTGGTCCAGCCTGGTATTCTATAATTCCTATCTTCCCGATATCGCTTTTCCCGATCAGCAGGATAAGGCCAGCGCTAAGGGATTTTCCCTGGGCTATATTGGAAGTGTTATTTTGCTGGTCATTTGCCTGGTGATGATCCTTTACTATGACAGCTTCGGATTTGAAAGCGAAGACCTTCCCACCCGATTGTCCTTTGTTCTTACCGGCCTGTGGTGGATTGGTTTTAGCCAGTACACCTATTATTATCTTCCGAAGGGGAATAAAAAATCGGGCTTAACACGGCATGTTTTGTTCAATGGTTTTCGCGAGCTCAAGAAGATCTGGAGCGCGCTGAAACATAATGTTCAGCTTAAGAGATATCTCCTGGCCTTTTTTGTGTACAGCATGGCGGTGCAAACTATCATGCTCATTGCGACCTACTTCGGAATTGAGGAGCTGGATTGGGGCAATCAGGATCCTACTATCGGGCTTATCGTGAGCATCCTGCTCATCCAGCTGGTTGCGGTTTTGGGAGCTACCCTCACTTCAAGACTGGCCATAAAAATCGGGAATATCAAAACTCTGATTTACATCAACCTTATTTGGATGGCTATTTGTGGCTATGCCTACTTCATAGTGAACCCTTTTCAGTTTTATGTTGCCGCTGGAAGTGTAGGTCTTGTGATGGGAGGAATACAGTCGCTCTCGCGTTCTACCTATTCCAAGATGATTCCGGAGAATTCATTGGACACAACCTCTTATTTCAGCTTTTATGATGTTGCTGAAAAGATTGGGATCGTGATTGGGATGTCGCTTTATGGTCTGGTGGCGCAGCTCACCGGAAGCATCCGCGATTCGATTTTGTTCCTGGTAATCTTCTTTATCGCCGGAATTCTTCTGCTAATCAGAGTGCCGAAGGAAAAGATGGAAGAATAAAAAAACTCCGGCAGAAAGAATCTCCCGGAGTATGGTGTTTCAATTTTTTCGAGGTTAGTAGGAGGAAACGGCCCCTGAACCGGCAGTGTGAAAATCTTCTTTTTCGGGATTCCCTTTGTACACAATATCTCCCGAACCGGCAACGCGTGCTTCCAGGCTTTTGGTCGCATTTACGTGAATATCGCCTGAACCCGCGATCTTGGCCTCTACGTCTTCAGCTTCAAGATCGAAAGCCTTGGTGTCTCCGGACCCGTTGACGCTACATCTGAAATGAGAAGCATTTCCGACCAATTTTATGTCTCCCGAACCATTAATGCTGCTTTCCAGGTTCTGCACGTCCAGCTCGAGGTTCATGTCGCCGCTGCCGGTGACTTTGGCTTCAAAATTTTCAGCCTTGATTTTATCAGTCGTATAAACGTCTCCGGAGCCGGTGAGGCTAACAGCTTCGATGTCTTTAAAAGGAACGATCACCTTGATACTCATGTTGTGCGAAGTGCTCAGGTTATAACCTTGTTTTACATGCACCTTGAGTGTCCCATTTTCAACCTCAGTGATGATATATTCCTGAAGGTTACTTTCGGCTTCCACCTGCAGGTCCCCTTCTTTTCCGGCCACCAGTTGCATATCCATAGAGCCCTGCAGGCCGATGCGGTCATAAGAGGCAGTAGAACGTTTCTGAGTTTCCATATTCCCGTTGCCCTTCACTTTTTCGCTGCCGAACCATTGAGCGTTGGCTGTGGTGAAACCGAGAATTACTGCTGCTAAAATTAAAATTGTTCTTTTCATTTTATTGAAATTTGATTGATGATTACTTTTTATTGTTTTTCAAAACTTACGCTTCCGTAGCTGGAATTGATCTGAATAGAGCTGCCGGAATTGGCGTTTCTGTAATAGCCTTCAAAATCTTTGTCGGTAGATTGCTGATGCCTTTTCTGTACTTCCAGGTCCTCCATCCCGTCCACATCTGCATAGGAGGTATGTACGTTAAAGCTGAAGTCCATTTCGGGATCATAGCCAACTTTAACTCCGGCGTAATCGCTACTCACCTTAATTTCAGAAGCTCCTTTCATGATCTTCTGAATGCTTAGTGCGCCGTAATCCACACTCACGTCAAGAGAATTGTAAACGCGGCCAATCTTGGTGCTAAGATAATCGCCACTGCCGGTGATCTTTTTCACTTTGTCAACTTCGAGGCTACCATAGTCGCAGGAGAATTTTAATAATTCTACCTTCATTATTCTTGAATCGGTATAATCAGCGTTTACGTCAAGCCTTTCAGCATCTTCAATTACATATTCAGAATAATCGGCAGAGATCTCGGCATTTTTCACGTAACCAATATGGCTTTTTCGGGTATAGTCGAAACTCAGGTGATTCGAATTTCCTCGGAGTTCTCCTATATCCAGTTTTCCATAGTCACAGGAGATCCGGGAGTTGCCCAAAAGTTTATCGATAAAGATAGAGCCATAGTCGTTGCTGATGTCCATGTTGTTCCTGGCCGGTGCTTTTACGATGTAGTTGATTTCCATGTTCACATTATTACTGCTGCCAAAGAGCTCGCTCCACCATGATTTATTGCTTTTGGAATAGCGCGTTTTGGCACTTACCCCTGAAGAGGTCTGGCTGAAATCAACCGTGATATCGTCCAGTTTTTTCTTCACAGCTTCTTCATCATTTCCGCTAGTTTTAATGATTACCTGGATGCTTACCTTGTTCTGGTCCCAGGTTGAAATATCGATACTGCCGTAGCTGTTGTCGATAGTCAGGTTGGAATTGGCCGAAACATTGAACTCTTTAGAGATCTTTTTCTCTTCAGTATGTTTTCCTCTCGGTCCGTTGTTGCAGAAAGCAAGCGCGGGAAAGAATGCGGCTATCAGGAACAGTTTATATAATGTTGTTTTCATTGCTTTGTTTTTTTAGGGTTTTTAAATCTTCAATCTGGGTCATTACTTCTTTAAGCAGGTCGATGCGTTGCTGAAAATTGGTGATCATCGCATAGATCACCCGTTTATCCTGGCCGCTTTCCAGCAGGTCTTTTTTCAGGTTTGCATATTCAGTTTCCAGTTTTTTCATCTGGGTCATCGCATCCTGAATAATAGCTTTGGTCTCGGGCGATTTCTCTTCTTTAAGCTCGTTGAGCTCGGTTTCAATAAGAGAAGAGTAAAACTCCTGCGTTTGTTTCATTTCGGGAGAAACGCTGGCGAGATCGCCCGCTTTGGCTGACGAATTAAAGATGCTGCCAAAAAGCATAAAGATAATAGCCAGACTGGCGGCAACGCCAAGTATTGGTGCCCAGAGCGTCCTTATTTTCGAGGACCGTTGCGGAGCTTTTTGCTGACTTTGCTCCAGCTTTTTCAGAAAGCGTTCCCGGTGGCCCGCTTCCGGCTCAGCAATATCGAAATCCAGATTTCTGAATTCTTCGTTTAGATCGTTAGTTTTCATGTTTGAGCAATTTCTTTCTTAAACTTTCTTTGGCCCTGGAGATGGTTGTTCTGCAATTGGCATAGGAAATATCCAGGATCTCACATATTTCTTCATAATCATATCCTTCAATGAGGTGAAGGCTAAGACAAATGCGGTAATTCTCCTTAAGACTGTCCATCGTTTTTAGAATCTGTTTTACTTTTTTGTTGTTGCTGTTTTCTTCCAAAACAACTCCTTCATTGTCATCTGCCTGATTCTTTAATTCATCATTGTAACTGGTTTCATTCAATTTCATTTTTTTGTTGAAGGCGTTGATGCTTCTGTTTATGACGATCCTTTTAAGCCAGGCGCCAAAGGTGGAAGTCCCGTTAAAGCTGTCGATCTTGGCGAAAGCGTTCAAAAAAGCCTCCTGCATTACATCTTCGGCTTCAGCTGTATCCTTTACTATACGTAACGCGGTATTATACATAGCTTTATAATAGCGTTCGTAGATCTCCATTTGTGCCCTTTGATCGCCTTCACGGCATCGGGCAACAAGATCTTTAATATGTGTGATGGTTGGTGTCAAAAACAATCTTGTTATCTACTTATAAAGATAGGTTTCATTTCAGTTTGTTACACTTTTGAGAAAAATTCCTGAAAAAAAATTCCATGGCACAACAATTGACTATTTCTAAGTTAAAATTCTTATAAGCTTCTGTTTCAGAAATAATAGGGGCTGAGCAAAGAAATAAAAAGGAAAATAAACCAACTGCAGTGACAGTTTGACTTAAAATATATTATGGCTAAAACAAAATTCACAAATCTTGACAGTTTGTCATTACAGGAGATAGACCAGGACGCCGATCTTATTCCTTTGATGACGCCTGAGGATGAAGAAGAAATAAATAAGGAAGAATTACCCTCAGCCCTGCCCATTCTTCCACTTCGGAACACCGTATTGTTTCCGGGAGTGGTGATTCCTATTACTGCGGGAAGGGATACCTCCATAAAATTGATCAATGAAGCCAACAATGGCAGCAAGATCATAGGAGTGGTTTCACAGAAGGATGAAGAAGTGGAAAATCCGGGTCCTAAAGATATCAATCCTGTGGGGGTGGTAGCGCGAATATTGCGTGTCTTGAAAATGCCCGATGGGAATACAACAGTGATCATTCAGGGTAAGAAGCGGTTTAGGATTACAGAGATCATAAAGGAAAACCCGTACCTCATGGCTAATATCACCGAGGTACCCGAGGCAAGACCGGCGGTTGATAATGAAGAATTCGGTGCGATTATCGAATCTATTAAAGAACTGGCGCTACAAATCATTAAAGGAAGCCCCAATATTCCAAGCGAAGCTTCTTTTGCGATCAAAAATATTGAAAGCTCTTCATTTCTGATCAATTTCGTGTCTTCCAATATGAATCTCTCTGTAGAGGATAAACAGAAATTGCTGGAAACCAATGACCTCAAAGAGCGCGCTTTGGCCACGCTGAAGCATATGAATATGGAGATGCAGAAACTGGAACTTCGCAACGACATCCAGAGCAAGGTGCAGAGCGACATGAGCCAGCAGCAGCGGGAATATTTTCTTCACCAGCAAATGAAGACCATTCAGGAAGAACTGGGTGGGGTATCTCATGAAGATGAGATTGAGGAAATGCGACAACGCGCCAGGAAGAAAAAATGGGATGAAAGGGTTCAGAAACATTTTGAAAAGGAGCTTTCAAAAATGCAGCGAATGAATCCGCAGGTAGCTGAATACAGTATTCAGCGAAATTATTTAGATCTTTTCCTTGATCTTCCATGGAATGATTACAGCAAGGACAAATTTGATCTTAAGCGAGCCAAGAGAATCCTGGATCGCGATCATTACGGACTTGACGATGTGAAGCGCCGAATCATTGAATACCTGGCTGTACTGAAGTTGAGGAACGATATGAAATCGCCAATTCTTTGCCTCTACGGACCTCCTGGAGTGGGGAAAACATCCCTTGGTAAGTCTATTGCCGAAGCTCTGGGCCGGGAATATGTAAGAATTTCCCTGGGTGGATTACGTGATGAGGCTGAGATTCGCGGACACAGGAAAACCTACATCGGGGCTATGCCAGGTAGGATCATTCAGAGTCTGAAGAAGGCCGGCACCAGTAACCCCGTTTTTGTACTGGATGAGGTGGACAAACTTAGCATCGGGAATGCGGGCGATCCCTCTTCAGCTTTACTCGAAGTTTTAGACCCTGAGCAAAACAGCGAATTTCACGATAATTTCCTGGAAATGGGCTTCGATCTATCCAAGGTGATGTTCATTGCAACAGCAAACAACATTGGTAATATTCAGCCTGCTCTTCGGGACAGGATGGAGATCATTAACGTCACCGGTTATACTATTGAAGAAAAGGTAGAGATTGCCAAGCAGCATTTGCTTCCGAAGCAATTAAAAGAACACGGCTTAAGCAAGCAGCACCTTAAGATAAGAAAACCGCAGATGGAGAAGATCGTGGAAGGTTACACCCGGGAATCGGGAGTTCGTGGCCTTGAAAAACAGATCGCCAAGGTGGTGCGGTATGTGGCCAAGAGCATTGCTATGGAAGAGGAATACAATGTAAAAATCACCAATGATGACATTATAGAGATTCTTGGTAGCCCCAGAATGGAGCGGGATAAGTATGAAAACAACGAGACTGCCGGCGTGGTTACCGGGCTAGCCTGGACGCAGGTAGGAGGCGATATTCTTTTTATTGAATCCATTCTTTCTAAAGGAAAAGGAAATCTCAATATAACAGGGAATCTCGGGAAAGTGATGAAAGAATCGGCTACTATCGCTATGGAATATATGAAGGCCAACGCGGAGGAATTAGGAATAAATCCTGGCATTTTCGAAAAGTATAATGTGCATATTCACGTTCCGGAAGGAGCAACTCCCAAAGACGGTCCCAGCGCCGGGATCACTATGCTCACATCCCTGGTGTCTCTTTTCACTCAGAAAAAGGTGAAAAAGAGCATTGCTATGACCGGTGAAATAACTCTTCGCGGAAAAGTACTTCCGGTAGGAGGTATCAAGGAGAAGATTCTCGCTGCCAAACGCGCTCATATTAAGGAGATCATCCTTTGCAGAGAAAATGAGCGCGATATCAAAGAGATCAAAGAGGAATACCTAAAAGGTCTTACTTTTCATTACGTGAATGATATGCAGGAGGTAATTGAACTTGCCATTACCGATGAGAAGGTGAAGAACGCCAAAAAGCTGTAAATGGGAAGCCTCCGAAAGGGGGCTTTTTTAATTATTTCTGAAAAGAATGGCGAAGGCGTTTGTTTTGATTAATTTTGCACCACAGCAAATTCCAGAACCTTATTGATGAAGAAGAAAATTACCATTGCCATTGATGGCTATTCCTCGACCGGAAAAAGTACGGTTGCCAAACAACTTGCTAAAAAGCTAGGATATGTTTACGTCGATACCGGCGCTATGTACCGCGCCGTGACGCTCTATGTGATGCGGAAATTGTTTGTCACCGAAAGCAATTGCAATGAAGAAGCAATTGTGCGACACCTGCCATTTATCAACTTAAAATTTGTCTTTGATGAAGAACGTGGCTACGGGCTTATCTATCTTAATACAGAAAATGTCGAAGATGAGATTCGCCTGATGGAAGTTTCCAAATGCGTGAGCAAGGTAGCCGCTATATCGAAGGTGAGGGAAATGCTGGTAAATCAGCAACAGGAAATAGGAAAGGAAAAAGGCGTGGTGATGGACGGTCGCGATATTGGGACCGTGGTTTTCCCCGACGCCGAACTGAAGATCTTCATGACCGCCTCGACCGAAAAACGCGCCGAACGTCGTTATAAAGAACTGAAGGAGAGGGGAGAGGATGTAAAATACGAAGACATCCTGGCCAACGTGAAGGAGCGGGATTTTCTGGATACTACCCGCGAAGATTCTCCGCTTCGTAAAGCCGAAGATGCCATAGAGATCGATAACTCTCTGATGAACCTGGATGAACAGTTCGAAAAGATCTGTGATCTTGCCGATGAGGCTATAGAAAAAGCTCAGGGTAGAGACTAAGCTGATGGAGCAAAAGAGGTTGTCTAACCAGGTGCTTTATCTCATGGCTGTGGGCGCCGGGCTTGTTGTTGCCAACAACTATTACAATCAGCCGCTTCTCAATCTTATAGCCGATACTTTTGGGGTTTCTGAACACGAGGTGAGTAATATTCCGCTGTTCACACAGCTGGGTTATGCCTTTGGATTGCTCTTTATAATTCCGCTGGGAGATATGTTTCCGCGGAAGAAAATGATCTTGTTCGATTTTATATTCATTGTCGCGTCCTTACTGGCTGCCGCCTTAGCGAATTCCTTGTTGGTTCTTACCATTGCCAGCTTTTGTATCGGCTTCACTTCAGTGGTGCCCCAATTATTTGTGCCGATGGCTGCGGAACTTTCCGAAGAAAGCAAAAAGGGCAGGGCCATAGGCATTGTGATGAGCGGATTGCTAATAGGGATCCTTGGAAGCCGTTTTTTAAGTGGAATGATCGGGGAATATTTTGGCTGGCGCATCATGTACTTCCTGGCTGCTGGGATCATGATCGTATATTGGCTTCTGCTCAAGTTGAAATTACCTGAATTAAAGCCCGATTTCAAAGGGAGCTATGCTGAGTTAATGAAATCTCTGGGGCATTACTTCAAAACTGAAAGTTCTGTAAGATTGGCCGCTTTAAGGGGCGGTCTTGGATTCGCGGGATTCAGTGCTTTCTGGACCACGCTGGTTTTTTTGATGGAAGATTCCTTTCACTATGGAAGTGGAGCGGCAGGAAGTTTCGGTATTCTGGGCATTGGAGGCGCCATTGCGGCCACGGTGGTGGGTAAGCTGAGCGACCGCTTTAATAAGAACAGGCTTATTACTATTTCTGTGCTCATTATGATTGCAGCCTGGGGAGTTTTTGAATTCTCGGGTAATTCCATCATTGGCCTTATAATTGGAGTTTTATTTATTGACATGGGCCTTCAGTCTCTGCATATCAACAACCAGAACATCATTTTCTCCCGAAATCCCGATGCCCGTAACCGCGTGAATACCATTTATATGGTAGGGTATTTTATTGGCGGGGCTATGGGAACTACTACAGGTGCCTATGCCTGGGAATCCTGGGGTTGGGCGGGAGTCGCTACCCTGGGATTGGGCTATTCAGTCTTAATTCTCATTGCCCATTTACTCTTCCGGAAATCCCTTCCTCAGAATCAGGAAAATAGTAGTTCCTGAAAGATTTGAATTTAAAATATTAAGTTGTATTTTTGCACTCCTTTTTGGCGAAGTATTGGAAAAACAAAAAGGCTTGTAAATCAAAACTATAAACATCTTCTGTGTTTTATTTGCTTAATTTTTTCCGAAGAGCACAGGATACAAATTTTTAATCAGCAATGGCTGAAGAAAATAAAAAACAAGAAGTTCAGGACGCTCCTGAAGTTCAGGAAGTAGCCGGAATGGCTACCGAATCTCAACCTGCTCCTGTTGAGCAACAACAGGATCCGGAGCAATTCTTAAAAGATTTCAACTGGCACAACTACGAAGAAGGGATCGATCCTATCGACGATGCTAAACTGGAGGAGTTTGAAAAGTTGGTTGAAGAGAATTTCGTAGATACTTTAGATGACGAAGTTGTAACAGGAACAGTAATAAATATTACCGATCGTGATGCAATTATTGACATCAATGCGAAAAGTGAAGGGGTGATCTCTCTTAATGAGTTCCGTTATAACCCTGATCTTAAAGAGGGAGATGAAGTTGAGGTATTGATTGATGTTCGTGAAGATGCAACCGGTCAATTGATCCTTTCTCACCGTAAGGCTCGTGTGATCAAAGCCTGGGAACGCGTAAACACAGCCCACGATGAAGGACTTATCGTGAATGGTTTTGTGAAATGCCGTACTAAAGGTGGTATGATCGTAGATGTGTTCGGAATCGAGGCATTCTTGCCAGGTTCTCAGATCGACGTGAAGCCAATCCGTGATTACGATGCTTACGTAGGAAAGACAATGGAATTCAAGGTTGTAAAGATCAACCACGAATTCAAAAACGTTGTGGTTTCTCACAAAGCTCTTATCGAAGCTGATATCGAAGAGCAGAAGAAAGAAATTATCGGACAGCTTGAAAAAGGTCAGGTTCTTGAAGGTACCGTTAAGAACATTACTTCTTACGGTGTATTTGTTGACCTTGGAGGTGTTGACGGACTTGTTCACATCACCGATCTTAGCTGGTCTCGTATCAACCATCCAAATGAGATCGTTGAGCTTGATCAAAAACTAAATGTTGTAATTCTTGACTTTGATGAAGCTAAAACAAGAATCCAACTTGGTCTTAAACAACTTAGCAAACACCCATGGGAAGCTCTTGATCCAGAATTGAAAGTTGGAGACAGAGTGAAAGGTAAAGTAGTCGTGATCGCAGATTACGGTGCATTTATCGAAGTTGCCGATGGTGTTGAAGGTCTTATCCACGTTTCTGAAATGTCATGGAGCACGCACCTGCGTTCAGCTCAGGATTTCGTAAATGTTGGAGACGAAGTGGAAGCTCAGATCCTTACTCTGGACAGAGAAGACAGAAAAATGTCACTTGGTATCAAGCAATTGACTCCAGACCCATGGACTGATATTACTTCTAAATATCCTGTAGGTTCAAGACATAATGGTATCGTTCGTAACTTCACTAACTTCGGTGTGTTCGTAGAACTTGAAGAAGGAATTGACGGACTTATCTATATCTCTGACCTTTCATGGACTAAGAAGATCAAGCATCCATCTGAATTCTGTAATGTAGGAGACGAACTTGAAGTAGTAGTTCTTGAATTGGATGTGGAAGGACGTAAGTTGAGCCTTGGTCACAAGCAGATTGAAGACAATCCTTGGGATAAATACGAAACTGAGTTTGCCGTTGGTACTAAACACACCGCTGCTATCTCTGAGATCGTAGATAAAGGAGCTACTATCGACTTCAATGAAGATATCACTGCGTTTGTTCCGCAAAGACATCTTGAAAAAGAAGACGGAAGCAAACTTAAGAAAGGTGAAACTGCAGAGTTCCAGATCATTGAATTCAACAAAGAATTCAAGAGAGTGGTGGCTTCTCACGCAGCTATTCACAGAGAAGAAGAACAGCAAATCGTTAAGCAGGCTGCTAAGAAAGCTGCCGCGCAAAACAATGACAAAACCACAATTGGTGATGTTAATGCTGATCTTCAGGCTCTAAAAGATAAAATGGAAGGGAAGAAATAATCCCAATCATAATATCATAACTGAAACCTCC
>JBAWAB010000319.1:0-3523 GCA_049589035.1 Salegentibacter sp.
TGTTGATTGATTATTCCATCAGGTCGTTTGAGCTGCTTGAACGGAAATTAGACCTTTCTGAAAAAGAGGAAGTGTTCAGCGTTTTCTTCCGCGTTGGCCAAAGAATGAACATCAAAGACCTGCCGGAAAACTTTGAATACTTCAAAAAGATGCGTCAAAATCACCTTGAGCAACATTTATGCAAGGGAGAATATACTGTGGATCTTTACAGGCAGTACCGAAAAAACCTCGGGCCGATACGCTACCGCTTATTAATGGAAACTCAGAGCCTGGTTGTCCCGAAAACAGCAAGAAGAATGTTATCGCTCCGGGATTTTACTTTGTTAAGTCCACTCCTCTTTTTATACAAAATCAGCAGACGCTTAGATCTGGATGGAATTCTGAAATCGTTGATCCTTCCTTTAGATTATAAAGAAGAGATCAGCGCCCTGGATCATTCGGAAGTAAAGACGGAACAACGGCAATAGGATGTTCATTATCATCAAACTTAGTATCTTTTCTTCTGAAATGCTGAAAAAGTTAAACAGAAATACACGGCAGGCTTACCTGGCAGGATTTTTAATCCTTCTGATCATCGAGATCCTGATCGAAGAATTCGCACATGATGATTTTATCCGGCCTTATCTCGGAGATTTTCTGGTAGTCATCCTGCTTTATTGTTTCCTAATGGCGCTAACCAATGTTTCGGTGCTAAAGGGCCTAATTGCGGTACTGGCGTTCTCCTTTGCAGTAGAGTTTTTTCAGCTCATCAACATTGTAAAAGTGCTGCAATACCAGCCTCCAAAAATCGTAATGATCATGCTTGGCAGCAGCTTTTCTGCATGGGATCTGCTGACGTATACCCTGGGTATAGCTTTTGCCGCTTCAGTTGAATTCTATCGTCCTTTGCTGCGTTACAGAAACAAATTGGAGTAGTGTTACCCCTATCAATCTAACCTTCGTGAATTTCCTCTCCTTTAACAAAAGCCTCGAGATACCGGAATCTCTCGGTGAGTTTCCCATCTTTAGTCATGCGGGCGCGCTCCAGGACTCCGTCTTTATCCCCATTAAAAAAGGCCGGGATTACATTTTCTAAGAACATCTCCCCAAAACCTTCACTGGCATCTTTCGGCAATTCACAGGGCAAATTATCTACAGCCATGACACAGATGGATTCTTTTTCGCGGAAATCAACCTCAGACTCTCGCTGAGGATCGTAACCATAAAGAGGCTCTGCTATAGTAGAAGGCCTGATGGTGCTGGCGACAGGACCTGCAATATCGCAGGAGATATCGGCGACATACTTTATGTTGAAATTATCTTTTTTAGCCTCTTCAGCAGTAAAGAAAACAGGACTGCCTTCTCCATAGAAGTGGCCTGCAATAAAAACATCGGCGGCAGCAGCAAATCTCAAGAAGTTGGATTCATAGTTTTCGGGATGATGATAATAGTCGGTTACTTCTCCCTTTTTGCCGTCCTTCCGCTTGGCGTAATCCAGCACATCCAAATGACAAAATACCGGCACCTTAAAATCTTCTTTCAGGAATGCATCGGGTGTCACCTTTTTTATCTTTAGATGATCGAGAATTTCCTTAGCGCCGTGCGCCACCTTTCCACTGCCGGTTAGAATAAATTTATAAGCAGGAATTTCAACTTTTTCAAGTTCTGACAGCATGGCATTAAGATCTGGCAGATCTTCAGCCTTGGGTAAATTAAAACCAGTCTCTTTGAGCCCGATAGCCCTCATGCAGTTGTAGGCACCTACCAGGCCGGCGTATCTCCCAAACCCGATAAGCCTGGCTCCTCTTTCGTTGATGATGACCTCGTGATCGTAAAGCTCAATATTATTGCGAAGGATCTCGCGCAAAAGATCGCGGTTATAGGGTTGCTTTTTGATGGTATGTGAGAAGAAAAAGTATTTTTTATTCGGAATGAGCGCCGGAATGGGCACTTCTTTCACCCCCAGCAACACCTCGCAATCTGACACATCTTCGGAAACTTCAAATCGGGCGTCTCGATATTCCTGATCTGAAAAGATGCGGATATCAGAACTTTCTACTTTAAAATTTGCCTCAGGAAACTTTTTAACGACTTCTTTCAATTTTTGCGGAGAAAAAACCACCCTTCTGTCTGGTGGTGTTTTTCGCTCTTTAATGAGGGCAAATTTTATCATATTCTGGATGAGATTTGAAATTGTTTGGATATCTTCAAATATATGAATTAAAAAGGGTGCAGAAAATGCCAATTTTAATTCTTATTTTTGCGGCAGGGATTGCAGCGGCATCCCCCGGTTTTTCACCGGGGATACAGCGAAAAGCCCGATTCCTCGAAGCTTAAAGCGAAGAGGAAGCCGCCCAGATTATTGGCATGAAAAATGCGATAATGAAGGTGAGTTCTTTTATTTATGGGGTCGACTTGGTTTTGACAGCGAGTCTAATTGAGTTGTAAGCACGTAGAGCGCTGGGATATAGCTCTTAAATCTCATGTTTCACACTTTTTTAAACGGCGAGAATAACTACGCCTTGGCTGCGTAACCGAATCACAGTAGGTTATACTTAGTCCCTGTAAGACAGGGAGCCAAGATGTCTCGTGGAAGCCTTGATTTACGGCGTCCACATTAGAGGCACCGATAAAGTAAATATAGAAGCCGCAGGGTCCTGATGCGGTTTTGAAACTTAAGCGGGAATACGTGTAAGATTGGTGGTTTTCGGCCGGTCTTGCATCGACAATCAAACGAAAACTAAACGTGTAGAAAGCATCTGAATTGCTTGTTTGGACGAGGGTTCGAACCCCTCCGACTCCACTTTTTGGCTACCAGCTAATAACAAAAACCCCGTAATCTCACTGATTACGGGGTTTTTCATTTTTAATGATGTCCTTTGATATCAAATGATATCAAATAAAAGGGGACCTATTCGGGACCCATTTCACTTTTCCCAAAATGGGTCCCGCCTAACGCATTATTTTGTTGTTTTACAGTGTTTTACAAAGGTTAAAGTTTCATTTCGTATCTACATTTTTGCTACTTTAAAGGGACCAATTCGGGACCCAATTCAAAAAGATATGGACACAACAATTTATTTGCGATTTCACATTAAGAAAAGTAAGATCAACCGAAAAGGGCGCACCCCAGTAATGATGCGGGTTACCCTTAATAGCAGGCGTTCAGAAATCAACATCGGCCGGAGCGTAGAACCTGATAAATGGAATGCACAAACGGAGAAAATGATGGGGAGAAGTATTGAAGCAAATGAGCTAAACTCTTTTATCGAACTTATGCGTGAAAAGGTAAAAGCCGTTCAAAAGAGTTTTGTAGAAAATGAAGAGGATTTTACTTTGGCAAAATTTGTAAAGCGATTTAAGGGAGAAGAAAAGGATAAATCCAAAATGACTCTAGAGGTCTTTAAAGAGCACAATGAGCAAATGGATCGGCTTTCTGGTAAAGGTATTTCCAAGAGCACCGCAAAACGCTACTGGACCTGCTACAATCATGTAGAACAATATATCGACGAAGTCTACAAAGCAGAAGATTACCGGATGAAGG
>JBAWAB010000320.1:0-7875 GCA_049589035.1 Salegentibacter sp.
ATGAAATTTTTTATAGATACCGCTAACCTCGACCAGATCAGGGAGGCTCAGGCTTTGGGTGTTCTTGACGGCGTAACTACCAATCCTTCGCTTATGGCTAAGGAAGGCATTACCGGAAAAAATAACATCCTGAAACACTACGTCGACATCTGCGAAATTGTTGATGGCGATGTTTCTGCGGAAGTGGTTGCCACCGATTTCGACGGAATAGTAAAAGAAGGCGAGGAATTGGCAGAATTACATCCGCAGATCGTGGTGAAAGTGCCCATGATCAGGGAAGGAGTGAAGGCCCTGAAGTATTTTTCAGATAAAGGCATCAGAACGAACTGCACGCTGATCTTCTCGCCGGGGCAGGCGCTTTTGGCCGCCAAAGCAGGAGCTAACTATGTTTCCCCGTTTTTGGGCAGACTGGATGATATTTCTACAGATGGGCTTCAGCTCATTGCCGATATCAGGCTCATCTTCGACAATTATGGCTTTGAGACCGAGATTCTTGCCGCTTCGATCAGGCATACCATGCACGTGATTAATTGTGCCAAGATCGGCGCCGACGTAATGACAGGTCCTTTATCTTCTATTGACGGCCTTCTGAAGCATCCATTGACCGACTCTGGTCTGGAAAAATTCCTTCAGGATGCGAAATCTTTTAACCTGTAGATGATGACAAAGGAAGAATTAGAAAAAACAGTAGTACAAGTGCGCAGAGATATCCTCCGTATGGTGCACAAAGTGAACTCGGGTCACCCCGGAGGATCACTTGGTTGTACCGAATTCATGGTTTGCCTCTACAACGAGATCATGGACCTGAAACCCGGATTTGATATGGATGGAAAGGATGAAGACCTGTTCTTTCTTTCCAATGGTCATATCTCTCCGGTCTTCTATAGCGTACTGGCACATAAAGGCTATTTTCCCGTAGAGGAACTTGGCACCTTCAGGCTTATCAATTCGCGACTTCAGGGCCATCCTACCACTCATGAAGGATTGCCCGGAGTAAGGATTGCCTCCGGTTCGCTGGGCCAGGGAATGTCGGTGGCTATTGGAGCTGCCCAAGCCAAAAAACTGAATAAAGATAAGCACCTGGTTTATACCCTTCATGGCGACGGGGAATTGCAGGAAGGGCAGAACTGGGAAGCCATCATGTATGCCGCCGGGAACGGGGTCGATAACCTCATTTCCACGGTAGACCTGAACGGTCAGCAGATCGATGGCAGCACCGAAACAGTGCTTCCTATGGGGGACATTCGGGCGAAATTTGAAGCTTTTGGCTGGGATGTGATGGAAATAGAAGACGGGAATGACCTGGACCAGGTCCTCAACGGAATGAAGGAAGCCAAAACCCGCACAGGAAAAGGAAAGCCAGTCTGTGTTCTGCTGCATACCGAAATGGGTCATGGCGTTGATTTTATGATGCACACCCATGCCTGGCACGGGAAAGCTCCAAATGATGAGCAGCTGGAGAACGCACTGGCTCAGAATCCGGAAACCCTCGGCGATTATTAATTTCAGAATTTTTTCAGAATGTCAAAATATACATATACAGAAAAGCAGGATACCCGCAGCGGATTTGGCGCCGGCCTTACCGAAATCGGCAGAACGAATCCTAATGTGGTTGCACTTTGTGCCGATCTCGTGGGATCCCTCAAAATGCAGGATTTTATTGATGAGAACCCGGAACGTTTTTTCCAGGTAGGAATTGCCGAGGCTAACATGATGGGAATGGCTGCCGGCCTCACCATTGGAGGGAAGATCCCTTTTACAGGAACCTTTGCCAATTTTTCTACCGGCAGGGTTTATGACCAGATCAGGCAATCTATTGCTTATTCTGGTAAGAATGTAAAGATTTGTGCTTCGCATGCGGGGCTTACCCTTGGAGAAGACGGCGCCACGCATCAGATTCTCGAGGACATCGGGATGATGAAAATGTTGCCGGGTATGACGGTGATCAATCCCTGCGACTATAACCAGACAAAGGCTGCGACCATTGCTATTGCCGAACATGAGGGGCCGGTTTATCTTCGCTTCGGAAGGCCAAAAGTGCCAATTTTTACGGCAGCCGATCAGAAATTCGAGATCGGAAAAGCAGTTACTTTTTATGAAGGAACCGATGTTACGATAATAGCTACAGGCCATCTGGTATGGGAAGCGATACAGGCGGCAGAAAGTCTTCAGGAACAGGGAATTTCAGCAGAAGTGATCAACATTCACACCATCAAACCTTTGGATGAAGAAGCTATTCTGAATTCCGTAGGCAAGACCGGTTGTGTGGTAACCTGTGAAGAACACAACTTCCTCGGAGGTCTTGGTGAAAGCGTAGCGCGGGTATTATCTTTAAATCATCCTACCCCACAGGAATTCGTGGCTACTCAAGACACTTTTGGCGAAAGCGGAACTCCCGCGCAGCTGATGGATAAATATGGGCTGAATTCAGAAGCCATTATTGCAGCGGCTAAAAAGGTGATGAACCGAAAATAATAATGCTATGCTCAGCTCATTCAGGACTTCAGGTTTTCTCTTTTTCTCTATAGCACTTTTTTCGCTGAACTGTTTTTCTCAGACAACGGAGACTGTAAAAAGTCCTGGCAATCATTTGGCTGTAGAAATTCACCTTGATGAGCAGGGCGAATTATTTTATAATATCCGGTATGATGACCAGGTTTTTTTAGAAGATTCCCCTCTGGGTTTGGAAAGTTCTATCGGAGATTTTTCAGAAGATCTGAAGTTCATTTCCAGTGAACAACATCATATTTCGGAAAATTATGAGTTGAACCATGCGAAGGTGAGTAAAGTTGATTATGAAGCCAATGAGTTGGTAAGCAGCTTCAGCAATGAGGCAAATGATACCCTCGAGGTGGTATTCAGGCTTAGTGATCGCGACGTGGCCTTTTCGTATCGGGTCTTACCTGGGAATGGTCAAACCAAAATCCGCATACAAAACGAAACAACAGGGTTTAATCTTCCCGACTATGCCACAACTTATATTACTCCGCAGGCCCTGCCCATGACCGGCTGGCAAAACACTAAGCCCAGCTACGAGGAAGAGTACACTCTGAATGATGCCATGGCAAAACCTTCTAAGAATGGGGTGGGATATACCTTTCCGGCTCTGTTCAAATTAGCAGACAAAGGCTGGGTATTGATCTCTGAAACCGGGGTTCATGGGCAGTATGTAGCCTCTCGTTTAGGTGAAGGAAATGCTGAAGGATTGTATCATTTTGAGTTTCCGCAGGAGGGCGAAAACAATAGGATTGGTGACAACTTTCCATCAATGGCATTGCCGGCGAAAACTCCCTGGAGAACGATCACGTTAGGGCAAACTTTGAAGCCGATCATGGAATCAACAGTGGCTTTTGATGTAGTAAAACCTCTCTATGAACCCTCCGAAGATTATAAAACTGGTCGGGCCACCTGGAGCTGGATCGTGTGGCAGGATAATAGCATGAATTATGAAGATCAGGTTAAATTTATCGATCTCGCCGAAGATCTTGATTTTGAATATATTCTAGTAGATGCTAATTGGGATAGGAATATCGGTTATGATCGTATGGAAGAACTTGTAAAATATGCCGGTTCTAAGAATGTTGATGTTCTTCTTTGGTATAATTCCAATGGTTATTGGAATAATGCACCACAAACTCCGCAGGATATAATGAATACTTCCATTGCACGAAAAAAAGAAATGCAGTGGATGCAGAAGATTGGAGTGAAGGGTATTAAAGTCGACTTTTTTGGAGGTGATAAACAGCCTACCATGCAACTTTATGAAGATATTTTAAGCGACGCCAATGATTACGGCCTGGAATGTATCTTTCATGGCTGCACATTGCCGCGGGGTTGGCAACGGATGTTTCCTAATTATATTTCTTCCGAAGCGGTGCTGGCTTCTGAGAATCTTGTATTCACTCAGCATGCGATGGATATCCATGCGCGTACGGCAACAATTTTGCCTTTTACACGGAATGCTGTGGGGGCTATGGATTATGGGCCCGTCTTTCTGAATAAGAAATTGTCCAAAGATCAAAAGGGCGGTACCACGAGAACTACTACAGATGCTTTTGAATTGGCAACAGCAGTCCTTTATTTTTCACCTGTTCAGCATTTTGGTTTGACTCCAAATAACCTTGATCAGCCGGAATTTGTGTTGGATTATCTGAAAAGTGTGCCCACCACCTGGGATGAGACCGTATACATTTCCGGATCTCCAGAAGATTATGTTGTAATGGCTCGCCGTAAAGGAACCAAATGGTATGTGGTAGCTGTTAACGGAAAAAAGACTCCCCAAGAAATTAAAGTAGAATTGCCAATGCTTGTAGGTAAAAACGCTGAGCTTATTTATGATAAAAAAAATGGAAGTGCCAGCAGCAAGAAATTAGCGATCAAGAGCAATGGCAAAGTCCAA
Source organism: Salegentibacter sp. (assembly GCA_049589035.1). Classification (GTDB taxonomy): domain Bacteria; phylum Bacteroidota; class Bacteroidia; order Flavobacteriales; family Flavobacteriaceae; genus Salegentibacter_A. The sequence goes on from JBAWAB010000320.1 coordinate 4,400, forward strand.
TTAAAGTTATTACCGGAGGGTGGTGCGGTACTGATTGGCAGATAAGCCTTTTGAAAAAGAACTTCTGGTAAAGCCGGTCCTTTTTTTGCTAAAGAGGAGCCTTTCTCCAGAATTTTATCAACTCCTTTTCATTGTTTAGATTAGACCTGCAGAGATGAAAAAATTGGAGCAGGAATCGTAGAACCACGATGAATAATCGATGTCTGCAGTACCTTGCTGACAAAATCTTCTGGCAGCCGCTCTTCGATCCTTGCTATCATAGTCTCCACCGCGAGTTTTCCCTGGTCTTCGGCATACTGTTCCACGGTGCTGAGGCTGGGCACGAAATTCTCACCCATTAGTCCGTTAGTAAATCCTATTACCGAAATATCCTCAGGAACGCTGTAGCCGTGGGTAATGGCAATCTTCATGGCAATAATGGCCGTAAGTTCGTCGGCGGCTAAAATGGCATCGATCGAATTTTCTTTGAAGGCACGAAGTATCTTTGGCTCAAATTCCTGCTTCCTGGTCACGTGCAGGGTATGGTTTTCCAGTTTTCTGGACCGTACCGCCCGCAAATAACCTTCATGTCTTCGCTTATCCACGCTGGTTTTGGAAAGGGAAGAAAGATAAAGAATATTTCTTCGTCCCGAAGTACTGAGATAATGAGTGGCTTCTTCTGCAATTTCAGCGTCATTGATCCTTATCTTGTCACATTTAATTGCATGCGTTACCCTGTCAAAAAGCACCAGCGGAATCTGATAATCCTTCAGCTTCAGCAGGTGATCGCAATCATCGTTGGCCTGGGTTTCCTTCGCCAGAGACATGATAATCCCATCAACACTGCCGTTGATGAGCGTTCGGATGCTTTCCGCCTCTTTTTCAGTAGACTCATTGGAGAGACAGAAAATGATCTTGTATCCCAGCTGACTCGCCGTCGTTTCAATGCTGTGCAATGCTTTAGCGAAAAAATGTGGCAAAACATCGGGAATCACCACGCCTATGGTCTTGGTCTTTCTGGCTTTGAGGTTCTGGCCCATAAAATTCGGAACATAATTGTGCAATTTTGCAGCCTCTTTTACTCTTTTCTTCGTCGCAGCACTTATTTCATGACTATTATTAAGGGCTTTTGAAACTGTAGAAATTGACAAATTCAATGATTTTGCCAGGGCGCGTAAATTCATTTTTTGTTCCATATCCTTGCTTTTTATACTTTGGTGTAATGTTCTTCAGGTAATTCCCTTAAGGTTTCCGCAGCCTGCTCTGCAGTGATATCTCGTTGTGGCCCTGCAAACATCTCGTAGCCTACCATGAATTTCTTAACGGTAGCCGAGCGCAAAAGCGGCGGATAGAAGGACATATGCAAATGCCATTCCGGATACTCTTTTCCATCTGTAGGAACCTGGTGAATTCCGGAAGAGTATGGGAAAGAAGTACCAAAAAGATTGTCGAATTTTATAGTAAGTCTCTTCAGGATTTTTGCAAAAGCCTTCTGTTCTTCCAAATCTAATTGCCCGATATGCTGGTAATGCTTTCGCGGAATGATCATGGCTTCGTAAGGCCAAACTGCCCAATAAGGCACCAGGGCTACAAAATGCTCGTTTTCCAGAAGAATTCTTTCCTTTTCCTGCAACTCCTGTTCGAGATAATCCTGCAGAAGACTTCGCTGATTCTTTTTCCAATATTCCCTGAAATGCTCCGTTTTCTTTAGAATTTCGGTAGGAATGGAAGACTGTGACCAGATCTGCCCGTGCGGGTGCGGATTGCTGCAGCCCATAAGGGCACCTTTATTTTCAAAGATCTGCACATAATTGATGTTCTCTTTGCTGCCAAGTTCTTTATACTCCTTCTGCCATATTTGCACCACTTTAGTAATGTCTTCAGTCTCCATCAGCGGCAGGGTTAGGGAGTGGTTAGGTGAGAAACACACCACTTTACAAATTCCCTGCTCGGTTTCAGCTCTTAGGAGTCCTTCATTTACTTTAATTTCAGGAGTATCAGGCAAAAGCGCCGAAAAGTCATTGACGAAGGAGTAAGGTTCTTTATAATCCGGGTTGGTTTCTCCACTCGCGCGGGTATTTCCGGGGCATAAATAACAGGAAGGATCATAAGTTTCCCTTTGGGTGCTATGATCTTTCTCGGTCTTTCCCTGCCATGGTCTTTTGGTACGATGCGGCGAAACCAGGATCCATTCTCCGGTTAAAATATTATATCTTCTGTGGGGATTACTATTTAAATCGTTGCTCATTTTCTTACTATCTCACGATGGTTCCTTCACTTGGTGATACCGCGATGGCATCGGGAACAATGTTAAATTTCTTTTCATATGCTTCTGAAACTTCCTTTACATAATCTTCAATCTTATCGGCTTCTGTCAAATTGATGGTGCAGCCACCAAAACCGCCACCCATCATTCTGGAACCGTAGATGAAATCTTTATCTTCGGAATAGTCTACCAGAAAGTCCAATTCTTCACAGCTCACTTCATAATTGTGCTGAAGTCCACGGTGCGACTGATACATTAATTTGCCGAAATCCTGAAGCTTGCCGGTTTTTATGGCTTCCGCAGCCTTTTGAACCCGTTCGTTCTCGTGCAATACATAAATACTGCGCTTGTAAGCATCACCGGGAAGAGAATCGCGGAATTCCTCCAGCATTTCAACACTTACATTTCTCAGGCTCCTTACATCCTTGTATTTCTGCTGAATGATTTTTACAGCTTCTTCACATTCTTTACGGCGGGTATTGTATTCGCTGTCGGCAAGATTATGAGAGACTTTAGTATTCAGCAGCAAAAGTTTACACTGCTTAAAATCGGCAGGAATAAAGTCGGCTTCAAGAGAATCGCAGTCGAGCATGATAAGACGACCTTCGCGGCTCATCACCGAAGCATATTGATCCATGATCCCGCAGTTGGAGCCAACAAAGTTATTTTCGGCATTTTGGCCAATTTTGATGATCTCCATTTTTGAAAGTCCTAGGTCGAAAAGCTTATTCAGCCCTCCAGCCAAACCACATTCCAGCGCGGCTGAAGAGCTGATACCGGCGCCAATAGGTAGTTCGGTCTTTATAATGCAGTCAAAGCCAGCAAGCGATTTTCCTGATTTCTGAATTTCAGCAATCACGCCGAGAATATAGTTATGCCATGAAACCTTGCTCTTTGAGAAAGATTGGAGGTCGAATTCAAAATGACTCATAAAGGTTTCGCTGTAAATTTTGCAGATACCAGGGGTGTCATTCTTCTGGAAGCGAAAATAGATCTTTTTGTCGATGGCTGTGGGCATCACAAAGCCATGGTTATAATCGGTATGTTCCCCTATCAGGTTGATCCTTCCGGGAGAAGCTACCTCAACTTCAGCAATAAAGTCAATGATAAAATCAGGTTCTGCTGCTGTGCTCAAAATTTTCTTTTTTCAGTTAGACTTCAAATATAATAAATGTAAATTCTACGTTCATCTTATTTTGAAAAAACTTCGGAAGATTAAAATATTCATTTT
>JBAWAB010000321.1:0-12907 GCA_049589035.1 Salegentibacter sp.
TAAGGGGCCACTACAGCAATATTGCGGAATTTTGAAGGCAGATCGGCCGTTTTGCTGAAATTACCTTTGCCATCGTTCAGGTAAAGCCGGGGGCGGTAAGTTCTCTCCTCATTCATCTGATTTCCGCCAGAACCCACCAGAAGATCAAGGTCCCCATCCCCATCGGCATCAAAAAAGGCGGAAGCCGTATCTTCGAAAATAGCATCTTCTTCCAAAGATTTTTGCGTAGACTTTTTAAGCTTTCCTTTACCAGCGTTGAGGTAAAGCGTGCCGGGTTGCATTTTCGCGCCCCCGACAAAAACATCCTCATTTCCGTCGAAATTTACGTCGGCTACGGCAAGCGTAGGCCCTTCCTGAGAGAGCATTTTGGAAGTCATGCCCTCATAGTCGAAATCGACGTAGGTATTCTCCTCATGCGTCACCACCTCTTGCTCTTCCATCTCGTCCAGGAAATGGAATTGTTCTTTTTTCTTCGGAATTGTATAAATCTCTTCTGCATCGGTCTGCTTCAGATCAAGGAGTTGATTCACCGCGAGATTGGTGAATTTCTGGCTATGGTCGTCGGGCCATATTACCCGAAGGGAATCCACTTTTTCGGCTTTTCCCAATCCGATGGTCATAGTATAGTCCATTGAAGACTGGAACCCGCGTGACGGATTTAACTCCTGCATCACCACTTTATCATCGTAATACAGCTTCACCGTGCTCCCAATGGCAAAGCGATTCTTCTCATTTCCTTGAAATTTTAACCTGATGAAATTGTTATGCGTAATTTTTTCTGAATTGTTCCTGTACACAAAAGCCTTCATATTGACGTTGTTCACGACGATATCAAGGTCTCCGTCATTATCGAGATCTCCATAGGCACAACCATTGGAAAGTCCCGGAAGTTCCAGCCCCCAGTCTTTTGTAGCATTGCTGAAGGTAATATCATGATTGTTTCGGTAGGCATAATTGCTAAGAGGTGTTACCGGCATTTTATTGATAATACTGTCGATGGCCTCTTTCTTGCCGGTAAGCGCCATTTTTTGCATGATCTCATTTGCGAAGAAATCAACGAAGTCAATATCGGTAAGGTCGTGGTTAATACCATTGGTAATGTAAATATCGCGGTAACCGTCATTGTCCATGTCGAAAAGGAGTCCCGCCCAGCTCCAGTCGGTCTTGGCAACACCGCTAAAATAGGCTACTTCCGAAAAACTGTTGTTCCCGTTGTTGAGCTGTAGGGTATTCTGAATGTATTGCTGATAGAAGTCCTTGCTTTGCTTCAGCTTAAAGATATTGTAACCTTCAAATTCCATTACCGATTTCACCCTTTCATCCCCTTCAGGAAGCATATCGGTTATAAAAATATCGGCATTACCATCGTTGTTAATGTCGGCCATGTCTATTCCCATTGCAGAAAGGCTAAGGTGCGAAGTCCAGTTCTCAATGTCTTCTTTAAAGGTTCCGTCGCCGTTATTGATATACAGATAATCGCGTTCGTAAAAATCATTGGAAACGTAGATATCGGGATAAAGATCGCCATTAATGTCACTTATGAGCACGCCCAGCCCAAAGCCGATAAGGCTTCCGTAGATGCCGGCCTCTTCGCTCACATCAACAAATTTTCCCTTGTCATTCCTAAGCAGCATATCTCCCACCCCGCGGAAGATGGCCGGAACACCTTTCCAATCTTGCGCACGTACATCCCTTTGCCCCGCATAGCCAAGGCTGCTGACCGGGATATTGCTGTTGTTGAGAATATAGGCATCCAAATCGCCGTCTTTGTCATAATCGAAAAAGGTAGCATGCGTACTGAAACCGGTCCTGGCAAGATTGTATTCTTTAGCCTTCTCTGTAAAAGTGAGATCGCCATTATTGATGTAGAGGTCATTGTCGTGATTATTGCCTTCCATATTCCCGGCATTGCTCACGTAGATATCCAGCAAGCCATCCTGGTTAATATCCACCATATTTACGCCGGTAGACCATGGTTTATGACCTTCGATCCCAGCCGATTTTGATATGTCCTCAAATTTAAAATTGCCTTTGTTCAGGAAGAGTTTGTTAGGTTCCATATTGGCCGTAAGGTAAATGTCTGGCAAGCCATCGTTGTTTATGTCGCCAATAGCCACTCCCCCGCCATTATAGAAATTCCGGTATTTAAAGATGTTGAAATCTTTTTGGTTCACCACCTTATTAATAAAATCAAGCCCGGTTTCCGCGGGAGAGAGTAAGGAGAAAAGCGTTTGCTCATTGTCATATTCTATGTTTTCTGCCAGGTTCTTTTTCTCGGGCTGACAGGAAGAAATAAGAAAAATGAGAAATACGGAAAGCAAAAAATTCTTTACAGTGCTAACATTCATAATCTTAATATTTGTGTGGTGACTCGTCCTTTGGCCGGGACAGCGGAGGAAAAATTTCAGAAGTACTTCACCGGCACTTCTTTTTCCCAGGTGTTCAAAAGCTGGTTGAATGGGGCGGTAGCTTTTAAGAACTTAAATCTCAGGAATGCAAAAAAATTGTTTTAATTTTAACAATACGTTCTTTTCCGGATTGTTCTATTGCTAATTTAAGGTAAAATACCTATCTAAAATTGAACGATAATCAAATAGTATTAATAAAAAGTTAATGATTTAACAATTTCTTTTAACAAACCTTTGTGTTCCTTCAGGCTAACGACATTCTCCATGAATATTAAAAAAGGTTATCTTCTTATCTTCATTATTTCAGTGGTAGGTTTGGCGGTTGTGCAGTATCAATATCTTCGGATAGGTCTGAACCTGGCGGAAGTACAGTTCAGCCAGAAAATGGGCAAAGCCATCGGTGAGATAAAGGACGGGCTTCGGGATCAAAACGAACTCACTTTCTTGGCCGGAACCGCGATCACCAGCAATGAGGAAAATTTCAAACTTAGCCTGGACAGTGTGCAGGATGCCGCCCGCTTCTTTATGGATGATTTCCTGAAGGAAAAACTTCTACAGAACGGCATTAGAAATGACTTTTCCTATGCCCTGTACGGGAGAGATTCCACCGAATACCTTCATTCTCCTACAGAATTTGAGCAGGATAATGAATTGCTGAAATATCCTTTCAGCATCGAAGGGTACCTGCCGGAATTGGCCAAAAAGAACCTGATCCTGGAACTTCAATTTGAAGACATTAATCACTATTTCTTCACTCAGCTGAACGGGCTTACCATTCCCAGCCTTATCTTTATCGTGGCCATTATCCTGGTCGTGGTATGGGTGCTCCGGTCATTTTATTGGCAAAGGAACATTATCACGGTTACCAATGAATTTATCAACAATCTCACTCATGAACTAAAAACACCTGTATTTTCTATAGGGATCGCCACTAAAATCCTTGACGAGAAAGTGAATGATGACGGGAAGCAGGTGGTGGGAATTATTAGGGATCAGGTTGAAAAGCTAAAATCACAAATAGATAAGGTACTGGAATTGGCCAGTATTGAAGGAAAAAAGAATCTCTTCAAGAAGCGGGAAATAGACTTTAAACCTATACTTTTAGATATTGCAAAGGAGTTCAGGGAGATTTCCTTTTTAGAAAATTTCGATTTTGAATCGGAAATACGAGGAGAAAAATATCCGCTGTACTGTGAGCCCTATCACCTGGAAAATGCGATTAACTCCATACTGGATAATGCCAAAAAGTATTCCGGTGACCGGCCAAGTATCAAAATGGAAGCCTTCCCTGGAAAAGACCGGCTTCAGATCAACATAAGTGACAATGGAATCGGTATTAGGAAAGAAGACAGAAAACGTATCTTTGAAAAGTTCTATAGAGTTTCCTCGGGAGACCTCCACGATGTTAAAGGATACGGAATCGGCCTGAATTATGTTCAGCAGGTGATTAGAAATCACAAAGGCAGGATAAGCCTTAGCAGTACTCCTGGAGAAGGATCGGTATTTACGATAAGCTTACCACTTAAATAAGATGGCAAACAAGAAAAACATTTTACTGGTAGAAGATAATGATTCCCTTGGCTACCTGCTAACGGAATATCTACGCATGAAGGAATTCAACGTGAGCTGGTGTACTAATGGCGCTAAGGCTCTGCAGGTTTTAGAAAAAGAAACCTTTGATTTGGCTATTCTCGACGTGATGATGCCGGAAATGGACGGCTTCACACTGGCGGGTAAAATAAAACATCAGTTTCCGGAAATTCCATTCATTTTCCTAACGGCAAGATCGCTAAAAATCGATGTTCTCAAAGGTTTTTCCCTCGGCGCCGTTGATTATCTCAAAAAGCCAATAGATGAAGAGGAACTGGTAGTAAGAATCAGAACCCTTCTCAACACCTTGTCCTCAAATTCGAGCAAGAAGGAGCTCAAAGAGATCATTAGCCTTGGAAATTACATTTACAAACCGAGCCAGCTGGAACTACAAATAAAGGATAAAACGACCAAACTGACTTCCCGTGAAAATCAGCTCCTTCGGTATCTTGTTACCAAGCAAAACGAGATTTGCACCCATAAGGAGATTCTCAATAACATCTGGGGTAAGAATGATTATTTCATGCGGAAGAGTCTGAATGTCTTTATCTCAAGATTGCGGAAATACCTGGAGGATGATCCCCGCATCAGGATTGAAAATATCCATAATGAAGGATTTATTCTGAAAGCGGACTGATCTCGATTTTTAGATGTTAAATTCTGCAGATAAAAAAAGAGGGCTTTTGAGCCCTCTTTTTCTTCGACGTATGAACTTAGGCTTAATAGCCGGGATTCTGTACCAGATTAGGGTTGGTTATAATCGCTGTTGCAGGAATAGGGAATAGGGAACGATAATCATCGGTTACATCCATAAACTCATAGGGCTCATTGAATTGACCAAAACGTATCATATCATCTCTCCTCACAAATTCCATGTAGAGTTCCCTTCCCCTCTCATCAAGCAGATCCTGAGCGGAAAGGTCTGTTAGAGGTTCTGCATTTCTGATGGTTCTTAACTGATTTACCATTTCAAGAGGAGTCATATCTCCTGATCCTCCATTCATAATAGCTTCAGCCTTCATCAGGAAAGCATCAGCATATCTAAAGACGACGGTATGCTGGGTAAAAGCTCCATTTTCAGGATGCCATTTAATGGGTCTTATTCCAGTATCTTCATTATTCCCCAGCAGTCCGGGAAAATCTCTGGTAAAGTAAAGCGGATTGCCAACCCTATCGGTCATTGCAGTACCGGTTTCGTCATACTGCTGAGCAATAAGGAACCCATAACCAATACCATAGTGCGAACCATCGGTGGGTACAAATCCCCGTCTTTCTTCCTGCCCGGAACCTGGGACATTAATTTCAGGATCTCCCTCGAAAAGGTCATAGAATTCGGCCAAAGTCGCGAAGCCGTTCCATCCACCTCCTGTGTTGTCGGGTGTATCTTGCTTGTAGTGGAGAGCACTCCAGATTTTTGGACCTACATCTGCTTTGGCAAAAAATATGGTTTCAGAATCAACTTCTTCAGTAAAGATGTCGAAATAACCTTCCTGGAGTTCAAAACCATCTGCATTAATGGCATCTACCAATTCGATCACCTTATTCATATCTTCAGCAGCGGGAGATTCAGTTCCAAGGAAAACATGCTTGTTAAGGTAAGCTCTTGCCATTAGGAAACGTACAGCATCCTTAGTGGATTTATTCAAACCTGCACTAGGCCCGCTGGAAGGAAGTACCGAGAGAGCATCATTTAGATCCTGCATTACAAAGTCCAATGCTTCTGAACGGGACATAACTTCGGGGTTCACATCTCCTCCTTCATCAGGAGTTCTGAAAGGAACCTGACCAAACAGATCTAAAATCTGATACATACTGTAGGCTCTGATAAACTTGGCTTCTGCGGCCTGTTCTTCAGAAGGATTACTACGGCTGTCTATAATAGCGGTAGCGTTGTAGATCATTTGATTAAAGGTATTCCAGGTGTTTTTGATAAACTTATGGTTCGCATCCCAGGTATGAGATTCCAGGGTACGCCATACGCCATTGTCACCCCAGTCAGTTCCACGTGTAGGAACTAATATTTCATCTGTAGTAGCTTCAGAGAGAGCATAGAAATTCTCCTGGGTAGAAATTATTCCGTTTAAACTATTGTATAAATTTGTAAGACTTCCAGCAGGATCTACACCCGTGAATTCCCCTGTCTGATTTTTAAACACAGAGTCGGTTTGTTCAATTTCCAGATTGGTACACCCTAAGGATCCTATTAGAAGCGTACATATTAAAATCTTATATATTTTTTTAGTCTTCATAATACTCTTGTTAAAAAGTTGCATTTAGGCCTAAGGTAATTGTAGTCGCTCTCGGATATGAGGTGTAATCAATTCCAAGAGATGGTATATCGTTTAAGGATTTCGGAACGTTCACTTCAGGGTCCAAACCAGAGTAACCAGTGATTACAAATAGGTTCTGACCAGTCAGGGATAGTCGGAGTACTTTTAAAAATGAGTCCTCATTCAAATCAAAATTATAGCCTAAAGTCGCATTCTGCAGTCTTACAAAATCTCCTTTTTCCAGGAATCTGGTAGAAGGGTCGGGAGCATTTGCCTTAGACTCTCCATTTCCAAGCACATCACGGGTAACATTTTTTCCTACACCAATTATTCCTGCTGTGAAGAAAGCCTCCTGGGTATTGTTATAAACGTACTGACCGAATTGGCCGTTAAAGAAAGTACTTAAATCCCAGTTTTTATAAGTCCAGGACATATTAAGGCCAGCATTAACATCGGGCAATGCACTTTTACCTACAAATTGTTGAAGATCTCCCTGAGGATAGATTGAAATTCCGTTTTCATCGAAGCCCCCAAAAGGTCTTAAATAATAAGAGAATAAGGGTTGTCCTCCTGCCAGTAATTGAGCATAGGCATTTGTTAAACCATTACCGTTAAGCTCTCCTGTTGGAATCTGACCATCAAAATCTTTGACCATGTTGTCATTATAGGAAATATTGAACCCAACATCCCAGGTTATATCTTCTTGTTTAATGATACCATAATTCAGTACCACCTCAACACCCTTATTTATTACGTGTGCATTTAGATTTTCAAAAGAGAACGGCTGATTGGAAGGCTGAGCAACTTCTTTTTTCAGAAGCAAATCAGAAGTGTTTTTGTAATATACATCGATGGAGCCGTTGAAACGGTCATTACTAAACCCAAAATCTAAACCTAAATTGGCTTGGGAAGTCGATTCCCATTTTAGATCGTTATTCACAAAAGCAACGGTTTCAATACCCGGCACATTTATTTCACCTCCATTACCTATCGCTAATCCCCCAGTCTTACCCGCAGCAACATAGCGCTGTCTATAGGTATAATTACCATAGCCAAGTCCTTCCTGATTACCGGTGATACCGTACCCAAGTCTAAGTTTTAAGGTGGAAATTTCCTGAGGAATAAAATCTTCATTAGCTATTTTCCAGGCAAAAGCACCTGATGGAAAATACCCGTACCGGTTATTGGGACCAAAGCGGGAAGAACCATCTACTCTAAGTGTAGCAGTAAACAGATATTTTTCTGCAATGGTGTAATTAAACCTTCCGAAGAAAGATTGCAATTCATCAGTATAATCAAAAATGTCCCCTCCTACAGACTGAACCGGAATTCCTGAGGGTCCCGAAAGGTTTTCAGTAGCAATAGAAGGAAAGAGACGGTTTACGAAAAGTCCACTCGAGGTATATCCATATTGTTGATAACTACCACTGATATTATCTTCAATAGTGTTTGAAGAATTTTGAAGTTGGTCGCTCATTTGGCTCATGTCAGCAGTATCAAATCCCCATCCAAATACATTTTTTCCCTTTCTAAGAAAAGACTGATAGGAATATCCCAACAAAGCTTCGAAGTTAGAATTCTCGAATTCCTTCGTGTAATTCAAGGTGAAATCGAAAAGTTTACTTTTTGTATAAACTGTGGCGTAAACAGCACGCCCAAACCCGGGAGTACCATTAGTAAAGCCGGTCACCTCACTGGACAGCGCCTGGTTTTTATCAGAATCAGATTCGTCAAAACCAACGGTGGCCTTCGCTACTAAATTATCCAGGATTGAATAAGAAGCAGACAGATTGACTAAAGTTCTGTTTGTATGCGTCAGATCCTGATAGTAAGCCAGCAATGCTGCAGGAACCAGGTCGCCGGCTCCTGTGCTGAAATCGGGATCATTGGGCCAGGTGGGATTGGCGAAGTAAGTTGCTCCCAAAAGATCTCCGGTTGAGCCCGCATTATTACTAATCAAAGGAGCTTCATCATTTACTCTGGACAAAGTACCGTTAAAATCAATTTTTAATTTATCATTTAAAAATTTCTGCGAACCATTAATCCTTCCGGTAATTTTTTCCTGAGAGGAGTTTTCAACGATCCCCAGCTGATCTACATAACCAATGGAAGCACGCACATACCCCGATCCATAATTATTGGAGTAAGCAAGGGTATGGTTTTGAGACAGAGTGTTTCTTAGGATTACATCCTGCCAATCTGTATTATTGCCATAATCGAGAGCATCGGCATCTCCTCCATATTGAGTTACAGCCTGCAGATATTCATCCCTGCTAAGTAAATCAAATCTGTTCGCAGGAGTCGAAAAGCTGGTACTGGAAGAAAGTTCGAACTTACCTCCACCTCCGGCCCGACCACTTTTTGTGGTAATGATTATAACACCATTTGCTCCTCTGGACCCATAAATTGCAGTTGCAGAGGCATCTTTTAAGATACTTACACTTTCAATATCATTAGGGTTAAGGAAACTTAAAGGGTTTCTTGCAGAACTGGCACCAGCACCAATATCTGATCCTCCCGCTTCTGTATCTCCGGAGGCTAAAGGCACACCATCAACTACAAAGAGAGGGTTATTATTGGCCCGTACCGAGGTGGTACCTCTCACACGCACCTGAATTCCCGCCCCGGGTTCCCCACTGGACTGGGAGATCTGCACCCCTGCGGTTTTCCCCTGTATCAATTGTTCAGGAGAAGAAATGACCCCTTTATTAAAATCTTCGGAAGAAACCACTGAAACTGCTCCGGTGGCATCCTTTACGGCCTGGGTTCCATACCCAATCACTACTACCTGCTCTAACTCTGCTGTATCTGTAGCAAGCTGAATGTTTATGGTGTCTCTCCCATTTACTTCGATCTCCTGGGTGGTATAGCCCACGAAACTAAAAATAAGAGTGGCGTCCTCAGGAACGTTATCAAGGCTATAGTTTCCATCAAAATCGGTAGTAGTCCCATTGGAGGTGCCTTTAACAGATACATTTACTCCGGGTAATGGACCACTGACATCTGTCACTGTACCTGAAACTGTTTGCGCTTCAGCCATACTGAAAAACAGAAAAGCCACAGTAGCCATAAGCCCCTTGAAAATAATTTTTCTCATAAGCTGTAGTTTTAATTGAAAATAGTATAACGAAAAATTAATAAAAGTTTAATAATCGATAACAAAATGTTAATAGGCTAAATATATAATAAATTATCGAAAACGTTTTCGGTAAGAGGGATTTTTTTTACCGATCTTATAACCAGTTGTTTATGATTTCTGATAAAGTACTCAATCACGAGTGTTTATGCATGTTTCCAGAGAATTGATACTCCTGCAAAAGCTGAGATTGACACCCGGAAAACTGGAAAAAATAAAAAAGCTTCCAAAATTTTTCGGAAGCTCAGCGCTAAAAAACCTTAATAAATTAAAACGGGTAGCTTATCGATTACTATAAAGACATTGCTTTTCCATTACCTAATTCATCTATCGGAGCACAAGGTATATATTCCCCGGGCACAGGATCATACCACAACAAATTCTCCCCTATCTGTTCACTTGTTTTCCATCCCCAGATGCCCATTTCCCTCACCTCCTGAAGATAGGAATATGCTCCCGCATCAGCATCTATTTCAAAATCGGGATCTTTATCCTGTGGGTCCTGAGTTTCTGTAAGCCTTGCAGCGTAAGCCTTTTGCTCTTCTTTGGTCGCTTTCAGATACTTTTCTATCAATTTTTCATATTCTTCGGTGGTGCCTTCTCCCAGATCCTTGTCGTATTTGGCATCAAAAGCACGAGCAAAGGCACCTGCGGCCTGTTTAAATTTTTTCTGACGTTCTTCAGGCGCAACCTCGTCCATATAGGAATCTATAAATCTTGCAAGATTCAGATCACCGGCCCCGGGTGTATCTGTTTTTGGTACGATAACATCAAGAATTTGTTTCAGGGCAAAGCCATTTGCAGCACTCAGGAATGTCGGCTGCCAGTCGTATTCAGCTTCATTCTTACAGCTTTGCAACAAACTCAAGGCAGTAGGCCCTACTATCACAGCCCCTGCTCCCAAACCTATATTTTTTAATGCTTCTCTCCGGTTCATAATTCTTTCTTTAGGCATTAGACTTTTCAAAATTCTTTGAAGCATGATCGGCGGCACGCGCGGTCATCGCCATGTAGGTCAGGGATGGGTTCTGACAAGCCGAGGAGGTCATGAAGGCTCCATCAGTAACGTACACGTTAGGCACTGCATGTATCTGGTTATAACCGTTCAAAACAGAGGTTTTCGGATCTCTCCCCATCCTGGCGGTTCCCATTTCGTGAATTCCAAGGCCTGGAGCCCCAAGGTCATCATAAGGTTTAATATCCCGAAAACCTCCTTTTTCAAGCATGGCTACTGCCTGTTCTACCATGTCTTTACGCATCTTCAACTCGTTTTCCTTGAATTCTGCGTCGAAAGTGATGGTGGGTAGTCCCCATTCATCCTTTTTATCGTAATCGAGTGTCATCTTGTTCTCATGATAAGGCAGGGTTTCTCCGAAGCCCATGAAGCCCATGGTCCAGCCTCCGGGCTCACTCACCGCCTCCTTAAGGCTTTTTCCATACCCGGCTTCCGCAATGGCTTCAGACCAGTCGGTTCTGCTGGCTCCTCCCTGGTAGCCATAACCGCGAATGAAATCAAGATTTTCATCCTCCCGAAGATTGCGGAATCTTGGAAGATATATTCCACTGGGTTTTCTTCCTTTATAATAGGAGTCCTTAAAACCATCAAATTTTGCAGAGGCTCCAGCCTTAAAGTGATGATCCATCACGTTATGTCCCAATTCTCCGCTGTCATTCCCCATTCCGTCAGGGAAACGATCAGACTTTGATTGCATAAGAATACTCGCCGAGGCCATAGAGGATGCGCAAAGAAAAATGACATTCGCTTTATACTCCCTTTCCTCTTTTGTTTCGGTATCAATTACCTTCACTCCTGTGGCCCGTTTTGTATCGGGATCGTATAACACCTGGCTCACAATTGAATTAGGCCGCAACGTCATGTTTCCTGTTTTTTCTGCGGCTGGTATGGTGGAGGCATTACTGCTGAAATACGCCCCATAAGGGCATCCTCTTATACAACGGTTCCTGAACTGGCATTTTGTTCTTCCCTCGAATTCTTTGTCACCGGTGATATGCGCCACCCTGCCGGATGTCAATACCCGATCTTTGAAATTTTCGGCTATATTTTGCCGAAGGTGATCTTCTACACAGTTAAGCTCCATCATAGGCAGAAATTGTCCGTCAGGCAATTGTGGCAACCCGAGTTTTTCACCGCTCACCCCAATAAAAGATTCCACCTTGTCATACCAGGGCGCAATGTCCTTATACCTTATAGGCCAATCTACTGCAATTCCCTGCTTTTTATTAGCTTCAAAATCCAGATCACTCCAACGATAACTGTGCCTTCCCCACATGATAGACCGTCCGCCCACATGATACCCGCGCATCCAGTCGAACCTCTTTGTTTCATTATAGGGATGTTTAATATCGTCAACAAACCAATGCTTACTTGCCTCATTTACTGTGTAACCGGTACGGGCCTGTTTGTATTGTCTTTTCCTTTCTTCGCGGGTTACCTGTCCTTTATATTTATAGTCCCAGGGGTCATCGTACATGGTTGGGTAATCCTCGACATGCTTCACCATGCGTCCTCTTTCGAGAACAAGCGTTTTGAAGCCCTTTTCGGTCAATTCCTTGGCAGCCCATCCGCCGCTTATACCCGTGCCTACAACGATTGCGTCATAAACATCATTTTCATAAAAGTTGCTCACAGTTTCAGAAGTTTGTTCGTAAATTCGATTTTCAGGATATTATCAAATATAGAAATTTATAGTTATTATTTTACATATTTAAAAAATACCATACTTTTAAACCTATATTTTATTTAAATATTCCGATTTTTATTATCACTAATTCATTTTCTTTATGAACACATCCCTTTCAACGAAATCCCACCTTCTCCCTCTGTTCATGGTGACTTTTCTGTTTCTTTTTTCTTGTAAGGATTCAGAGAAAAAAAGGCAGGATACTGAGATAAAAGAAGAAGCTGCTCTTACTGAAGTACCTCCTTCTGAAGATCTTTTCTTTAAACTCTCGCTGGCCGAATGGTCACTTCACATTCCT
Source organism: Salegentibacter sp. (assembly GCA_049589035.1). Classification (GTDB taxonomy): domain Bacteria; phylum Bacteroidota; class Bacteroidia; order Flavobacteriales; family Flavobacteriaceae; genus Salegentibacter_A. The sequence goes on from JBAWAB010000321.1 coordinate 12,405, forward strand.
ATTCAGAACGGCAATCTGGACCCGATGAATTTTGCTGAAAAAGCACATGAATATGGTTTTCAGGGAATGGAATACGTAAGTGCCTTTTACCAACCGGACTTTAAGAATGCTGATGATCCCAAAGCTGCACTTCAGAAGATTCTCGACACGCTGAAGGCCAAAAGCGAAAAATATAATCTGCGCAACGTCCTCATCATGGTCGATAATGAAGGGGAATTGGCTACTTCCGATGAAAAAGAACGAAACTCTGCGGTAGAGAATCACAAAAAATGGATCGATGCCGCACAGTTCCTCGGCTGTCATTCCATAAGAGTGAATCTCTTTGGAAGTAACGAAGCTCAGGAATGGAAAAATAATTCTGTAAAAGCCCTGCAGCAACTTTGCGATTATGCGTCACCCAAAGGCGTAAATGTGCTGGTTGAAAATCACGGCTACCTCTCTTCTAATGCAGAACTCCTGGCACAAGTAATGGAAGCAGTCAACCGGCCTAATGTGGGAACACT
>JBAWAB010000322.1:0-9461 GCA_049589035.1 Salegentibacter sp.
TTTTTCATGAATTCGATCACCCGCTCCTCCTTTTTGGAAGCTCTTGGCACCTCATTCAGGTCTGCAAATTTTTTCCATAACGCGTTGGGCTCCAGGGCCCTTATTTCTTCATTCATTGTGAGTTTATTTGGTATATTCACAAAGGTATTGGTAATTGCTTAAGATGTGAAATTTGAAGCCGCCTAAAAATTGTATTTTTGCGACGTGAAGAAGAAAGCAAGCCTCATTTTAGCCCTGCTCCTGCCGGTGCAGATCATGGCCATACGGATTATCGCCCGGCACCCGATGTTCGTTGAAGACTGGTACAGCAAGGGTGTTTTTCCCCTAATTTCGCGCGTTATGAGAAGTACGCTGGGAATTATTCCCTTCTCTCTGGGCGATTTTCTCTACGCTTTTTTCGGGATTCTCCTCATCAGGTGGCTACTGAAGAGAGTAAAAACCAGGTTCCGGAAACCCAAAAGCTGGATCATCGAGGCCATGGCCACGCTTTCAATCATCTATGCCTGCTTCCACATTTTCTGGGGGTTCAACTATTATCGTCTTCCCCTGCACAAATCCCTGGGCATTGATAACGAATATACTACCGAAGAGCTTATCCAGCTTACAGAAAAACTGATCGAAAAATCAAATGAGCTACAGGAGGAGATCACCGGAAATGACAGCCTGAAGGTAAAAATACCTTACACAAAACAAGAGCTCTTCGACAAAACCATTGAAGGTTATGCGCACATCAGCCAGGATTTTCCTGAGCTCGCCTACAATGGAGAGAGCCTGAAGCGATCGCTTTACAGCATTCCGCTTTCCTATATGGGATTTAATGGTTATCTGAATCCGCTGACGAATGAGGCCCAGGTAAACACCATCATTGTTCCCTACAGAATTCCCACTACCGCGAGCCACGAGGTGGGGCATCAGCTAGGATTTGCCAAAGAAAATGAGGCTAATTTCATCGCCTGCCTTGCCACAATGAACCATCCCGATATTTACTTCCGGTATTCCGGCTTCACCTTTGCTCTTAGCTATTGTCTCTCGGAATTGTACCGGCGTGATCCTGAGAAAACAAAAAGTCTTTCAGAAACCCTCAATCCAGGCGTGACCAAGAATTACCTGGAAGTAAACGAATTCTGGATGAAGCATCAAAATCCTTTGGAGCCCTTATTCCAGGCTACATACAACCGCTTTCTCATCGCCAACAACCAGACCGAAGGCATGAAGAGCTACAGTTATGTGGTAGCCCTGCTGGTGAATTATTTTGAAGACGTCGACCGCAGTTTTTAATTCCGGTTTTGGAAGTTTCTTTTTAGCACTTCAACTTCACTTAAAGCAACTTTTATACTTTAAAATCTTCTGAATTCAGAATGGTCTGCGTAGAAGGCGTGCCCGGATCCTGTTTATCTTCAGCGGTGATATAGATCCTGATGGGCTCGTAGGGAGTGACGGTTTCGAGAGAGGCCTTGTTCTTTCGGTTTACCTTGAGATTCCCAATATTAAGAGTCCCATGTTTTTTAGTTTCCATCCATACCGAATAATATTTTCGGGAAGGCGTAAGCCGCTCCGGCTCCGCCAGATTGTCCACTTTAAGGGCAATGTTGTAATTTGCATTCTTCGATTTGTCAATTTGCACTACTGCTTTGGCTGCGGGCACCATTTCAGAAGCGGGAAAAACCACTCTTTTGGCGCAACTGTTCAGCATCATTAGCAGGCAGATAAAACCTGCTGCCCAAATTGTTCGGGACAGCAAATCACTTATTGAATTCTTCTCCTTTTTCATTTGTTTAATTTTTTCTCATTTAATTTAAACCATTTTTCTTGTTTCTAAAAACGGAAAGGCCTTTCAGCAGACTCTGTGGCCCAACTTTAAGTCAGGTTTAACTTTTTCGGGCGGTATTTCTTCCGTTTTGAGTCTCCTTCAGGTAAGCTTCCACTTTAGTATATTTGTGGCATGTTTAAAAAAATCAGCAGCGCCCGCAATCCGGAAATAAAAAATCTGCTTCAGCTTCAGGAGAAATCCAGGAACCGAAGAAAAGAAGGCGCTTTTCCGGTGGAAGGTATCCGGGAAATAAACCTCGCGCTAAAAGGCCAATTTCAGCCTGAACGTTTATTCTTTTGCGACGAATTATTTTCCGCAGAAAAGGTACAGGAGCTAAGCCAAAACCTCCACGTGCCACCCACGATCACTGAAATTTCTGCGGAAGTCTATCAGAAGGTGGCTTACCGGGGCAGCACCGAGGGGTTGATCGCGGTTTTTAGCACCCGAAACACCGCTTTGGATGAGCTGAAATTCTCCAAACCAAATCCGTTGATCCTTGTTGCTGAAGCACCCGAAAAACCTGGGAATATTGGCGCCATCCTTAGAACGGCAGATGCCGCAAAGGTAGACGCCGTGATTTTGGCCAATCCCAAAACCGATCTTTACAATCCGAATATCATCCGCTCCAGCGTGGGCTGTGTGTTCACCAACCAGATTGTGAGCGGCAGCACCACTGAAATTATTTCCTACCTAAACCGACAAAACATTGGGATTTTTGCAGCAGCTTTACAGGCCTCGAAACCTTATCATGAAGTAGATTTTACAGGTCCTTCGGCAATAGTCGTGGGTACCGAGGCTACCGGTCTTAGCGAAGAATGGCTTCAGAATTCCTCGCAAAATATCATCATTCCCATGAGCGGCGAGATCGATTCGATGAATGTTTCGGTGGCCGCTGGCATCCTGATCTTTGAAGCAAAGAGGCAAAGAGGATTTCAAGGTTAGAAGTTGGAGCTAAAAGTTTATCTTTTCAGAAATTATTATCAAAACAAAGAAAATTGAATCCGGAAACTTTATTTTACATCATCATAGGCATCATCGTTTTAGATTTTATTATTGATAAGATCCTGGACGCGCTCAATGCCCGCCATTTTGACGATCCCATTCCCGCAGAACTCAAAGACGTTTACAATCCCGAGGAATATGAAAAATCGCAGCGATATAAAAAGGAACGCTACAAGTTTGGTCTGCTCACCTCCACTTTTTCGGTGCTGCTCACGCTCGCCTTCTTTATTCTTGAAGGCTTTGCCTTTGTAGACCATATAGCGCGAAGCATTTCGGATAATCCTATTATCATCACGCTTATTTTCTTCGGAATTATTATGCTGGGAAGCGACCTTATTATGACACCTTTTTCCTGGTACAGCACCTTTGTGATCGAAGAAAAATATGGCTTTAACAAAACCACCAAAAAAATCTTCCTTCTCGATAAACTGAAGGGACTTGGAATGATGGCTATTATTGGCGGAATAATCCTGGCACTTATTGTTTGGTTCTACCAAATCGCAGGGGCGAATTTCTGGTGGTATGCCTGGATCCTGGTGGCGGTATTTGCCGTGGTCATGAACATGTTCTATGCAAAGCTCATTGTACCGCTTTTCAATAAGCAGAGTCCGCTGGAAGAGGGGTCGTTGCGCAGTAAGATTGAAGCATACGCGAAAAGCGTCGGCTTTAAACTGGACAACATTTTCGTTATAGACGGCTCTAAAAGAAGCACCAAGGCCAACGCCTATTTTTCGGGCTTCGGAAGCGAAAAAAGAATCACCCTTTACGACACCCTGGTTAATGATCTTGAGGAAGATGAGATCGTGGCCGTGTTGGCGCATGAAGTAGGGCATTACAAAAAGAACCACATTATCGTCAATCTGATTGCTTCTGTTCTCACTACCGGCTTCACGCTATGGCTACTCTCATTATTTGTGGGCAGCCCGGTGCTTTCAGCTGCACTGGGAGTGGCAAAACCGAGTTTCCATATTGGTCTTATCGCCTTCGGAATTCTATATAGCCCGATTTCAGAAGTAACAGGACTTATCATGAATTACCTGAGTCGGAAATTCGAGTATCAGGCCGATAATTTCGCCAAAAGCACCTATGATGGCAGCGCGCTAATCTCCAGCCTAAAAAAACTTTCGAGGAACAGCCTGAGCAATCTCACCCCCCATAGATCCTATGTTTTTGTTCATTATTCACATCCAACCTTACTGCAGCGTTTTCGCAATTTGAGAGGAAGTTTGTAGTTGTTTCTTTACAATCTTAATCGTACTTTTAAATCATGACAGAAGCAGCAATTGAGAAGGAAAATAAGAATATAGCAAGGCAGTATAAGGAGCTGCTGCGTATAAGTTATCAAACCCTTACCGATGAAGATAAAAAGCTGATACGTTCAGCTTTTGATACGGCCGTAGATGCCCATAAAGACCAGCGCCGTAAATCGGGCGAAGCCTATATATTTCATCCCATTGCTGTAGCCAAGATCGTAGCTGCTGAAATTGGGCTGGACGCGACTTCTATTGCGGCCGCGCTGCTCCACGATGTTGTGGAAGACACTGCCTACACCCTGGATGACCTGGAACGGCTTTTTGGCTCTACCGTAGCAAGAATTGTAGATGGTCTTACCAAAATCTCTCACCTTAAAAAGGACAAAGATGTCTCGCTGCAGGCAGAGAACTTCCGGAAAATGCTTCTCACCCTGAACGATGATATCCGGGTAATTATTATTAAGATCGCCGACCGGCTGCACAACATGCAGACGATGGATGTGATGCGGCCCGACAAGCAGGTTAAAATTGCTTCGGAAACCCTCTACATCTATGCTCCCCTAGCCCACAGGATCGGGCTTTATAACGTAAAGACCGAGCTGGAAGATCTCGGCCTGAAATATACCGAACCTGAAGTATATCGCAGTATCCTTACCAAGATCAAGGAGAGCAAGGAGCAGCAGGATGAATACATCAGGGAATTTTCCAAGGTCATCCAGGATTCGCTGAAAAAGGAAGATTTTGAATACGAGATCAAAGGAAGGCCAAAATCGATTTACAGCATTAATCGCAAGATGAAAAACCAGAACGTAAGCTTCGACGAAGTCTACGATAAGTTTGCGATTCGTATTATTTACAAGGGCACTCCCGATCAGGAGAAATTTCTTGCCTGGAAAATCTATTCTATCGTCACCGACCACTTCAGGCCGAATCCTACGCGACTTCGGGACTGGATTTCCTCTCCCAAATCCACTGGGTATGAAGCCCTGCACATCACCGTAATGGGCCCCAAAGGCAGGTGGGTCGAGGTACAAATAAGAAGTGAGCGCATGAACGAGATCGCCGAGAAAGGTTATGCGGCACATTATAAATACAAACACGGCAGTGCCAAAGAAGAACAGGGAATTGAAGAATGGCTGAACCGCCTTCAGGAGGCTCTGGAGAACCCGGATGTAAACGCTGTGGATTTTGTGGAACAGTTCAAACTGAACCTGTATGCGAAGGAAATTTTCGTATTCACGCCGCAGGGAGATCTCAAGTCGCTCCCAAAAGGCTCTACCCCACTCGATTTTGCCTTCAGCATTCATACAGAAGTAGGCTCCCACACCCGCGGAGCCCGGGTAAACAACAAGCTGGTGCCGCTGAGTCATGAACTAAAGAGTGGCGACCAGGTAGAGATCATCACTTCTGATAATGCCAAACCCAATATCAACTGGCTCGATTATGCAACCACGGCAAGGGCTCGTGCAAAAATTAAATCTTCCTTAAAAGACGAGAAAAAGGAGATTGCCGAAGAAGGAAAAGCTGTTCTGGCGAGAAAACTGAAGGCGCAGAAGATTCCTTTCAATGAAAAGACTGTTAACGAACTCGTGGTTCATTTCCACCTGAAGACCAGTCTAGATCTTTTTTATAGAGTGGGAATCGGCAAAATCGACAACCAGAAACTGAAGGAATTTGCGTCTTCACGGAGCAATGCTTTGGTAAGCTACATCAAGAGGAAGATCAAAAAACCTGTAATTTCAGAAGATCTGAACAAAGATGAAATTACAGCCAAATACGATCAGCTGGTTTTCGGGAAAGACGAAGATGAAACCCTGGAATACAAGCTCGCGAACTGCTGTAATCCCATTCCCGGAGACAGTGTTTTCGGATTTGTGACGGTGAACGAAGGCATCAAGGTCCATAAAAAAGACTGCCCGAATGCTATTCAGCTACAGAGCAATTACGCCTACCGCATCATCCAGGCGAAATGGATCGATTCGTCTCAACAAGATTTCAAAGCGGTGCTAAGACTTACCGGGATAGACAATCTCGGCCTGGTGAGCGAGATCACAAAAGAGATCTCCAGCAACCTGAATGTAAACATGAAAAAGATCAATTTTGAGAGTGTCGATGGTGTTTTTAGCGGCAGGATCACTCTGATTGTCAAGAACAATTCGATTTTGACCAAGATCATCAACAGGCTCAAAAAAATTAACGGCATCGATAAGGTCACCCGTGAATAATCGTATAACTTTGCAGCACTTATGAGCAAGAAAGTCGTAAATAAAAACGACCAGGCGGTGGTGAAAAATGTTTTTACCAAGTTCCTGGAAGACAAAGGTCATCGCAAAACACCAGAACGTTTTGCTATTTTACAGGAGATCTATAATAACGACGATCACTTTGATATAGAGTCGCTCTACATCAAAATGAAGAATAAAAAGTATCGCGTGAGCCGTGCCACGCTTTATAATACTATAGAATTGCTCCTGGAATGCGGACTCGTAAGGAAGCATCAGTTTGGGCAAAACCAGGCACAATATGAAAAATCCTATTTTGACCGGCAGCACGACCATGTGATCCTCACCGATACCGGAGAGGTCATAGAATTCTGCGATCCGCGCATTCAATCCATAAAACAAACCATTGAAGAAGTGTTTGATATCGAGATAACCAAACATTCTTTATATTTTTACGGCAACAAGAAAACAACCAATTAACCAAATTATTTCATGGCGGTAGATTTACTACTCGGTCTCCAGTGGGGCGACGAAGGCAAAGGAAAGATAGTTGATGTTCTCACCTCAAAATATAACATTATCGCCCGTTTCCAGGGCGGTCCCAATGCAGGACATACGCTTGAATTCGACGGACAAAAACATGTGCTTCATACTATTCCTTCGGGAATTTTTCACGAGAACAGTGTAAATCTCGTTGGGAATGGAGTGGTGATAGATCCGGTGATCTTTAAGAAGGAATTGACCAATCTTAGCAAACACAATATCGACTACAAATCGAAATTGCTGATCTCCCGAAAAGCTCATCTTATTCTTCCCACTCACCGGCTTTTAGACGCTGCTTCGGAAGCTTCTAAAGGAAAGGCTAAAATCGGCTCTACCTTGAAAGGTATCGGACCTACTTATATGGACAAGACCGGAAGGAACGGGATTCGTGTGGGTGACCTGGAACTGGATGACTGGAAAGAAAAATATCGCAGTCTTGCCAACAAGCATGAGAAAATGATCAGGTTTTACGATGTGGACGTGCAGTATAATCTTGCGGAGCTGGAAAAAGAGTTTTACGATGCCGTAAAAACCTTGAAGGAACTTACTTTTATAGACAGTGAAGAATATTTGCAGCAGGCGCAGAGAGACGGAAAAACCATTCTCGCTGAAGGCGCGCAAGGCTCTCTGCTCGACATCGATTTTGGAACCTATCCCTTTGTAACTTCTTCCAATACTACGGCTGCAGGCGCCTGCACCGGCCTTGGAGTTGCGCCCAACCAAATTGGTGAAGCCTACGGAATTTTCAAGGCTTATACTACCCGTGTGGGCAGTGGCCCCTTCCCTACCGAACTTTTTGATGAAGATGGCGAGACCATGGGCCGCGTAGGAAATGAATTTGGCGCTACCACCGGAAGACCTCGCCGCTGTGGTTGGCTTGACCTGGTAGCCTTGAAATACGCTGTGAGGATCAACGGGATTACACAGCTTATCATGATGAAAGGAGATGTACTTAGCGGATTTAAAACTTTGAAGGTTTGTACTTCCTATAATTACCGCGGAAAAGAGATTAGCCATCTCCCCTACAATATCGAAGCTGAAAACGTAACGCCGGTTTACACCGAAATGAAAGGCTGGGACGCCGATCTTACTAAAATGACTGAAGCTTCAGAATTACCTGCAGAATTCAATGCTTATGTTGATTTTCTTGAAAAAGAACTGGAAGTGCCAATTTCTATTGTTTCCGTAGGACCAGACAGAAAACAGACTATCAGAAGATAATTACATCTTCCTTAAAGATAAGAAAGGCCGGTTTCATTGAGAAGCCGGCCTTTTATTTTAAAATAATGTCCTAACCCTAACAAAAACTCTCAAGAGGCTCGCAATCGCCTTATCCATCATAGACCTGAAGTGCAGGAGTCTTATGTGAAACGATTTCTTTTTAAGCACATCCTTGAGTTCAGGCGATTTTCGCTATTTTTGATGAAAATTTCTATAGCTTGAAAAATTTCATCTTAAGCTTTTTCTTTTTCCTGGCTGGCTTGTCATTTCTGCAGGCCCAGGCCACCAAGATTAAATACGAAAGTGATCGCCAGGAAAAACAGGAAGAAAAATACCCGGGTGCCATCGTCTTGTATAAGGTTCAGCATCAGGTGCATTTCATCCATGAAGGGATCGAGGTCTGGTGTGATCTGGCAGCTTTTTATAACCAGGATAATTTCTTTAAAGCCTACGGAAATGTAAGAATGGAACAAGGCGATACCGTGAGCATGTCCAGCAATTACGCTGAATACAACGGCACCACCGAGTTCGCGTTCGCCAGCGGAGATGTGGTAATGAAAAGGCCACAAACCACTCTTCAAACAGACAGCCTCTTCTTTGACCGCTTAAAACAGGAAGCCTATTACCGAGGCGGCGGCACCGTGCGTGATACAGCCAGTGTCCTCACCAGTATTGGGGGCCGGTATTACATGGATCAGGATAAATACTCTTTTGTTACCGATGTAAAGCTTACCAATCCAGATTATGTTATCAATTCACAGCAGCTCGATTTCTATTCAGAAACCGGAAATGCCTATCTCTATGGACCTTCTACCATAAAAAGCGAGACCAGCACCGTCTATTGCGAACGCGGATTCTATGATACCCGCGGAGATTCAGGATATTTCGTAAAGAATTCCCGAATCGATTATGATAACCGGCGTGTGGAAGGCGATAGCCTTTACTTTAACAGAGACAGGCATTTTGCTTCAGCAACCAATAATATCAAAGTTACCGACACTATTAATCACAGCCTGGTCACCGGAAATTACGCCGAAGTCTATCGTGAGAAAGATTCGGTCTTCATCACCAAACGTGCGGTAGCTGCGGCGCTTCAGGATAAGGATTCGCTGTTTATCCACAGCGATACCATCATGATCACCGGCAAGCCGGAAGAGCGAATCATCAGGGGTTTTTATGACGTGCGCCATTTCAAAAGCGACATGAGCGGCAAATGCGATTCGGTACATGTAAATCAAAAGACCGGTCTCACAAAAATGATCAATCTTAGCAGCGGCCCAATCACTTCGGTCGATAAACGCCGAAGCCCCGTGCTTTGGTCCGGCGAAAGCCAGATGACCGGCGATACTATTTATCTGCAGAGCAATTCAGAAACCGAACAGCTCGACTCCCTGAAGGTTTTCAACAATG
>JBAWAB010000323.1:0-4182 GCA_049589035.1 Salegentibacter sp.
GAAATATTCCATCGCGAAAATGTAGGTTTATTGCCCTATTCTCCGCTTGGAATGGGAACCCTTTCGGGAAAACACCTGGACGGGATCAAGGAAAACACCAGGCTTAGTCTTTTTCCGCAGTACAGTCGCTATAGCGGAGAGCAGGCGGTAAAAGCTACGCGCGATTATCAGAAGATCGCGCAGAAACACGGCCTGAGCCTTACCCATTTGGCGCTGGCTTTTGTGAACCAGCAGCCGTTTGTGACCAGTAATATTATTGGGGCCACCACGATGGAACAACTAAAGGAGAATATCGAAAGCAGTGAGGTAGAACTTTCCGAAGAGATCATTTCAGAGATCAATAAAGTACACGAGGCAAACCCAAATCCTGCGCCTTAACATCAAAAGTTAGTTAAAAATAAGGGGCCTTGAAATTCGCGAATTTCAAGGTCCTTTATTTTAACTGACTTTTGATGTTAAGGCGCAGGATTCGGGTTCGCCTCGTGTACTTTATTGATCTCTGAAATGATCTCTTCTGAAAGTTCTACATCGATACTCCCGATATTTTCTTCCAGTTGTTCCAGGCTTGTGGCCCCAATAATATTACTGGTCACAAATGGCTGCTGATTTACGAAAGCCAGCGCCAAATGAGTAAGACTCAGACCGTGTTTCTGCGCGATCTTCTGGTAATCACGGGTAGCTTTTACCGCCTGCTCCCCGCTATAGCGACTGTACTGCGGAAAAAGACTAAGCCTGGTATTTTTCTTGATCCCGTCCAGGTGCTTCCCAGATAGGGTTCCCATTCCAAGCGGAGAATAAGGCAATAAACCTACATTTTCACGATGCAGTATTTCTGTGAGGCCGATCTCATCTTTTCTATTCAACAGGCTGTACGGATTTTGCACAGTACTCACCCTTGGAAGATCATTTTTACTTTCCTCCAGAAACCTCATCAGGCCATAGGGAGTTTCATTGGAAAGACCGATATGTTTGATCTTTCCTGCTTTTACAAAATCCTTCAGATTCTCCAGAATTTCAGAAAAATTGTCTTCCCATTCTTCATTTTCATCTTTGCTGAAGCCCCTTTTCCCGAAGAAATTAGTGCTTCGCTCCGGCCAGTGCAGTTGATAAAGATCAAGAAAATCGGTTTGAAGACGCTGGAGACTTTTGTTGAGAGCCTCTTCCATCGCCTCTTTGGAAAAACCGAGATTTTCGCGAATATGAGCCACCGCGTCTCCGGGACCCGCCACCTTGGAGGCAAGAACAATCTCGTCACGCCTCTTTGTTTTCTTCAGCCAGGTACCAATGATCTCTTCGGTTCTTCCCTGTGTTTCAGGCCGGGCGGGCACCGCATACATTTCGGCGGTGTCTATAAAATTAACGCCATGGTCCAGCGCGTAATCTAGCTGTTCATGGCCTTCTGCTTCTGTATTTTGTTCGCCCCAGGTCATCGTGCCGAGGCATATCTTACTTACTTTAAGTTCAGAATTGGGTAAAAAATTGTATTTCATTAAATGTTTTTCTTTTCCTGATTAATCTTCCTGCAGCAACTTGGTGATCTCATCCAGTTTAGGAGTAAGAATGACCTCAATGCGCCTGTTCTTGGCCCGGCCTTCAGCGGTATCATTGGTTGCTACCGGGGCATATTCACCTCTTCCGGCAGCCGTAAGATTTTTAGGATCAATATTGTTGTTCTCCCTAAGGATCTGAACGATGGCAGTCGCCCGCTTGGTCGAAAGGTCCCAGTTGTCTTTTAGCTGTCCGCTGCCTGAATATGGCACATTATCGGTGTGACCCTCGATGAGCACGGCAATATCGGGATTTTCAGCCAAAACTTCACCGAGCTGTCTCACCGCCTTGCGCCCTTCAGAATTCACGGCCCAGCTTCCGGAGTCGAACAAGAGCTTGTTTTCCATAGAAACATACACCTTTCCGTTTCGTTGTTCTACGGTAAGACCTTTTCCTTCAAAATTTGTGAGCGCCTTAGAAATTGCATTTTTCAACGCATTCATTTTGGCATCTTTTGCCGCGATCACCCTTTCCAGGTCATCGATCCTTCTGGATCGGGATTCAAGATCGCGCTGTAATTTGTCCAATCTCGCCTGCTCCTTGGTTAAAGCTCCTTCCTTTTCTTCCAGCTCCGCAAGTAATTCGCGGTTCTGGCGGGAATTCTCTGCAATAGCCGCGGAACTATTCTGCTCAAGGGCGTCGTAGGAATTCTTCAGATTCTCATAGCTTTTTTTAGTGTTGGTGAGCTCATCTTTGAGAGCGTCACGTTCGGCTACGGCAGCGCGGTGCGCCTCCTTCAGCTCCTCCATTTGTTCACTAAGATCGTTGCTATTATTTCGTAAAGTTTGGAGGCGGTCTTCCAGTTCGCGGTTATCTCTTTGAAGATTAGCGTGCCTGCTTTCAAGGTCTTTATACTTCTTCGAAGACACGCAGGAATTCAGCAGCAATAAAGAAAAACACGCAAGGACAAAGGTTCTTTTCATCATTTTATAAAATTTTATTCCAGTTCAACTAATACCGGGCAATGGTCGCTGTGCGCGGCATCCGGTAATATAACGGCTCTTTTGAGCTTTTCTTGCAAAGGTTCAGAAACCAGGTTGTAATCGAGTCTCCAGCCTTTGTTGTTCGCACGGGCATTTGCACGATAGCTCCACCATGAATAATGGTGCGGCTCATCATTAAAATGCCGAAAAGAATCGATGAACCCGCTTTTGATAAAGTTATCGATCCATTTTCTTTCTACCGGAAGAAATCCGGATACGTTTTTCAGTCTTACCGGATCGTGAATATCGATCTCCTCATGGCAAATATTATAATCACCACAGATAATCAGATTTGGAAGATCCTCCTTCAGCTCATCTATATATTCCTGAAAATCGGCCATGTACTGCAGCTTATGCTCCAGGCGTTCGATATTGGTGCCGGACGGCAGATAAAGGCTCATCACCGAAACATCATCAAAATCGGCGCGCAGGTTTCTTCCTTCGTGATCCATATAATCTATGCCGGTTCCGTATTGTATATTGGTAGGTTCGGTTTTACTCAGGATGGCCACCCCGCTGTAACCTTTTTTCTGCGCCGGATACCAGTAATGATATGGATAACCGGCTTCTTCGAACACCGAAAGATCAAGCTGCTCGGGCATAGCTTTGATCTCCTGCAAACAAACAACATCGGGATCTGCCTGCTGCAGCCACTCCAGAAAACCCTTTCGCATGGCTGCCCTAATCCCGTTCACATTGTATGAAATTATCTTCATGAAAATCAATTTTCCCCAAAAATAGGGCTCTCCTGAAAAACAACAAGATGAAATTCATAAAGAAGCCGAATAATCTGAAAGAGAAGGTCTATTATTTCACAATGATCCGCTTCACTTTACCCGCCTTCCGGGTTCCGACTCTTACCAGGTATACACCGCGCGCTGCATAAGACATATCGAGGGGATAGACATAGGCTTCGCCATCACTTTCAATTTCGTTATCCAGAAGTTTTTGCCCCAGAATGTCGTGAACAGTAATGCGAAGAGGAGCATCAAGGCTCGTCTCCAGTACCACCTGAAAATGCTTATAGTCCTCACTAACGATTAGGAGTTTTGCATCCTCCGACAAGAAATCATCAATACTAAGGGTAGAATCGGAGATATTGACCGAATAATCATGGGTGGTACCGTATTCCATCACTGAGCAGGGATCATTCAGATCGCCCTCGTAAGAAGTATCACCGGCTCTTACCCTCATCAAATGCTGCCCCAAATCGGCATTTGCGGGCAAGCTGAAATCATAGGAATACGATTCATCGGCGGTTGGGATCACTTCCGAAGAAATTACCATTTCAGAATCTTCAAAAACAGCATTGTCATTGAGGTCGATCCACAAAGAGAATTTCTCATCTCCATCGGTAGTGAGCGTGTAATATGATTGAACAGTTACAGTAAAGCTATCCTGAGAACGATCGAGAGAATAGGTATCACGCGAGCCTATAAAGTCTTCATAGCCATTCCCGCAGGGAATCCTTTCGTTGCTGCTTTCGCCAAGCTGAAAATAATAGATGCCGTCGCCAAAAGAACAATCTGATCCTTCCGGAATACAGTTAAGATGAGCCACAGATCTCTCCTGTTTGTCATTCGAGGGATCAAAATCATCTTTCAGATCGGTTTCCGCTACAATTCTGTACCGCGCCGGATTGGATAAATCG
>JBAWAB010000324.1:0-4036 GCA_049589035.1 Salegentibacter sp.
TATTTATCGTCCAGCTCCTCATTGATGCTGTAAATGCCCGCCACGATCACCTGCTGGCTGTTGAAGGCATCTGCCGGGTTCAGGATCTGTCCTTTGCCGGGGCGCGGCACCAGTACCTTCATGAGGCTATTGAAGTTAAAAACGCCAATATTCAGCAGCTGCGAGATTCCGCTGCCTATCACCACCTGCGGTTCGCTGCTGGTAAGCCATGTGCCCTGAATAATAGAGCTGTCAATTGCATTGACCTGCTGGTAATTTTCGTCGACGCCTTTGATAAAAGCGGTATGATTTTTTGAGCGGTAATCGAGAAAGACGCGTTCTTCAATAACCTTGCTGAAGGACGAAATTCCCTGAATTTCGCTTATTTTTTTTGCTTCGGAAGAATCTATCTGAATGACTTTTCCGCTGGACGGAAAGAGTTTGAGATCGGGATCGAATTCATTGGAAAAGGACAGGCTGAAGTCCCGGAGTCCCGCAAAGCCTGAAAGTACGATGAACAGCGAAAAGGCTCCTGCAAAAACTCCAATAGCTGCGATAACAGTGATAATATTGATCGCATTATTGCTGCTTTTGGTGAACAGGTAGCGCTTGGCGATGTACAGCGGAAATCTCAAGGATCAGGATTTTTTCCTTCTTTCCAGTAAATCGGGATCTGAAATAGGATTCTCTTTTCCTTTGATCGATTGCTCGATATTCTCAATATATTCCAGCGAATCATCCAGGAAGAAGTTCAGGTCGGGCATTTTACGCAACTGATTTTTGGTGCGTTGTGCCATTTCGTGTTTGATCTTCGGCTTAATAGTGGCGATCTCTTCAAGTATTTCGCTGGCGTGCTTCGGCGGAAAAATACTGAGGTAGGCCTTTGCGATAGAAAGATCGGTAGTTACCTTTACCTTGGAAACAGAAATCAAAATTCCCGTTTTGCCGGCGTCCCTCAGGTTGTTCTGAAGTATGTCGGCCAAATCTCTCTGCAATACGCCTCCTATTTTCTTTTGTCTGTTCGTTTCCATAGTGCAAAAATAGTATATTTTAACATCAAAAGCTGCTTAGGGGAAGTTAAGAAAAATAACCTGCTCCTGTGAGAGGTTTTTGGAAAGGCTGAAATTATCGATATTTGGCTTAGTTTCCTTAGAGAAACGAGAAAAGAGACAAGAATCTACTAGCAAATTAGAAATTTGAATAAAATGAACAACAAACAATAAACCCCAAACCCCTAGGAAATGAAACGAATAGAACATATAGGCATTGCCGTAAAGAACCTCGATGAGGCTAATGAAACCTACCAAACTGTAATGGGCGGCGAATGTTACAAAACCGAAATCGTGGAGAGCGAAGGTGTGGCTACCTCTTTCTTCAGGGTAGGGGAAAGTAAGATCGAATTGCTTGCTGCGACACGGGACGACAGCCCCATTGCGAAATTCATCCAAAAAAAAGGGGAAGGTATTCATCATATCGCTTTTTATGTAGATGACATTGAAGCCGAGATCGAAAGGCTGAAGGGCGAAGGCTTTACTTTGCTTAATGATAAGCCGAAACAGGGCGCCGATAATAAGCTGGTGGCTTTCATGCACCCGAAAAGTGCACATGGCGTGTTGGTAGAGCTTTGCCAGGAAGTCCCCACCCAAACCCTCCCCAAAGGGTAGGGCTTTAGTATCTGCAGCTAATTCTCACAGGAACAGGATCTTGATATTAAATATCCTTGTCTGCTTGAATATGTAAAAAAATAGTTTGTGAGGTAAGTTCCAATTATCTAAATTTGCGCTCCAATATTCCTTCGGGAATGGGTCCTATAGCTCAGCTGGTTAGAGCACTTGACTCATAATCAAGGGGTCCCTGGTTCGAGCCCAGGTGGGACCACCAACAAAATCAAGCCTTCCAATTTCCTGGAAGGCTTTTTTTATAATGCTTCCTACTCTGCGTTGTCCCGCAAACTTCCTTGAAAACAGGCCCTACAATCCTCCCTAATGTTTTGAATTTTAAAAGCCATAAAACGCCAAAAATGATATCTTTACAACTTCGAAAGAGTAAAAAAGAATCGCCCCCAAACCGAGCTTAAGCTGTGAAAATATCTTTGTCCTACCTACTGATACTCACCTTATTCTTCTTTGCAAATGCCACCGGGCAGGATCTTACGCCCCCAATAAAAAATTATTCTTCAGCCGATTATGACGCCGCCAGTCAGAACTGGGATATTGACATTGACAAAGATGGAATTGTGTATGCCGGGAACAACCAGGGCCTTTTGAGTTTCGATGGCCAACGCTGGGAATTATTTCCTCTGAAAAAAGGTTCGGCGATCCGCTCGGTGTATGCCAATAAAGAGCGGGTGTATACCGGTTCCTATAAAGAATTCGGCTATTGGTCAAGAGACGATAAGGGCAGGATGGAATATACTTCCCTGATGCCCAGCCTGGGCGATTATCCCGTGCAGAGTGAGGAATTCTGGGGGATACTCTCTAAAGACGGTGACATTTACTTCAGGTCATTTGCCGGTATTTACAAAGTGGAGCAAGACAGCATCAGGCCGCTCCGGAACATTGTGACCAATAAGATGACCATCTATAAAGATAAGCTGCTTGTTGCCGTTCGGCAGGATGGGTTGTTCTTTATGAAGGATAATGGCGAACTCAATGCCCTGCCAAACCAGGAAATCCTGAAAGGGAAGATCGTGCTTGATTTGCTTCCGCAGAAAGATTCCCTTCTGATAGGCACCAGGGACGCGCTTTATTTGTTTGACGGTACTTCCTGCAAACTCTTTCCCGATGAAGAACTCAATAAGGCCATCAAGAATTTTGAGCTCAATCATATTTTGAGTGTCACAAAAGATGAATTCGTGATTGGTACGGTGAAAAATGGCATTATTGATTACGACAGAAAAAGCCGGAATTTTAAAGTTGTGAATCGAAACCTGGGGCTTCAGAATAATACGGTACTGGGAATGGCCGGCAGAGATGGGAAGCTTTGGCTTGGGCTGGATAGCGGTATTGACAGGATTGACCTTAATTCTCCCATTCAGTTCTATACCGATGAGACCGGAGAACTTGGAGCTGTGTACGACCTCGCTTTTTTCAGAAATAAACTGTACCTCGCCAGCAACACCGGGATCTATGATTTCAGGAAGGGACAACTTCAGCTTGTGGAAGGCTCCCGCGGACATACCTGGAATCTGGAGGTACTCAATGACACCTTGTATGCCAACCACAATACCGGCACTTACAGGATCATGAACGGTAACTTATCGGCCATAGAAAAACGCACAGGGAGTTTTCAGATCCTTCGGGCACCGAAAGAAAAGCATTCCTATCTGGTAGGAACTTATACCGGGATCAGCATGTATTTTCCGCAGAAAGAAGAGATATCAGAACTGGAGAATATCGGTTTTCCTGTTAAAAAGATGGTGTTCGAGAACGATCATACCTTGTGGGCCGTTCATCCTTATGACGGGATCTACCGGATCGTACTGGATAAGGAGCTGGACACGGTGATCTCTGTAAAAAAGATCAAAGAAATTGGCGGACACAAAAATTTCAAGGCAGATGTCTTCAGGATAAATAATCAGGTGGCCGTACTCAGTAAGCAAAAATGGTATAGATATAACGTCTTTAAAGACACGCTGGAGACTTTCGGCGAGCTCGAGAAATTTGCCGGTCACACTTTGCTTTCAGAAGATAGTGACGGGTTCTGGTTCATTGATGATGCAGATAATTCTCTTGTATTTACCAATTTCAAGGACCGCAGGCTTGATGTGGACCTCAGGGATCTTAACCAGAGACTGGTGAAAGGGAATGAGAAGGTCGTAAGGGCGAATGATTCCCTCTATTATATTACTCTGAAGGATGGTTATGCCAGGATCAATCTGAATGAATTGTTCCGTGTCAAAGAGCGGCAGGTGATTCCGAAGCCAATGATCAGGGAGGTTGCAGACAACAGCGGCAGGTATACATTGCAAGGAAAGCCCGTGATACCCTACGAGAATGCGCGCGAGATAACTGTTTTGGCTGCTCTTCCCGATTCTGACGCGGCTGTGATGAAATAT
>JBAWAB010000325.1:0-1911 GCA_049589035.1 Salegentibacter sp.
TATTTTCTTCGTTAATGTTAAGGGATGCTCCCCCTTTAAGGTTATAACCTGTTTTATTTACTTTATCAGATGTTTTAGGGGTAGCAAAGTTACCTCTGTCTGTCCTTTGGTAAGATTGGTTAGATACAGCAGCTTGTACGAATACAGAGAATAAATCATTTGCATATTCAGCCTGACCGAATCCACCCTGGTAATTAATATCTTCTGAATAGTCATAGTCGATTCTCTGATCTTTATCTGCATAGTTGAACAAAGCAGCCCAAGGATTTGGGTCAAAAGTTTCAGAAACTACATAGTCATCAGGACGACCACCAAAAGACTCTACTCTACCATTAAGACCAAGAAGATCCGTTAACTGACGGAAGTGATCTCCAGTATACCAACGCAGGTCACCACCAACATTAAAAGTCCATCCAGTTTGAGTATCGAAGCTATAGTTGGTTACTGCACCATACCAAGCGTGATTGTTAACAGATGCTCTTAGAAGAGCCCCATCGTATCCCTTACTAAGACCATCTTCAACAGAAGGGTTGTAGTCATTAACTATATAATTCCAATCTATCAGACCATTTTGTGTGTAAGCTCCACTGGGCGTTGAATCCATCCCATTATCAATGTAACCAGGGCTGTTTCCATAAGTTCCTGTTCCACCACCGCGTCCAAAAGAAGCATATACCACAGTAGAAAGATCAGCCTTTTCTGAAATATTCCAATCCCAGTTAAGGTTCATCACAGGCTTGTGATAATAATTTCTACGAGTTGTTAAATATTCACCATTTAAGAATCCGTAATTATTATTGTATTTCTTGCCATATTTATCATAAAGGTCCATACTTTTAGAAAAATTCTGATCATGCCACTGTGGCGCTCCTGTTAAAAGGAAGTTGAAGTTGTGGTCTCCCAGGACTTTTCCCACAGAGAAGAAATAATTTTGTCCCTGACCTTTAGTTCCATCAGCATACTTGCTATGGGCTTGCCAGTGATCTAAAAGAAAAGAGAATCCCCATCCATTTTCGTTTACTCCAGTATTGTAAGCAACAGTACCTTTAAGGTAACTTCCATTACCAACCATACCTCGTACAAATCCACCTTCTGATTTATCAGTAGCTTTTGTAACAATGTTTACAGTACCACCAACAGAAGAAATGGCAAGTTTAGAAGAACCAAGCCCTCTTTGAACCTGCACCGCATTGGCAATATCAGATATCCCCGACCAGTTAGACCAGTACATGTTTCCATCTTCCATCCCGTTGATTGGCTGACCATTCAATAGGAATGCAGTGTTATTCTGACTAAAACCACGAAGAAACATTTGAGAATCTCCAAAACCTCCAGCCTGATTAGAAACGTAAACAGAAGGAGTGTTTTTCAGGATTTCTGGAAACTCGACGTTACCAGTTGCTTTTTTCTGAATTTCACTTCGTGTAATTGTAGATACAGCAATAGGAGTTTGCCTGTCCTCTTCAAGGTCAATAACCCCAGATCCCACTACTATTACTTCAGAAAGAGCCCCAGCATCAACATTAAGAACTATTTCACCTAGATCTCTTGATGAGCCATCAGCGACTTTAAATGGAATTTTCAGAGTCTCATAGCCTACAAAGCTAATTTGTAGTGTACCGGAAGCTTTTTCTACACGGATAGAAAACTTTCCATCGAAATCTGTAGTTGTACCATTATTGGTTCCTGGCACCATCACGGTAGCACCCGGAAGTGGACCATTCATTTGAGAATCCATCACCGTACCGGTAATAGTTCCTTGAGCAAAAATTGTAGCAGATGTCAAAAACAACGCTAACGCTAGTAATTTCCTCATTTTTCTGTTATTTGAGTTTGGATTTGAGTTTGTGCAAAAGAAATGAATCCTCTCTGCTTGCACTTTACCGGAAGGTTAAGAAAGCAAACTTTAAC
>JBAWAB010000326.1:0-13639 GCA_049589035.1 Salegentibacter sp.
CGGAGATCTTCTATACTACTTTAGAGTCACCATAACATAAGTAGGTTAAGTTCATGGTAGATTTGGGGCAAAAAAAGGTGGATCTAAAAAGTCCACCTTTTTTTATGCGATCTCAGTAATACCCTGATAAACAACTACTAATTAAATCTTAATTCCTACGGAACTTTCCCCTGGCGCAACCCCTTAACGAATTCCCAAGACCTTCATCTAAAAGATTTTGTCGCGGGGATCTTCTACATTACTTTGGACTCACCATAACATAAGTAGGTTAAGTTCATGGTAGATTTGGGGCAAAAAAAGGTGGATCTAAAAAGTCCACCTTTTTTATGAATTACCTTCTCTGCCTTGATGGCCTTATGGTTCCAAATTCATAAGTAAGAATACTTTTTACCAGAAAATCATCGCTACCTTGAGTCAAGCCTGTCCCGGCGCCGAGTTGCCATTTAAAGCCTCTGAAAAAGCGCAGGTCAACAACTCCGAATAAAACCTGTTCCTGTTCACTGGCCGGTGGCAAATGCCGAATCTGGCCATAGCGCCCGTAGTATTCCACTCCTAATTGCACAGGATAGTACCGCCTCCAGTAGATCCCGGAAAAGAAATTTCCGTTGATACCCTCTTTCACTTCTTCGCCTGAAGTGTCCATGCTCACTGCAGGATTCAGTTTTAATCGAAAATCTCCTATATCTTTCTGCAAAATAAGGCGCATTTCTACTTCCGCAGGATCCGGCACATTGCTGGAGGGCAGATAATATTCGAGGTAAAGGGCGGTATTGAAGAATCTTTCGAATTTACTAAAAAGGGAATATCTCGCCACAGCCCGGAAGCGGTAGAACTGCAGATCGGTATCGCCGGAATTCCGGAAATCGCCATATACTCCAACGGCAAATTTATCAGTCACACCATATTCAACTTCCGCAGAATGCAGGAAGAGTCCTTCACGGCTAAATTCTTGGCCCTCACGTTCAAAGGTCAGATCGCTGTTCACGATGCCTTTGTTCCACAAGGTTAGTTCCATCCATCCTCTTTTCGGCGTTTCCCAACCATAGACCCTGTAATATTGGGCCCTGACGGGAAAGGACAGGATAAATATAAAAAATGAGCTAAGCAGGATTTTCAGTAATTTCTCTTTCATTCCAATAGTCTTTGATTCCTTATTATTTCTGCCCGGTTTGCACATCTACATCAGTAAACCGCTGATCGATACCCGAATTGAATTGTTTTCCGAATTCGCCATACCTCCTGATTCCGGGAGCAGAAGTATGCACCTGCAATTCATATTTTCCGGATTTGGGAACTCTGAAATTTTCTCCATAGTGATAAAGCCAGGGATGCCACATAAAAGTAGGTTTCACAGTATCTGTTTTCTGACCATCTCTGAAGAAGGTCGTTTCCACATCAAAACCGGGGATCATTCTGCCGGTTTTAGCATCGAAAACAGCAACTTCAACATGTGCATTCTTTTCAGCACTTTGCTCTACCCGTATGTTGTAGCGCAGTTTTCCATCTACAAAATGCCAATAGCCCTCGGCGTATTCCACAGCGTAAGTCAGCAGGTATGGGCCGTATTTGATCTCCTCCCCATCCATAGCTGTTTTGGCAATCATGGCATCAATGGCTCTTTTGATCGCATTCCCCTGGGCTTTAGCCAAAGGCATCCACTCTTCTTTATTTTCATCCCGAACCGGATCGGTAAATTCTTCGGGGGCTATATTTCTTTTATTGAATACGGCGGTTACCGTGTCTGAATATCGATCTCCATTCACAGGATCATGTCGCCAAAATGGTGCCGGATCCACCTCTATCTTCAGGGAATAATCTCCACCTGCCGGGAAGTCGATATTTGCACCGTATCTATTAAGAAGCGGATGAACGCCGAAAGGCAATTCCTTTTCGGTGACTGTATTTCCACTTTCATCTAATATACTCGCCTTCACCGTAAGGCCGGGAATGAGTCTGCCGTCATAGGCATCCCTCACAGCAACACCCAGAAAGGCATTTCCGTCGGAAGAATGAAATTGGTCCTGACCGCCCCGGTTTTCATACCAATCTTTTGGCTTTTCCAGGACAAGCCCGATCTGATAAGGTCCCGCAGACATTTCGGCGCCAGTAGCATGGTTGATGAGATAATGCAGTGCTTCTTCCGCAGCCTGCCCCTGATTTTTAGCATACCCCAATTGTTGTGAAGTAGTCTCATTGGTGGCAACTCCAAGGGGAACCGCAGGTTCCGTAGCATAACCTTCAGGAGTGTTCCTCTTTCCTTTCTCAAGTTGCGGAGCCACTGTCACGCAAGCCTGAAAAGTGAGGCTGGCAAAAAACAGTAAAAGAATAGCTGGTAATCGTTCTTTCATAGTTGATATTTTAGCTCGACAAGAGCGCTTTTTAGCTGAAGATCAGCTATACATGACTCTTGATCAACCATGAAGATAATTCATCCCCACCCGCAACGGCAAAGATTTTATCAAAGTTTAACCTCTCTTATAAATGTTTTAAGAATTGCTGAACCTATAGCGTTTTGACCTTTGAACTCCCTTTAATAAAGAAAAAATCCTTTTTTCTCAAGGTATTTTGAGAAATAGAGGATGGAGAGATTTTTCGTACTAAAGAAGCATTTTCAGCATCCTTAGCACGAAAATATTATCAGAATTTCTTTCTGAAGAAATTGAGCTGTTTAGTCAAACAACCATCGGTAGATATCATTCCCGTTGGCGTAAAGTACCAGAGCGATAAGAATAATAAATCCTACCATTTGGGCAATCTCCATGAATTTGTCGTTAGGTTTTCTTCCGGTAATCATTTCATACATAAGGAACATCACATGGCCCCCGTCCAAGGCCGGGATTGGCAAGATGTTCATAAAAGCAAGAATAATAGAGATGAGGGCCGTGGTATGCCAGAATAACTGCCAATCCCAGATATCGGGAAAAAGGCCACCAATAGCACCAAATCCGCCTAACTGAGTGGCTCCTTTCTTGGTAAAGACGTACTTGAACTGGTAAATGTAATCGCGAAGCGTCCAGTAGCCATCATCAAAGCCTTCGGTTATGCTTTCGCCCAGGCTGTATTTTTGGGTTTGCACCTTAAAGTTACGCTGCGGAGTGATTCCAAGTAGCCCATTTTCGTCAGGAGTGACCATGGCGCCTTTTATCTCTCCGTTCCGTTCGTAAACCACCTGGATCTGTTTGTTCTCATTTTCCGTGGAAATCGGCCCAATCTCATGCCAGTAGCCAATCTCCTGATCGTTCAGTGAAATAATGCTGTCTCCCTTCTTCAATCCGGCCTTTTCAGCAGCCATATCAGCCACCACACTGTCCAAAACCGGCCGCTGAATAGGCACAAAAGGCTGCATCACTCCGTTTTGAAACATTTTTGTACCAATTTCGTCTGGGATGGTGATGGTCTCTTTTTTGCCATTCTGATGTAAGGCCGTAACCGTCTTTACATCACGCATAAAAAGATAGCGGTTAATATCTATGCTGTTTTGCAGATCTTTTCCGTTCACTTGAAGTATTCTGTCCCCATCCTGAAATCCGTAGTCTTTAAAACTATCAGCTACGGCAAAACCTTCCGGCATTTGCTTGGGCCCAACATAATTGGTTCCCCAAACGAACAGGATCATCATAAAGATAAGAAACCCAAGAACCAGGTTCACTGTAACGCCGCCAAGCATAATAATAAGTCTTTGCCACGCCGGTTTACTTCTGAATTCCCAGGGCTGCGGGGGCTGTGCCATTTGCTCCTTATCCATGCTTTCATCGATCATCCCCGAGATTTTCACATAACCTCCCAATGGCAGCCAGCCAATTCCGTAGACAGTATCGCCAATTTTCTTCTTGAAAAGCGCGAATTTTACATCAAAAAAGAGAAAGAATTTTTCAACTCTTGTTTTAAATAACTTAGCCGGAATAAAGTGGCCGAATTCGTGCAGTATGATGAGGAGAGAAAGGCTTAACAGTAACTGTATTGCTTTAACTATAAATGGATCCATTCTTCTTTATCTTCGATTTTAATCGCACAAAAGTAATCTTTTAAAAGCTCCTAAAAAAGTCTGCGGCAATTTCGGATTTTCCAAAGCTGAAATTTTAAGATTAAGCATTCGACTAATTGAGAGCCAGCCTGTAATTTTGTATCAAATTTTTTAGCATGCTACGTTTTTTTGCGAAGTTCAAGACTTTAGCGATCGCACTTTTTATAATTTCGGTCATAAGCCTTTACATTATTTACAATCTCCTGAAACCTGAAGAGAGACTGCCGGTATACCAGCCAGACATGGTGAATGCCGAAATGGTTGATACCTCTGTGCAGTATGTGCGCAAATATCACAAGATCGCCGACTTTGAACTTTATAATCAGAACGGCGACACCATTACCCAGGATTTCTATAAGGACAAGATCTATGTAGCCGATTTCTTTTTCACGACCTGCCTCAGCATCTGCCCTATTATGACCGACCATATGCTGAAGATCCAGAAAAGGCTGAAGGATGATCCAGACGTTTTGCTGCTTTCACATACTGTTATTCCAAATCACGACAGCGTCCCTGTGCTCAAGAAATATGCGATCGAAAAAGGAGTGGACGATAAAAAATGGAACCTGGTAACGGGGCCGAAAAAGGAGATCTACAATCTGGCCCGGAAATCCTATCTCGCCACCAAAACTACCGGCGATGGTGGCCCTTATGATATGATCCATACCGAGAATTTTGTGCTGGTGGATAAAGACCGCCAAATCCGTGGATTTTATGACGGAACCGATCCCGAAGCCATTGAAGATCTCATGCATGACATCAAAATTTTAGAGGCTGAGTACCAGGAGTAATACTTTTTAAGTCGCAAACTTTTCTACTAGTAGAATTTCTCTTACTTTTGCCTTGTTTAAATTCAATCTAAATAAAAATTTGAAGGTAACTGTAGCTCATCTAAAACGCGGCCAGCGCGGAATTATAAAGGAGTTCTCTGCAGATCAGGTGCCCTTGAAATTACTGGAAATGGGGTGTTTACCTGGCAACGAGGTCGAATTGGTGCAAACCGCGCCCTTTCAAGACCCGATGTACCTGAACGTGAACGGCAGTCACCTCGCTATCCGGAAAGAAACTGCCTTGCAAATTGAGATTGAGCTAATTAGTTGATATGGCTAAACAGATTAACGTTGCACTTATTGGCAATCCCAATACCGGGAAAACTTCGGTTTTCAACCAACTTACCGGCCTTAATCAAAAGGTGGGCAACTATCCCGGGATCACGGTTGAAAAAAAAGAAGGAATTTGCAGATTGCCGCGTAACCTGAAGGCTCACATTATCGACCTTCCCGGAACCTATAGCCTTAATGCTTCTTCGTTAGACGAAAACGTGGTTATAGAACTTCTGCTTAACAAGAACGACAAAGATTATCCCGATGTTGCCGTGGTGGTAAGCGATGTTGAAAACCTGAAGCGTAACCTCCTCCTTTTCACTCAGATCAAAGACCTTGAAATTCCCACAATTCTGGTGGTAAACATGGCCGACCGAATGAAGAGAAAGGGAATTTCTCTTGATCTTGAGCAGCTGGAAGCAAAACTAAAGACCAAAGTAGCCCTGGTAAGCGCCAGAAAAAATATCGGGATTGACCGGCTCAAAGAGCTCATCATCAATTACCGCCAATTGCCTACCGAGCCCTGCGTAAATGCTTCTGTCATTGATCCGGAATACTTCGACAATCTTCGAAAAACATTTCCTAACCAGGCGTTGTATAAGCTCTGGCTGGTAATTACCCACGACGTGAACTTCGGAAATGTGGACCGGCGTGAACTGGATAAAAAAGCGGGCTTTACCACCAGATCTGAAAGTGACCTAAAGCGGCTTCAGCAGAAAGAGACTATTTTACGTTATCAGTTCATCAACGGATTATTAAAAGAAGCACTCACAGTTGACTTGAATTCAGCTACCGACCTGCGGGCAAGATTAGACCGCATCCTCACTCACAAAGTATGGGGCTACGTGGTCTTTTTCGGGATTATGCTGCTCATTTTTCAGGCTATTTACAATTGGTCTACCTACCCAATGGATCTTATAGATGGGGCTTTTGCCTCTCTCGGGGAATGGGCGAAAAATTCCCTGCCACCCGGAGCTTTCACAAATTTGCTTTCTGAAGGGATTATTCCAGGCCTGGGCGGAATTATTATTTTTATTCCGCAGATCGCATTCCTGTTCCTTTTCATCTCTATGCTTGAAGAAACGGGTTATATGAGTCGTGTAGTGTTCTTAATGGACCGCATCATGCGCCGTTTCGGGCTTAGTGGAAAAAGTGTAGTGCCACTGGTATCAGGAACAGCCTGCGCTATTCCGGCCGTAATGGCCACCAGAAATATCGAAAACTGGCGGGAAAGACTAATTACCATTTTAGTTGTGCCGTTCACTACCTGCTCCGCACGCCTGCCCGTATACCTCATCATTATTGCCCTCGTAATACCAGACAGGACCTGGATGGGCTTCAATCTTCAGGGAATTACGCTCATGCTGCTGTACCTTTTAGGCTTCGGAATGTCGATATTTTCAGCATGGTTGCTGAATATGATTCTGAAAGTGAAAAGCAAAAGCTATTTCGTCATAGAAATGCCCAATTACAAGGTGCCCATGGTTAAGAACGTGGCCATCAACGTTCTTGAAAAGACCAAATCTTTCGTTTTTGGCGCCGGAAAGATCATTTTGGCTATTTCTGTAGTGCTTTGGGTTTTGGCCAGCTATGGCCCGGGAGATAACTTTGACAATGCTTCGGAAATCGTCAAATCTGAAGTTCCTGCAAACACCAGCTTATCTGAAAGCCAACTTGAGCACAAAATAGCTTCCTATAAACTGAAGCATTCCTACATCGGAATTATGGGAAGAGGTATCGAACCTGTTGTGGCTCCTCTTGGTTACGACTGGAAGATCGGCATTGCAATCATCAGCTCCTTTGCGGCACGCGAAGTATTTGTAGGAACCCTCGCCACCATTTACAGTGTAGGAAGTGACGAAGAAAAGACCATTCAAAAGCGGATGGCAGCAGAGACCAATCCCGTCTTGGGCGGACCACTATTCACCTTTGCCAGTGGCGTGAGCCTGCTGTTGTTCTATGCTTTTGCCATGCAGTGCATGAGTACTCTGGCCATCGTAAAGAAAGAGACCAATACCTGGAAATGGCCGCTGTTGCAGCTGTTTATAATGAGCGGCTTTGCCTATGTGGTCGCCCTTACGGCCTTCCAGCTTTTAAAATAATGTAAGAAAAGAACACAAAACCGACTGAAGGATTATGGAACTATTACAGGAAATTCTCGTATTCATTAGCTTTTCAATCGCTCTGGGTTATTTGATCACAAAATTTATCTGGAAACCCGCCTTTCTAGTGAAATCTGACGAAAAGGTGAAATCTTGCGGAGTAAGCGGTTGCGGCTGCGACCACTAATTTTTTTCTAATATGACTTTCCTCACTTCTATCCCCAACTATAGATTCGGTTCGATTTTATGTTTAATAATAGAGCAAGGGAAAAACCTAAAGATAGAAAGCCTCAAATCTGAATTTTTGAAACCTCCGCAATAGAAAAATTAGATCCAGTAATAATCCTCTCACCTAAAGATTCTCCATTCGGATAAAATTCAAGCAGAACCATCAAATCTAAACTTTACGGAATAAATACGGGAATATGAACCCTATGCCTTACTGCATCTACTGTTGTCCCAAAAATGAGATCTTTAAAAAAAGCGTGGCCGTGGCTTCCCATTACAAGTAAATCGTATGCTGTAGTATTAATAATCTTTGGTAGTGCCTTTTTGGGAACTCCAAATCCCAGGTGAATTTCTACTTCATAGCCATGTTTTTCTAGTTCTTCCCGATAATCTTTTAAAAAATCCATGTCACTTGAAGTTTCAAAATCTTTAATCTGATTGCCGTAGATAATTGCCCCGGGAGTTTCTACAATGTGAACCAACGTGTAGGTTGCATCTCTGCCACCAATTTGGAGCGCCGACCCAATACTTTTTTTATCCGCAGTTGAAAAATCAACGGCCACGGCGATATGCTCATATGCTTTTGGAATAGATAGCTCTCCGATTTCAGAAGCGCTTATATGAGGTACCATATTTCTTTCTTTTGTGCCTGGGCCTTTTAATAAAGGATATATGGTAATAAATCCCAATAATATAACCGCGCCAATACAAAGGGGCACGACAAAAATCCAAATATAAATGGGGTGCGCCGTGGTTTCCAGCCAGCCATTAACTTCATCATACACCAATTTGGCATTCAATCCTACAATAATGAGAGTAATGAGCCAGGAAGCAATGCGCATGGGCCACTTTATATGAAAACCTTTCATCAATCTTTTCTGGCTTACAAAGTGAATGAGCGGAATCATGGCAAAACCTAATTGCAAACTAAGTACTACCTGACTTAAAACCAATAATCGCCCGGTACCACTACTACCAAAATAGATTACCGTAAACAGGGCGGGGATGATGGCCAATAAACGGGTAATTAATCGTCTCACCCATGGCTGAATGCGCAGATTTAAGTGCCCTTCCATTACGATTTGTCCCGCCAAAGTACCGGTAAGAGTAGAACTCTGACCGGCTGCAATTAAGGCCAGAGCAAATAAAACAGGTGCCCAATCGGTGCCTAATAATGGTTGTAATAATTTATGCGCATCCTGAATTTCTGCAACATTATACATTCCGTTTTTATAAAATACTGCCGCAGCCAGGATCAAAATTGCAGCATTTACAAAAAAAGCGAGGTTTAAAGCGATGGCCGAATCGATCACATTATATTTTAAAGCCTGCTTAATTCCTTTTTTTGTGTGTTTTATTTTTCGGGATTGGACCAGGGAAGAATGCAGGTAAAGATTATGAGGCATTACCGTGGCTCCAATAATTCCTATGGCAATATAAAGTGCGGTGCTATTTGGTATTGATGGCACAAACCCAGCCATCAGGTCACCTATATCGGGCTTTGCAAAAAACATTTCAATTAAAAAGGAAATTCCAATAACCATGATAAGACCCAAAATAAAAACCTCCATTTTACGAATGCCTTTATTTATCAAAAACAACAGTAAAAAAGAATCAAGCGCCGTGATAGAAACCCCCCAGATCATGGGTAGGCCGAAGAGTAAATTAAGCCCGATGGCCATTCCAATTACTTCTGCAAGGTCACAGGCTACAATTGCCAGTTCGGCCAGGATATATAGGATGAAATTTGGAAACGGAGGATAAGCCTCGCGCGAGGCCTGGGCTAAATCACGCCCCCGCACCACCCCAAGCCGCGTACAAAGGCTTTGTAATAGCAAGGCCATAATGTTGGACATCAGTAAAACCCAAATCAGCTTATAGCCAAACTGGCTGCCCCCGGCAATATCGGTAGCCCAATTACCAGGATCCATATAGCCAACACTCACGAGGTAGGCAGGCCCCAAAAAGGCCAAAATCCTTTTCCAGGTCGTTTTCTGTTCGGATACGTTCACCGACCCATGTACCTCTTCCAGCGACCTTTTCAGGTGTTCATTAGATTTCATTTTCCTCAGTTTTTACGAAAAGATTAGATGCTGTTTTTTTTGAAAGATTGAACTCACCTTCCAATGTTTTTATAATTACTGATTGATCAAAATTTTCCTTATAAAGAAGTTTTATTTTACTGCCAAGGGCAATTTTATTCCTGTCCAGATATCGCAGGAATGAAGCCGATGAATCCTTTACACCAATCACCACAGCAGTTTCACCTTCTTTACACTCGCTCAGTAATATGCGGGTGGTCTTGGCAAAATTTCCCTCCTGATCGGGAATGGGATCACCATGAGGATCCCTGGTGGGATAATCCAGAAAACGATCCAGTTCCTCGATGAGTTTTTCAGATTTGATGTGTTCCAGCTCTTCTGCCACCTCATGGACTTCATCCCAGTTAAAATGAAGTTTTTCAACCAGAAAATATTCCCAAAGCCGATGTCTTCTAATGACTTCAACTGCGGCATTCTTCCCCCTTTCACTCAACTTCACCCCCTGGTATTTCTTGTAATTGACCAGTTTTTTTTCTGAAAGTTTCTTGACCATATCACTCACCGAGGAGGCTTTGGTCTCCAGTTCTTCGGCAATGGCATTGGTACTTACCCCGGCGCTGTAGCTTCTTTCGAGGTGAAAGATGGTTTTGAGGTAATTCTCTTCTGATAAACTGAACATAGTTCTATTGATTTTCAGAAGCTAAACCTACAGATTTAGGAAGATTAAAACAAATTTTTAGCCGCACCTAAATATATTTTTTAGAAAAATTTATCAGGAAGCCAGAAAGGAAAGAGTGGCAACTGAAGCTGAAATTCTACTAATTTGATCAGTTTTGTAGAAGACGGCGATAGAAGACCGGCCGCAGGCAAAGCATCAAATCACATTCCCCGTTCCTTCTGGATCTGCTCGTAAGCTTCCTGGACTTTGCGGAACTTTTCTTCGGCGCCTTTGCGGTACGCTTCATCCATATGCTGCAGTTTGTCGGGATGGTATTTTTTAGCCATGCTGCGGAAAGCCTTCTTCACTTCAGCATCAGAAGCCGATTTGTCAATCTCCAGAATCTTGTATGCATTATCGGCACTTTTCAGGAACATCGCCTTAATACTCTCAAAATCCCTTTGTCCTATTCTCAAATAACCCGCTATCTCCGCCAACTGACGAAGTTCTGGTTCTGAAACGTTCCCGTCTGCCTGGGCAATATTGAAAAGAAAGTGGAGTATCTGAAGCCGCACTTCATATCGCGTACGCGCCTGCAGATAAGCACATATTCTCTGGGCTGAAATTTGCCTGTTTTTAATGACCTCATTGAAGGTCCTGAAGGTAGCATTGGCTCGTTCCTTTCCATAAGCACGCACAAAATACTGCCGCACGTAATCCAATTCGGTTTGGGTAACTTTTCCATCGGCCTGGATCACAAGAGAGGCCAATGAAAGCAAGTTAAGCTCAAAATCACCGGGTGATACCCGCTGCTTCTGCGCCTGCTCCCCCATCATGCCCTTCAGCAATCCTCCGCTGTCGCGAATCCAGTTATCCAGTAAAGTTCCGAGAATAAAACCGAGAATAGCCCCGGGAATTCTGAAGTACATAAAGCCTAAAACGGCCGCCAACCATTTGATCATGAAGAGAAAACTTTGGATGCAAAGATACTATTTTAACGCAGTTTTTCAGAAGAGCTTTTCTGCTAAACAAAAGCGAAATCTCATAAATTCAACCTATTCATACATAGTGAATTGAGATATGCCCGGCTGAAGTAAATTTGGTATCTTTGCAATTCAATAAAGTTTAATAAAAAACCAATATATGTATCCAGCAGAATTAGTAAAACCAATGCGCGAAGATCTAACCAGCATCGGTTTTGAAGAATTACATACCGTTGAAGATGTTGAGGCAGCTATGAAAAAGGAAGGAACCACTTTGGTAGTGGTGAACTCTGTTTGTGGATGTGCTGCAGCAAATGCGCGCCCGGGAGCACGAATTTCTCTGCAAAACAGTAAAACTCCCGATAATCTTTTCACCGTCTTTGCAGGTGTAGACAAGGAAGCCACCGACAAAGCTCGTGGCTATATGGTGCCTTTCCCTCCATCTTCCCCTTCTATGGCACTTTTTAAAGATGGCGAGCTTGTGCACATGCTTGAGCGTCACCACATCGAGGGCCGCCCTGCCGAAATGATCGCAGAGAACCTGAAAGGAGCTTACGACGAATTTTGTTAAAAAATGCCCTTTTTTGATAAAGCAAAGGCCGGAAATAATCCGGCCTTTTTTTATTTTAGCCGGAACAAACTGACCAATGAAAAAATTATTACTTATTGCCTGCCTGGGCTTTATTGCCTGCAATGTGAACAATCCAGGCAGAGAGGCCGCAGAAGCCCGGCTACAGCAACAATTTGACGAAATCCAGGCTTTTATTGACAGCACTTCGTGCACAGAAGAATCGGGCTGCGACTATCTTCCCTACGGAAAGAAAACCTGCGGAGGTCCCGACGGATACTTCGTATTTTCCACCAATATTGATCGTGCCAGATTGGAAGAAATGGTGGCCGATTATGACAGCGCCAGGCTAGATTACAACGAAACCTACGGCAATCCTTCAGATTGCAGTGTACTCGCACCTCCTTCAAATATTCGATGTGTGGACGGTCATTGCGTAGGAGTAGATAGCAACCTTTGATGCCTTTCTGCCGAAAATCCTATTTTTGTAGCTTTAAACAATAAAATGAAAAAACTGTTTTCTTACCCGCTGTCGGTAATTTTCTATGTCTTCTTTTTTATCAATCTGCTGGTGTTTCATCCCATCCAGTGGCTAAGCCTGAAGCTGGGCGGATATGATGCCCACAAAAAGAGCGTTGATATTTTTAATTTCTTCCTGTTGCGCTGTCTTAATCTCCTCGGAACCCGCTTCAGCATTGACAGTCCTCATGAAATTCCGGTAGACCGGCCCTGCATCTTTGTGGCAAACCACCAGGGAATGTACGATATCCCTCCAATCATCTGGTATTTCAGAAGACATCACCCAAAGTTCGTCAGCAAAAAAGAACTCGGAAAAGGTATTCCCAGTATTTCCTTTAACCTGAGACATGGAGGCTCGATCCTTATCGATCGGAAAAACAGAAGGGAATCCCTGCTGAAAATGGGACAGTTTGCGAAATATCTTAATAAAACGAAACGCTCTGCCGTTATCTTTCCCGAAGGAACCCGCAGCCGAACCGGTGCCCCAAAGAAATTTCAGGTAAGTGGAATGATGATGCTGTTCAAGCAGATGCCCGAAGCGCTCATTGTTCCTATTACGATCAACAATTCATGGAAATTATTCAGGTACGGCAGTTTTCCATTGGACATTGGCGTTCACCTGAAAATGAAGGTCCACAAGCCGATTCCAGCCGATTCCGATGATCCGGAAAGTCTCGCAGCCCTGGTAGAAAGAACCATCATTGCTGAAATTAAGTAAAAAATTCATAGATCTCACAAGTTTCAAAAACCTGTGAGGTCTCATTCCAAAAATTATAAAGCTTTGGAGCAGATCATACAGAATACCATCAGTTTTGTCAAAGAGGAACTCGAAAATGCCGAAGGCGGCCATGACTGGTTTCATATTCAAAGAGTATTTAATAATGCAAGACACATCGCTGAAGGAGAAAAAGCTGATATGCTGGTGGTAGAATTGGGCGCCTTACTGCATGATATTGCCGACTCCAAGTTTCACGATGGAGACGAAACCGTAGGTCCCAAAAGAGCAAAAGATTTCATGGAATCTCAGGATTTAACTCCCGAGGTGATCGAACACGTGGTGAAGATCATTGAAAATATTTCCTTCAAAGGCGGGAATGTGAAGCGGAATTTCAGTTCTCGGGAGCTGGATATTGTACAGGATGCCGATCGGCTGGATGCGCTTGGAGCAATCGGGATTGCCCGCACCTTTAACTACGGCGGTTTCAAAGGACGTGCCTTATACGATCCTGAGATTAAGCCAAATCTCAACATGACCAAGGAAGAATACAAGGCTTCCACCGCGCCCACCATCAATCATTTCTATGAAAAACTGCTTCTCCTAAAGAATCGTATGAACACCGAAACCGGTAGGCACATGGCTGAAGAGCGGCACAAATTCATGGAAGATTATCTCGAGCAGTTTTACCAGGAAT